>CALHDX010000084.1:0-3014 GCA_938023105.1 uncultured Atopobium sp.
AGGCAATGAACTCAAACGTCTTTTTGAAACCGGTGTCTCTGAAATTGGTCCTATTCCAGAGTTATTTGTTGACCCAGATGTTGACTATACCGACGCAGATGAGCTTGATATTACCAGTTCAGAAGCGGTAAATACATGGTTTGACCAGCATGATCGTTATGACCTTGTTATTAACTGTGCTGCCGCAACAAATGTAGATGGCTGCGAGAGCAATTTTGAGATGGCCTTTGCGGTAAATGCCCTTGGTCCTATGAATCTTGCACGAGCTTGCAGTGCTACGCAGACAAAGCTTGTTCAAGTATCTACTGATTATGTCTTTAGTGGTAAAGAAAGCTCGCCTCGTACAGAGCAAGATGCTCCTTATCCTGTTTCTGCATATGGGCGTTCCAAATTGGCGGGAGAGGGACTTGCACTTGCGGCAAATCCTCAAACGTTTGTAGTGAGAACGGCATGGCTTTACGGCTATGTTGGCAAGAACTTTGTGGCAACTATGCGAACCCTTGGCGCAAAGTATCCAGAGATTAGCGTTGTTGATGATCAGGTGGGTAATCCTACCAGCGCAAATGACCTAGCTCACACAATCTTGTGCATTGCAGCTACTGAGAACTATGGCATCTACCATGCAACTAATGAAGGAACATGTTCATGGGCAGATTTTGCTGAAGCTATTATGGCTGGCAGCAATCTTGACTGTAAGGTTTCCAGGGTAACCTCTGCTCAGTGGAAAGAGATGCACCCAGAAAGTGCTTCTCGCCCTGCGTATTCATCTTTGGTAAACGGTCATCTTGAGAGTACCATTGGAAATTGTATGAGGCCTTGGCAGGAGGCTCTTGCGACATATCTTTCGAAGGTAGAAAGAGGTTAGTGTGAAGACCTATTTAGTAACTGGTGGAGCTGGATTTATTGGATCTAACTTTATCCACTATATGCTTAGAAGAAATCAGGACATTCATATCTTGAACGTGGATGCTCTGACGTATGCAGGCAACCTTGAGAACCTCTCGGAATATGATCAAGATCCTCGCTATACCTTTGCCCATGTAGATATTAGGGATAAAGAGGCTCTGACACAGCTGTTCGAGACCTATCATCCTGATTATGTTGTTAACTTTGCAGCAGAGAGTCACGTAGACCGTTCTATTGAAGATCCGGGTGCCTTTGCAGACACTAACGTTATGGGTACTGTCGCTCTTCTGAGCGTTGCAGAGTCTTTCTGGAATGATGGCCAGGGCTCCTACGGAGACCACAGATACCTGCAGGTTTCTACTGATGAAGTCTACGGTTCACTTCCGCTTGATGATCCAGAGGCATTCTTCCGTGAGACTACACCACTGAGCCCTCATAGCCCTTACTCTGCATCTAAGGCTTCTGCAGATATGTTTGTAAAGGCCTGGCATGATACATACGGATTCCCAGCAGTAATTACTCGTTGCTCTAACAATTACGGTCCATATCAGTTCCCTGAGAAGCTCATTCCTCTGATGATTGAGAATTGCTTGGAACACAAGGCTCTTCCTGTCTATGGCGATGGACTTAATGTTCGCGATTGGCTGTACGTTGATGATCACTGTAAGGCAATTGCTATGGTTCTTGAAGGTGGACGCCTTGGTGAGGTCTACAACGTTGGCGGTCATAACGAGCGCAACAACCTCTACATTGTTAAGCGCATTATCAGTGAAGTTGCAAGAATCACTGGTGACACTCAGATTACTGAGGATCTAATCTCTTACGTTACTGACCGCAAGGGTCACGATCGTCGCTATGGTATTGCACCCGATAAGATTAAAGAAGAGCTTGGCTGGTATCCAGAAACTCCATTTGAAGAGGGCATTGTTACCACTATCAACTGGTATTTAGAGAACCGCGAGTGGGTTAAGAATGTAGTTTCCGGTGATTATCAGGATTACTACAAGAAGATGTATGAAGGTCGATAATGCGCACATACGATACAGAAACGCTTAAGCATCTCCAGCAAGTTGAGCTGATGATTTTAAAGGACTTCGTAGACACGTGTGAAGCCAACAACATCCGCTATTTTGGTTTTGGCGGCACCGCGATTGGCGCCCTTCGTCATAAGGGATTTATTCCTTGGGACGATGATATTGATGTTTGTCTTCCTGCAGAAGACTTCAACAAACTTTTAGATATCTATGATAAAGAGTGGTCAGAAAAGTATTCAATCATGAATACCGAGAGGGACATCAACTATCCATTCCCAACCACGCGCATTATGCTCAAAGGAACACAGTTCTGCGAAGAAGCACTTGCGCCACTTCCTCTTGACCTTGGTATTTTCCTAGATGTCTACTGCTTTGATAACGTTTCGGATGACGAGAAGGAATATCAGAAGCAGGCATTTGATGCGTGGTTCTGGTCACATATGCGCATCCTCGTTGACGTTCCTCGCCCTGTTATTTTGGCCGACGGCATCAAAGGAAAGCTCTTAAAGGCAGCAGTTACTATGGGTAGGGGAGTTTGCAAACTGCTGCATCTCTCTACTCAGAAAATGTATGAGCGTGAGCAGGAAGCCCGTAACCGCTTTGCTCATGTTAAGACAAAAAGAATTGCCTATCTTCACGATACCGATAGGTTTGTAAATACCTATCCAGTTGATGAGGTTTTTCCTGTCGATAAGCTTGATTTTGATGGAATTCAAGTAGCGTTCCCTAATCAAAATGATAAATTCCTTAGGATGCTTTACGGCGATTACATGCAAATGCCACCAGTTGAGAAGCGTAAAAACCACTATCCAGCGCGTTTGGATTTTGGTCCCTACTAGGCTCTTCTCGCTTGTAAAGCAATACATAAAAGGTAAAACGGCATCTCTTGCCGTTTTTTTGTTAGATTGGCAGTCTTTGACAATCCTCTGAAGGTAATATGTTCAAAATATGTTCATACTTGTATAAATTTGAACATAGGAGTATTATGACTGAAGTTAATTGGTATGGAAGTTTATTTCGCAGTTAATTGGTCTTCATTTGGAGGAACCGTGGCACTAACAAATAACGTGTTTT
>CALHDX010000085.1:0-10216 GCA_938023105.1 uncultured Atopobium sp.
GAGACTCCGCTTCAGGTCATTTTGAATTTCTTTAACAGTGCTTTTCATGTCAAACCTTCTTTACCTGTAGAAAAAGTTGTTGACTATACTTTTGATTTAAATGTTGTTGATTTTTTCAATCAATTTTAGTGTTTGATATGTTTGTTATGGCTTCTTTCAGCTAAAACTTTGAATTGAATGTTGTGACAAATCAATACTACTACTTTTTATACAAAGTGTAATTTTTTATATGTAATATTAAAATTACATTACTATATTCCCCTAAACCACATCTGTTTTAATGCATTATACTGTTCAAATGGTTAATAGGAATACTGCTAAAAGCATATGAAAGGCAAGATTACTGTGGAAGAAATGCCCAAGAATTATGATCCTCAGGCGGCTGAGCCTGAGCTCATTGAAAAGTGGATAAAGGCAGATTGCTATGGTCGCAGCAAAGGAACTGAAGACCGTACGGTAGTTATCCCTCCACCAAACGTTACTGGCATCCTTCACATGGGTCATGCCATGGATGACACCATCCAGGACACCTACATTCGTTATTCTCGCATGCGCGGTTATTCAACTCGTTGGATTCTTGGAACAGATCACGCAGGCATTGCAACCCAGACTAAGGTTGATAAGAAGCTTAAGTCAGAGGGCATTTCTCGCCTGGAGATTGGTCGCGAGAAGTTCCTGGAGGCTTGCTGGGATTGGACGCGCGAGTACGGCGGAACCATTGTTTCTCAGATTAAGCGCATGGGCTGCTCCATTGATTTTAATGACGAGAAGTTCACTATGTCTCCTGAGTACACTCAGGCAGTGCGTAAGGTCTTTGTTGACTGGTATCATGACCAGCTTATTTATCGTGGTAAGCGCATCGTAAACTGGTGTCCTCATTGCGAGACTTCTATTTCTGACGATGAGGCAGAATATGCTGACGAGAAGGGCCATCTTTGGTACCTGCGCTATCCACTCAAAGAGCCTGTTAATGGCGCTGAATACATTACCGTAGCTACTACTCGTCCAGAGACCATGCTGGGCGATACGGGCGTAGCTGTTTCTCCTCAAGATCCAGAAAAGGCTGATCTTGTTGGAAAGACCGTTATTCTGCCAATTGTTGATAGAGAGATTCCAATCTTCTCTGACTGGCACGTTGACGCAGGCTTTGGTACCGGTTTTGTTAAGGTAACCCCAGCTCATGACCCTAACGACTTTGCTATGGGTCAGACTCACAATCTTGAGCAGATCAACATCTTTGATGAGCATGCTGTTGTAGTTGACGGCTATGGTGAGTTCTCTGGTCTTGACAGAGATCAAGCTCGTGAGGCTATTGTTGCTTGGTTTGAAGAGCACGGTCTGCTTGATCACGTTGAAGACCTTGATCACTCCGTTATGCATTGCTACCGCTGTGGCACTACGCTTGAGCCATGGCTCTCTGAGCAGTGGTTTGTTGCTGTCGATAGGCTCAAAGAGCCCGCAGCACAGGTAGTCAAAGACGGTCAGGTTACCTTCCACCCAGAGCGTTGGACTCAGACCTACCTCACGTGGATGGAGAATCTTCGCGACTGGAACATCTCCAGGCAGCTTTGGTGGGGACACCGTATTCCTGTGTTCTACTGCGATGATTGCGGTTGGCAGGACGCGCTCATGGAAGATACTGATATCTGTCCTAAATGTGGCGGCCATCATGTTCACCAGGATGAGGACGTTCTGGACACCTGGTTCTCTTCTCAGCTGTGGACTTTTGCTACACAGGGTTGGCCAGACCATCCTGAGCAGCTTGAGGGTCACCATCCAACACAGGTTTTGGTAACCGCTCGAGACATCATTGCTCTTTGGGTTGCTCGCATGATTATGAGCTCGCTCTACTTCACCAAAGAGATTCCATTCCACGATGTCTACATCTACGCAACCATTTTGGCTAAGGACGGCAGTCGCATGTCCAAGTCAAAGGGTAACGGCGTAGATCCTATGGATCTGATTGCTAAGTACGGTGCAGACGCAATGCGTTATAACCTGCTTACGCTTATCACTAACAACCAGGACGTCAAGTTTGATGCTGTTCTTGATAAGAAGACTCGTGAGCTTATTGAGTCTCCAAGAACTGATCAGGCACGTTCATTTGTTACTAAGATTTGGAATGCAAGCCGCTTTGTTCAGATGAACCTTGACGGTTACACTGCCGGCATGCCAAAGGCAGAAACGCCAGAAGATGCATGGATGTTCTCGCGCCTTGCAAAGGTTGTGGCAGAGACAACTGAGCAGCTTGAGACCTATGGCTTTGGTGAGTATGCCCGCAACATTCAGTCCTTCTTCTGGAATGATGTTTGCGACTGGTACATCGAGCTCTGCAAGGGTCGCCTTCTGGATGGAACTCCTGACCAGCGCCTGCAGGTTCAGCGTAACCTTGTCTTTGTCCTGGACGTCAGCATGAGGCTTTTGCACCCTGCCATGCCATTTGTTACCGAGAGCGTTTGGGATGCTCTTCCTGCATCTGGCCTTTTGAGTCACGACGCAGAGTTCTTGATGATCTCTGAGTGGCCAGATCCACAGAAACTTGCCAACTTTGTTGACGAGGCAGCTGAGCATAACTTCTCGCTTGCTAAGACTGTTGTTTCTGCTGTTCGTTCTTCTCGCGCTCGTTACAGGCTTTCTCCAAAGACAGACCTTGCTGTTGTGGTTAAAGCTCCAGCACAGGATGTTGCAGCGCTGAAGGAGCAGGCAGCCTTCATCCAGAACGTTGGTCGCGTAAGCTCGCTTGAGGTTGGTGAGGCGCCTCAGAAGCCTGCTGGTTCTGTTTCTGTCACCGATGCTGGCCTTGAAATGTATGTTGTTCTTGGTGAGCTTGTTGACCTTGCTGCTGAGGCCAAGCGTCTTCAGAAGGATCTTGAGTCTGCAAAGAAGGAGCTCTCTGGCGTAGAGCGCACCCTTGCTAACCAGGGCTTTGTTGCTAAGGCAGCGCCTGAAGTTATCGAGAAGAAACGTGCACGCGCAGAAGAACTTACTACGCTTGTTGCTCAGCTAGAGCAGCAGATTGCTGACTTCTCATAAGTAAAACTTGATGCGGTGTAACAGCCGCATCTTGTGTTTAGTACGTGCAAATCGTCCACTTTAGGTTAGGAACAACATGTCTGAGGTTAAATCCGATATCGAGATTGCTCAATCATCCGAGATGCTTCCCATCTTTGAGGTGGCAAAGCGTGCGGGTATTCCAGAGAATCTTCTGGAGCCTTATGGTCGTTATAAGGCAAAGCTTGATGCACGTGCTCTGGCAGATAAGCCTCTTCGCGGAAAGCTTGTGCTGGTTACTGCTATTAACCCAACGCCGGCGGGCGAGGGAAAGACTACTACCTCAGTTGGTCTGGCGGATGCCTTGACCAGCTTGGGACAGTCTGCCATGTTGGCCCTTAGAGAGCCTTCTTTGGGACCTGTCTTTGGTGTCAAGGGTGGCGCTGCGGGCGGCGGATATGCCCAGGTAGTTCCTATGGAGGACATTAACCTTCACTTTACCGGTGACTTCCACGCTATTGGCGCTGCAAACAACCTCTGCGCAGCCATGCTGGATAACCACATCAAGCAGGGTAATAGCCTCAATATTGATCCACGTCGTGTTGTGTGGAAGCGCTGTGTAGACATGAATGATCGCCAGCTCAGAAACGTTGTTGACGGACTTGGCGGCATTGCAGACGGCATGCCAAGACAAGACGGCTTTGATATTACTGTTGCTTCTGAGGTCATGGCTGTATTCTGCCTTGCTTCCGGCATCAAAGATCTTAAAGAGCGTCTGGGCAGAATGGTTATTGCCTACACCTATGATCGCAAGCCTATAACCGTTAGCGATATCCATGCCGAGGGCGCTATGACAGCGCTGCTCAAAGACGCTATTCAGCCTAACTTGGTACAGACGCTTGAGCACACACCTGCTCTTGTTCATGGCGGTCCTTTTGCCAATATTGCCCATGGTTGCAATACAGTTGAAGCAACAAAGACCGCCCTACGTCTTGCTGATTACGTTGTTACCGAAGCTGGTTTTGGCGCAGACCTTGGTGCCGAGAAGTTCCTGGACATTAAGTGCAGGGCTACCGGCCTTGCTCCATCTGCTGTTGTTCTGGTGGCAACTGTTCGTGCTCTTAAGTACAACGGAGGCGTTGCCAAAGCTGATCTTAACCAGCAAAACGTTGAGGCGGTTAAAGAGGGCATTCCTAATTTGCTTCGCCACGTTGACAATATTCAGACGGTCTACGGTCTTCCTGTAGTTGTTGCCATCAATGCATTCCCAACCGATACCGCTGAAGAGCTTGCTCTGGTAGAGGAGGAGTGCAAGAAGCGTGGCGTTAATGTAGTGCTGTCTGAGGTTTGGGCAAAGGGCGGAAAGGGTGGCCAGGCTCTGGCAGAAGAGGTTATGCGCCTCTGTCAGACTGAATCTAAGCTCACCTTTGCTTACGACGTCAAAGAGTCTTTGAAGCAGAAAATTACTGACATTGCCACTAAGATTTACCACGCTGATGGCGTTGAATTTGCTCCAAGTGCCGCCAAGCAGCTTCAGCAGCTTGAAGAGCTTGGCTTTGGCGAGCTCCCTATTTGTATGGCAAAAACTCAGTACTCCTTTACTGACGATCAGACCAAATTGGGTGCTCCAGAGAACTTTAAGATCACCGTGCGAGAAGTTCGTGTTTCTGCAGGTGCTGGCTTTGTAGTCTGTCTTACGGGCTCCATTATGACCATGCCGGGACTTCCAAAGGTTCCTGCTGCAGAGCACATTGATGTTCTTGATGATGGAAGAATTGTGGGTCTTTTCTAATGTCTTATCCCTCTTCACCTGAAGAAGTTGTGTTTACAACGTATAGCGCTGACTCTTATGCTCAACACCTTGCTGCTAAAGAGCCTATTCCTGGTGGCGGTAGTGCTGCCGCTTATGTAGGGGCACTTGCAGTGTCTTTGGCTTCAATGGCTGGTGTGTACGCACAAGGAAAACCTGCCTATGCTCAACATGAAGACGATCTTGCAAAATACATTGCCCGAGCTGGAGCACTCCGCCAAGACTTCATGGAACTTATGGACGAGGACTCTCGTCAGTTCTTGCTGGTTTCAAGCGCATTTAGCGTTCCTAAGGATAATCCAAAGCGCGCAGAGATTGTTGAGGATGCTCTTAAAGAAGCAGCTCAGCCTCCACTGAAGGTTATGAGAAAAGTGTGCGAGTCCATTGAGCTTCTAGAAGAGATGCTCATCAAAGGGTCTCGTATGCTTCTATCCGATGTAGGTTGCGGCGCTGCTCTTGCGCATGGTGCTTTAATTGCGGCTTCTCACACACTATTTGTAAACACACGGTCCATGCATGACACAGCGTATGCTCAAACATTGCTTGATGAGGCAGATAAGCTGCTGGACACCTATGTATCACGAGCTGACGCTGTAAGTGACGCGGTGAGCGCACAGCTGAGACAGGAGGCATAACGTGAGCTCAGAGATTATGTCACAGGAGCTTCGTGGGGCTCCTGTTGCTAAGGCAATAACTGAAGAACTTGCTGTTCAAGTTAAGGAACTTCGTGCACAAGGGGTAACTCCTAAGCTGGTTATTGTTCGCATTGGACAGAAAAGCGATGACCTTACGTATGAGCGCGCGGCTTATACGCGTGCAGAGAAGGTAGGCTTTGAAGTTGAGACCATTGAACTTCCAGAAGACGCTACACAAGAGCAGGTAAATGCTACGTTTGACCAGGTTTCTACCGACGCATTGGTGCATGGTTGTCTGCCCATGCGTCCTTTTCCTGCTGGAATTGATGAACATGAAGCGCTTCAGCATCTAGCACCAGAAAAAGATGTTGATTGCGCAACTGATTCCATGCTGCTCGCAACGCTTTGTGGAACTCCTGGTGCTCTGGGACCTTGTACTGCAGAGGCAGTTCTTGCGCTTCTCGATTTTTACCAGGTACCCCTTGGGGGAGCGCCTGTTGCAGTTGTTGGTCGCTCTAACGTTATTGGTCGTCCAGTTGCTGCGCTTTTAAGTGCAAGAAACGCTACGGTGACGGTGTGCCACAGCAAGACCAAAGACCTTGCTGCTACGCTTAAGCAGGCAGATGTTGTAGTTGTGGCTGCAGGTCGTGCGCACCTTATTGGAGCTGACTGCGTAAAAGCAGGACAAACCATCATTGACGTAGGCATTAACTGGGATGAGGCAACTCAGAAGCTGGTTGGCGACGTCAATACGGAGCAGGTGGCACCTCTGGTGAGCGCTTATTCTCCTGTTCCTGGCGGTGTAGGTAGCGTGACAACGGCAATTCTTGCTCGCCATGTTGTTGCCGCAGCTCAAAGAACGCTTGCATAAGAGTGAAAGGTAGGTTGCCTCATGGCAGCAGAGAATAACTATAAAGAGCTTGACCAAGAGCGCGTAAAAGCCGCGGTCAAGGAGTTTTTGCTTGCTATTGGCGAGGATCCAGAGCGAGAAGGTCTGCTTGATACGCCAGATCGTGTTGCTCGCGCTTGCGTGGAGCTTTTTGGCGGCATGCAGGAAGATCCTGCAGTCCACCTGCGCAAACAGTTCCATGAAGAGGGCAATAAAGAGATGGTTATTGTCCGCGACATTCCTTTCTCGTCTACCTGTGAGCATCATATTTTGCCTTTTGTGGGCAAGGCACATGTCTGCTATATCCCGCAGAATGGCCGCATTACCGGCCTTTCCAAGATTGCTCGCTGCGTCAGCGGATTTTCTCGCCGTCTGCAGGTACAGGAGCGCCTTACAGGCCAGATTGCAGACGCTATGGTAGAAGAGCTTGATCCCTTGGGCGTTTTGGTGGTTATGGAGGCCGAGCACACGTGCATGAGCATGCGCGGCATTAGGGCATCGGGCGCTCTTACCACTACATCTGCGGTTCGCGGCGTTTTTAAGACTAACGAGAAAACCCGAGCAGAAGCTATGCGTCTGCTCGGCCTATAAGAGGTATGTGTGTAATGAGTTATTCTGTTCCCTTTTCTGTACCTGAGCTGAGCTATGAGCAGTCGCTAAAGGTGCTACACGATACAAAAAAGTTTGGTATTCAGCCCCTGCTGGAGAGCGTGGAAGACATGCTCAAAGAGCTGGGCAATCCTGATCTCTGCTTTAAGAGTGTCCAGATCGCAGGTACCAACGGCAAAACGTCTACCTCCAGATACACTGCAGCTTTGCTTAAAGGAGAAGGCCTCAAGACCGCTCTCTATACATCTCCTGAGCTCATCAGCTATACCGAGCGCATGGAGATTAACGGCACGCCCGTCTCTGAGGCTACCTTTGCTCACGGCGTTTCAGCTGCTCAGATAGCGGGGGAGCGCGTCAACGCTCAGCGCGCCGCCTTGGGCGAGTGTCCTTATGACATCACCGAGTTTGACCTCTTGACCGTTGCAGCTTTGGTTGTCTTTGCGGAGGAAGAGGTTGACGCTTGCGTACTTGAGTGTGGCATGGGCGGAAGGTGGGACGCAACAAGCGCTGCTCAAAACATCACCTCCGTTGCCATCACGGGCGTCGGCCTGGACCACACACGTATCTTAGGCGATACCCTTGAGGCTATTGCTGGCGAGAAGGCCGCCATCATCAAGCCTGGTCGCACCTGCGTTCTTGGCGTGGGAACGACAACTCCTCAAAGTGTCCAAGACGTATTCTTGTCCCAGGCAGCTTCTGCAGGCGTTGTCCCAACTCTTCTTGTGGCTGACAAGCTAGAAGACGTTGAGGGAGAGGTTTCTGCTGGTAAGGCTACTGACCATCCAGAGCTGCCTCACGCTCACTTCTTCATTACCAAAAAGCCTAAGAGCATTGGATTCCCGCTTGAGCTTACGGTTGTGACACCGCGTGCAACTTACGAGGATCTTGCTGCACTTAAACCAAGCTACCAGGCAGCAAACATTGCTTTGGCAACCTGCTTAGCTGAGGATTTTCTTGGTCGTCCGCTTGATGCAGAAAAAGCGTTTTTCTCCACAACCAGGTGTCCTACACCCGGTAGGTTCCAACTGCTTCAGCCAAAGCCTTTAGTCCTTATCGACGCGGCTCACAACCCCCAGTCAATTGAGACATTCTTAACTGCTATCCGCTCAATTGAGCCAGAAGTTGCTAACCGTCCTATGCTTTTGACTGCTGTTTTTGCAGATAAAGATGTTAAGGGCATCGCAGAACTTCTCGCCAAAGAGTTCCCTGAGGTGGCGGTAACCCAGACGGATAACGAGCGCGCCATGGATGCAGATGAGCTTGCTGAGCTGTACAAAGCCTGCGGCGCTAACGTGGTAGCTGTCTACAGAAGTGTCCCTGAAGCAGTGGACGCCTTGCGCGAGAAGGGCTTTGTAGCATGTGGAACAATTTCACTTGCTGGCGAGGTTGCTGCACAATTTAGTGATGCTTTGGTAAAATAAATTTATCTGCGACATTTCGCTCCATTTTGGTGCGGTTTGTCGTACGATTTAGGAGAGAACAAAAAGCCAGCAGAAGGGGCTGTCAGATGCAGGAGATTCTTGATCAGATTATTACACCTGAGGTACGTATGGTTATTTACCTCATGGTCATTTGCGTCGTAATGCTTTATATCCTTTCCATCATCTACGTTATTCGCGATGCTCAGCGTCGCGGCGCAGAGCCTTGGTGGATGTGGGCAGTCATTTCTGTTGTTCCTGTTGTTGGTCTGCTTGCATACGTTATTTTGCGTCCAAGCAGCTACCTCATTGACCGCGAGGAGCAGGACCTTGATATTGCCCTTCGTGAGCACCAGCTTTCTCACTACGGCATCTGCCCTAAGTGCTCCGCTCCAATTGACCGCGATTTTATCGTGTGCCCAATCTGCAATACGCAGGTTAGAAACGTTTGCCCAACATGCCATCGTCCACTGAACGCAGACTGGAAGGTTTGCCCTTACTGCCGTACTCGCATTCAATAACGTTTGGTTTTGTTCTTTATGATGGCAATCAGGTGTTTTACAACAGAGACTATGTAGGCGTCTGCTCCTAAGCTCCCACGTGAGCAGAGTAGGCGCCGTGCCTGTTTCTATGAGTAGCTACCTCTGAGGGGTTTTACATGAAGGTTTTATATAACGACGGCCATGTTGGCGAGATTAACGATGCAGCTGAAGAGCTTGAGGTTATTCGCCACGATGCAGCTCACCTGCTTGCTCAGGCTTTGAAGCGTCTATATCCACACGCACAGTTTGCCTATGGTCCAGCAACCGAAAATGGCTTTTACTATGACGTTGATCTTGGAGACACTAAGGTTAACGAGGACGATTTCCCAGCTATTGAAGCTGAGATGAAGAAGATTGTCAAAGAGAACCTCAAGATTGAGACGTTTGAGCTTCCTCGTGATGAGGCTATTGCCTATATGAAGGAGCGCGGCGAGTCTTACAAGGTTGAGCACATTGGCGATCTTGCTCCTGACGCACACATCACCTTCTACAAGCAGGGTGAATACGTTGACATGTGCGTTGGCCCTCACATGCTCTACACTAAGGGTGTTAAGGCCTTCAAGCTGACCAGCATTTCTGGTGCGTATTGGAAGGCCGATAAGAACAACAAGATGCTCACCAGAATTTATGGTGTTGCCTTTGGCTCCAAAGATGAGCTTGCTCAGTACCTCAAGATGATTGAAGAGGCCGAGAAGCGCGACCACAGGAAGATTGGTCGCGAGATGGAGCTCTTCATGATGTCCGACTTTGGTCCTGGTTCTCCATTCTGGCTTCCAAATGGCATGGCTCTGCGCAACGCTCTGACAGATTACTGGCATGAGATGCAGGCTCGCTTTGGTTACCAGGAGGTTCAGACTCCGCTGATCCTCTCGCGTTCCCTTTGGGAGACTTCTGGTCACTGGGATCACTACAAAGAGAATATGTATACCACCACGGTAGATGAAGAGGACTTTGCAATTAAGCCTATGAACTGCCCTGGTGCTTGCTTAATTTATAAGTCCAAGCCACGTTCTTATAGGGATCTTCCTATGAAGCTGGCTGAGGCTGGCCTTGATCACCGTTACGAGATGAAGGGTGCTCTACACGGACTGTTCCGTGTTCGTGAGTTTACTCAGGACGACGCACACCTCTTTATTCGCCCTGATCAGATTACTGAGCAGGTCACGGATGCATCTCACCTCATTACCGCTTACTATGCACAGTTTGGCTTCCCATACCGCGTTGAGCTTTCTACGCGCCCAGAGGATTCTATGGGTTCTGATGAGGATTGGGAGCGCGCTGAGCAGGGCCTTCGCGACGCACTTGAGTCTATGGGCATTGAG
>CALHDX010000086.1:0-2611 GCA_938023105.1 uncultured Atopobium sp.
GCGGCGTGGCTGCGGTCGCGACCAACGGTGAACCAGCAGCTACGTTGCCTGCTGCAGCAACGTTTGGCGAGCACCTCGCAGTTCCGGGAACACTGGAGCTGGCAGACGGTCGAGTGCTCTCGGCACGTATTCTCCCCGTGGAGCACGGCTTTGACGTCGTGTCCTATGCAACCGCGCATAGCCAGGAATGGTTGGGCGAGTCGGTTCTTCTCGACGCACGCGCCTGCGGGGTAGATCCGGTTCACGGCGGCAGCCTGTGGGTCTCGGGGCCCGAGGCAGGGGACACCATGCAGCCCCTGGGCATGCATGGGCAGTCAAAAAAGATCTCTGACCTGCTGGGCGAGGCGGGCGTGCCCGTTGAATCCAGGAGTATGATGCCTATTGTGCGCACAAATATTCGTGGACATGTAGTGTGGGTTGCGGGAATTCGTCCCGATGAACGAGTAAAATGTACGCAAGATACAAAACAGCTGCTAGAATTGAACATCTATTCTGGTCACAAGCCATTTGAGAGGAGCCAGTAATGGCGGAGCTTCACCCTGATATTGAAGAGATTCTTCTTAGCGAACAGGACATTAAGGACATCGTCAATAAGGTGGGTACAGAAATCACGCGCGATTACGCGGACAAGAACCCCCTGGTCATTGCTGTTCTTCGCGGAGCTGTTGTATTCATGGCCGACATCATGCGCGCCATTGAGTGCCCACTCTCCATCGATTTTATGGCTGTTTCCAGCTACGGCGACGGTGTTAAGAGCTCCGGCGTCGTGCGCATTGTAAAAGACCTTGATACCAAGATTGAGGGTCGCCACGTCATCATCGTTGAGGACGTCCTGGACTCCGGTCTGACCCTCTCTTACCTGGTCCGCATGCTCCAGTCTCGTAACCCCGCTTCCATTGAGATTGCCGCTTTCCTGGTCAAGGACATTGAGGGCAAGCGTCCAGCTATTGATCCTCGTTACGTAGGCACTCACGTACCCGACAAGTTTGTTGTTGGTTACGGCCTGGACTATGCAGAGCGCTACCGCAACCTGCCATTTGTTGGCGTTCTGAAGCCTTGCGTGTACGAATAGGCTGAGGCCGGCCGGTCTGCTCTGTGGAATTTGCTGCAAGACCGTGCAATAGATACAAATTTGTTAAAACTTTTAAAGTTGGGCGAGAAGATCGATCTTCTCGCCCAATATGCTATCTATCAAAGGTTGTGTGAGGTCAGATGCGCCGCAGCGTCATCCACGCCTCCACCCAACGTTTTACCAGGTAGGTACTGTAGGCTTCGAGAGAATTGAGAAACCATGGTCAATCAGACAAGTCTTGCATACGGATCAGAAAAGTCTGCAATCCGTGAGATTGCAGGTTATGCGATGCAGCGTCGTGCTGAGATTGGCGCTCAGAATGTGTTTGATTTCTCGATTGGCAACCCTTCCGTGCCTGCTCCTGAGTCTGTTCGCACCTCTATCGAAGCTGCCATGCAGCTACCTCCCCAGCAGGTTCACAGCTACACACCTGCAATCGGCATTCCCCAGGCCAGGGAGGCAATTGCCGCGTCGCTCCGACGTCGCTTTGGAGATCACGCAGCTCAGGCAGACGATCTCATCTTGACGTGCGGAGCTGCAGCTTCCGTTTCTATGGCGCTCAATTCCATTGTTTCTCCAGGTGAAGAGGTTATTGTTATTGCCCCATACTTCCCTGAGTACCGCGTGTGGATTGACCACGCTCAGGCTACCTGCGTTGAGGTTTTGGCTGACGAGAAAACCTTCCAGATTGATGTTGACGCCGTTTGTGCAGCTCTTACGCCTAAGACTCGCGCGGTGATTATCAACTCTCCAAACAATCCTGTTGGTGCTGTGTATACCAGGGAAAACCTTGATGCATTTGCCAATATGCTCCGCAAACGCTCCACTGAGCTGGGAACTGACATTTACGTCATCTCCGACGAGCCTTACCGCGAGATTGTTTTTGGCAACATTGAGGTCCCTTGGGTTCCTGACGTCTACGAGCGCACCATTGTGTGCTATTCCTACTCCAAGTCCCTTTCGCTTCCTGGCGAGCGTATTGGTTGGGTGCTGGTTCCCGCTTCTAATCCGGAGCAGAAGGAGATTTACGCAGCTTGTGCGGGTGCCGCTCGACTGCTGGGCTTTGTTTGTGCGCCAGCACTTTTCCAGCGCGTCATTATCGACTGTGTTGATGAGCCAGCAGATGTTGAGGCCTATGCAAAGAATCGAGAAGTTCTGACCGAGGGCCTCACCAAGCTTGGTTACGAGTACATCCAGCCTGATGGTGCATTCTACCTGTGGGTCCGTGCTCCTGGTGGAGATGCTCAGGCATTCTGTGATGTGGCCAAGCAGTTTGAGCTGCTGCCTGTTCCATCCGATTCGTTCGGCTGCCCAGGTTGGCTGCGCGTGAGCTACTGCGTTGCGTACCAGACCTGCGTAGACTCGCTTGCTGCCTGGGAAAAGACTCTTGCTGCAATGAAATAAGCGCTGCAACAGGCGAGAAAATCACCTGGAGAAGGCCAGCCGTCAATGGCGAGAAACTCAATCGACCGCAAACGACAAAGTGAACTGCCTCCCATTTCTTGGACATAAGAAATGGGAGGCAGTTCATATGCGGGT
>CALHDX010000087.1:0-2544 GCA_938023105.1 uncultured Atopobium sp.
GAGGGACTCATCACACTAAAAGGTCTTGAAGCTCTGAAGCCTTATGAGGTTAAGAATGCCATTATTATGGCAGCTGGTCTGTCTTCTCGCTTTGCACCTATTTCATATGAGAAGCCAAAGGGTGTCCTGAAGGTTCGTGGAGAAGTTCTGATCGAGCGCCAGATTCATCAGTTGCTTGAAGCTGGTATTACTGACATCACCGTTGTTGTGGGTTATAAGAAGGAGTACTTCTTCTACCTGGAGGAGAAGTATGGCGTCAAGATTGTGGTTAACCCAGACTATGCAACCAGAAACAACAATTCCACGCTTTGGTATGTAAAAGACCAGCTTGATAATACCTATATCTGCTCCTCTGATGATTACTTTACCCAGAATCCATTTGAGCACTATGTCTATGAGGCTTATTACTCAGCAACATATGTCGCGGGAGAGACCGACGAGTGGTGTCTTAAAGAGGGCCGTGGCGATCGTATTACCGGCGTAGAAATTGGCGGTTCAAATTCTTGGATTATGCTTGGTCACGTCTATTTTGACAGGCAATTCTCAAAGAAGTTTGTAGATATTCTTGAGGCTGTCTACGACAAGCCAGAAACCGTTGATATGCTCTGGGAAGAGATTTACGTCCGTCACATCAAAGAGCTTTCCATGACCATTAGAAAGTATCCTGACGGTGTTATTTACGAGTTTGATTCCCTTGATGAGCTTCGTCAGTTTGACCCAGCATTTATTGAGAACATCGACTCAGAGATTTTTGACAACATTGTCTCGGTGCTTCATTGCCAGAAGAAGAATATCCACGGTTTCTATCCTCTAAAACAGGGACTTACCAATTTATCTGCTCACTTTATTGTGGGATATGGTGATGATGCTCAGGAGTATGTCTACAGGCATCCAGGCGTTGGTACCGAGAAACTCGTTGATCGTGCAGCTGAAGAGGCTGGTCTTCGACTTGCTCGTGAGCTGGGCCTAGACAACACCTTTATTTACGAGGATCAAAAAGAGGGCTGGAAGATCTCTAAGTTTGTAAAGAACGCTCAGAATCTTGATCCTCATAACCCTGAGCAGCTTAAGCGCGCAATGGAGATGGGTTATAAATTGCATCATAGCGGCGCGTCACTTGATCGTTCTTTTGACTTTGTCAACGAGGGTCTTAATTACGAAAAACTCCTGCTAGAAGAGGGTCCTATTGAGATCCCTGGTTATTATGAGCTTCGCGAGAAGGTCCTGCGCTTGAAAAAGCATGCAGATGCTGATCAGTATCCCGTTGTTATTTCTCACAATGATTTCTTCTATCTGAATTTCTTGATTGACGAGTCAGACACTTACAGCCTTATTGACTGGGAATATGCGGGAATGTCAGATGAGGCTAATGACTTTGGTACCTTCACAGTTTGCTGTGAGCTTACTGACGATGAGGCTAATGCTGCTATTGATTACTACTTTGGAAAAGAGGCTACTTTTGAACAGCGCAGACACTTCTGGAGCTATGTAGTCTTTGCCGGTTGGTGCTGGTATCTCTGGTCTCTGGTTAAGGAAGCAGAGGGCGAGAACGTAGGCGAGTGGTTCTTCATTTACTATCGCTACGCTGCAAACAATATTGATCGTGTTCTTTCTTGGTACGAAGACGCTCAGAACTAAGGGCAAAAGGGGAAAACTATGTATTATGGTCTTTTAAGCGGTATTCTTTGGGCGGTTGATACCGTTATTCTTGGTGTTGCTCTTGGTATGAGTCCTTATGTTGATTCAGCTCAAGCGTCATTTGCCAGCGCATTCATGCACGATTTCTTTGCTGCTGCAGTTCTTTTAGTCATGATGGCTCAGAAGGGAAGACTTAAAGACACCCTTGAGGCAGCAAAAACAAAGAGTGGCCGTGTAGTTATGCTTGGTGCACTCCTGGGTGGACCAATTGGTATGAGTGGTTACTTAGCTGCTATTAATACCATTGGACCTGGTTACACCGCTGCTATTTCAGCTTTCTATCCTGCAGTTGGTTCGGTTTTAGCATGGCTATTGCTCAAAGAAAAGATGAACTTAAAGCAGGTCATTGCTCTTATCGTGGCTCTTGTTGGCGTCATGGTTATTGGTCTCTCAACAGCAGCAGGCGAGGGTAACGGAAACGTTTTTGTGGGTATCTTGGGTGTTGCTGCTTGTGTCTTTGGCTGGGGCTCTGAGGCGGTTATTTTGGCTTGGGGTATGCAAGACGATGCTGTTGATAATGAGACTGCTCTTCAGATTAGAGAAACCACCTCTGCGTTTGCTTATGGTCTTCTCATCTTGCCATTGGCTGGTTCCGTTGATTTTGCTGCACAGGTTGCACTCACTCCTGCTAATGGCGTTGTCTTTATTGCTGCTCTTGCTGGTACTGCCTCGTATCTCTTCTACTACAAGGCAATTGACGCCATCGGCGCTTCTCGCGGTATGGCACTGAACATTTCTTACTCTGCATGGTCGGTCATTTTTGCAGCTCTTGCAGGTATTATCCTGCCAACAATTATGCCTGAAGCAATTCCATCTCCACTGGTTGTAATTTGCTGTATTGTCATT
>CALHDX010000088.1:0-5269 GCA_938023105.1 uncultured Atopobium sp.
GACGCTGACACGCCACAACAGAGAAAAACCGGCAGCACGAAGCTGCCGGTTTAAAATCAATGGTGCCCCCGGGCCGATTCGAACGGCCGACACCCGCTTTAGGAGAGCGGTGCTCTATCCCCTGAGCTACGAAGGCATGTGAGATATTCTACTCACGTAGGCTCGCGTACGCAAATCTCGCCAACGCTTGCGGCGCTGGCAGCAGCACGATGCTGCTACTTGCGACGAGCCTTGCGCTCAGCCCTCTTTCTGTCGTACTCAGCCTGACGTTCGAGGTAGAAATCGTTGAGCTTCTTGTCGGTCATGCCAGCAACCTTAGCCTCGATCTTCTTGCGAAGAGGACGCATCTTAAAGAAGCTGTAGACAACCGAACCAAAGATGCAGAAGTAAGCAAAGACCAGCATGATGGCAGAAATCATACCAACGCCGGTGTTCAGGTCTCTGGACTCAGGAACCATATACGAAAGCACCAGTGTAATGATGGTTGCAACAAAGCCAAGGCCCAGGAAGACCCACCAAACGCGCTCGGCACGATGATAGTCTGGATCCGCGCGCAGCATAGCCTCAAATCCGCGACTACGAATATCCTCGCGCTCGCGCTGGCGAGCACGTGCAGCACGCTTCTCCTCTTTGCTCTTTGGAGCACTGGAGCCAGAGCCGGAGCCACTCACACGTACAGACGCAGCTGCCTCTCGCACTGGTTTAGCAGTAGCAGCAGATTTGCGACCAAAAGCGGAATACGAAGGACGCTCAGTCTCCTCAGAGGTTTCTTTCTTTGAAAGGCTTGCGGTAGCCTCACGCGCTTCTTTGGTTGCGCCTGTAATGGTGTCACGCAGTGACATTGGTCTCCTTCAGTGGTACAAACTCAGTTCCCGTAATAATCTGGAATGCCGTACGATAACGCTCGGACGTACCCTCAATAACCTCTTCTGGAAGATGAGGTGGCTCTCCTTGCATGTCCCAGTGGGCCTTCAGCCAATCGCGTACATACTGTTTGTCGTAGCTTGGCTGAACGTGTCCCTCAGAATAACCCTCAGCAGGCCAGAAACGGCTTGAATCAGGTGTAAGGCACTCATCAATAAGTGTAAGTTTTCCGTCGATAAAACCAAACTCAAATTTGGTATCCGCAATAATAATTCCACGAGTTGCAGCATATTCTGCAGCAGCCTTATAAATTGCAAGCGAGGCTTCCTTCAGCTGAGTGGCAACATCCTCACCAACAATCTCGCAGCAGCGCTCAAACGAGATATTCTCGTCATGATCGCCAAGCTCAGCCTTAGTGGAAGGAGTAAAGATTGGCTCAGGAAGTTTAGATGCCTCAGTAAGACCATCAGGCAGCTTAATACCGCAGACGGTACCGTCCTGGTCATAGGTCTTTTTGCCAGAACCAGTAAGGTAACCACGGACAATGCACTCAATTGGCACGGTCTGTGCTTTCTTTACCAGCATTGCGCGGCCAGCAAGATACTCAGTGTAATCTGCAAACTGCTCAGGAGTCTGATCTGGCAGAACAGAGATCATGTGGTTAGGCAGAAGGTCCTTGAAGCGATTAAACCAGAAAGCGCTGATACGTGTCAGAATTTCTCCCTTAAAAGGAATCTCGTCAGGGAGAATAAAGTCGAAAGCACTAATGCGATCGCTCGCAACCATCAAAAGTTTGTCGCCACAATCGTAGATATCGCGAACCTTACCGTGCGAATCGGGACGAAGCTCAGCTCCAGCCACAATGACCTCACTTCTGCGCAAAGCGCGTTGTATTGCAGGACCTTTGATTGTACGGCAAAATGCCCAAAAATCGACCTACAACAAAGTATCTGTTACAGAGATATTATTTTGGGCAAGCAGAGGAAGGTGCAGCGAGAAGGTCGTGCCCTTTCCAAGCTCGGATTCTACCGAGATAGTGCCGTTATGACGGTCCATAATCTCTTTTGTGATTGCCAAACCTACACCAAGACCACCTGAAGCGCGCTCGCGGCTTTCTTCTGCACGCCAGAATCGCGATAAGGTCTGTGGAATGTCCTCAGGAGCAATTCCCATACCATCATCAGTCACGGAGATAACCGCATCGGTATCATCAATTGATACGGTTATAACAACATGACCCCCGTCGTCGGTGTAGCGAATGGCATTGCTCAGCAAATTGGTCAGGGCTTCTCGAATCATGTCCGAATCAATATCAACAAAACAATTGCCCTCGGGTGTCTTATCCACAAAGGTCAACGTGCGGTTATTCTCCTTGAAGAGTGTTTCTTGTACCGCAACGAGACTTGCCACCATTGCCACCACATTGACGCTTTCTGGGTTGAACTTTGTCTTTCCGTTCTCAAGTCTTGAGAGATGGAGCATGGCGTCTACCAGGCGAGAAAGACGTCTACTCTCAGACACAATATTTTCCAAGCGCTCTTCATCTGCGGGCAAGATACCGTCTTGGATTGCCTCAACAGTGGCCATGATAGCCATGAGCGGAGTTCTGAGCTCGTGTGCAACATCACTGGTCAGACGACGTTCAAGTTTAATGTCTCTTTCGAGTGAAGACGCCATGTCATCAAAGGTCTCTCCCAGGCGCCCTAGTTCGTTCTCGCCACGGATGCCTGAACGAGCCGCAAGATTGCCGCTTCTGATCTGAACAGCCGTCTCGGTAATACGGCGTACGGGCTTGGTAAGTGAACGTGAGGCCAAAATACCAATTAACCCCGAAAGCGAAATTGCAATGGCTGCAGCAAGACTAATTGCCTGGTAAGAGCCATTACGGAACGCAATGTCTCGCTGGGTCAGGAACGGCTCAGAACCAAACGTCCAAATTCTAATGCTGCCCACAGGCTCACCTTGTAGGTTTTGGACAACTGCATAAACCACGGCGTCACCCGTCTGAGGGCCAGATAATGCACTATTTCCACCGGGTCGGCGAGCATTTGGCGCCGAGTCGTCATACAGAACCACGCCAGAAACATCTAAGACCTGGATACCAATATCGGAATTGGTTGCAGAGGCCTGACGTGCAATAGAGAGAACGTCGGCATTCCAGCCTTCTGCGCGCGCGTACGCCTGAGACATATTGAGCGCGGTAGTATCAACAGTGTTTTGTAGGTTCTCCCTAGTATAAGCGGTAAAACGGCTTTCCCACACGATGCCCAAAACAGAGATGAGCACCAATACCGTCATGACGGCAGTTAGCGCAAAGAACGCTGCCATACGGGTGGTAAAGCTTTGAGTGCCAACGGGATCAGGCTTAATAGTTTTATAAGAACCCTCAGTTTCCGGAGGGTTCTCAAGAGTATTTGAATGATGTTTCTTGAAGAGCGCCAAAACTCTAGAGCTTAGGACTCGTGGCTAGCGTTGCCGGCCTCAAAGCGATAGCCAACACCGTGAACGGTGAACAGCCAGCGAGGATTACGAGGATCATCGCCGAGCTTTGCGCGCAAGTTCTTGACATGCGAATCAATAGTGCGCTCATAGCCCTCAAAGTCATAGCCCAGGACCTTCTCGACAAGCTCCATACGTGTGTACACGCGGCCAGGATAGCGAGCAAGGGTGGTGAGCAGCTTAAACTCTGAAGCGGTAAGGTCAACTTCCTCGTTGTTAATGAGAATCTTGTGACCAGAAATATCAATGGTAAGCGTACCGTAATCAAGCACATCAACAGCAGTCTCTGGCTCAGAATACGTGCGGCGGAACAGCGCGCGAACACGTGCCACCAGCTCACGAGGCGAGAAAGGTTTGACAAGGTAGTCATCAGCACCAAGCTCAAGACCAATAATCCTGTCTTCTACCTCACCTTTTGCGGTAAGCATAATGATAGGCACATTGGAGGTATCTCTGATTGCACGGCAAACGCGCTCTCCAGAAAGCTTTGGAAGCATGAGGTCAAGGATAACCAGGTCAAATGCATGTTTCTCGAACTCTTCAACTGCACTCTGACCGTCGCCAACACCCTTAACAACGTAATTTTCGCGCTCAAGATATGCTGAGACGGCGTCACGGATGACTTTCTCATCTTCGACAATCAGAATTTTCTTCTCGTCGGAAGCCATTGTCTCCCCTTTTCTTTTGCCCTGCATGTATGTGCGTATGGCACATTACGATTATTCATTAATTATTTGTATTCATTCTATCTCTATACCTACAAATAATCTACAAAGAAAAAACACGAACTGTCACGGAAGCAGGATATCCGCTGGTAGGGTCTTTAACAGTGGAGTAGGTTACAAAAGAATCACAGTTGCCTTCTCGAGCGGGAAACTCTCCGTAATCAACGCTTCTATCCATTGAATAGAGCCAGTTTGCCGTTTGATTTTGCGTATCAACAAGCACGTAAGAGGCACGGCTCTTAACTATGTAAAGACTACCTTTACCTGCCGATATTGCATAAGGTTCACGCTCTATGACGTAAGGGTTTTCGCCTGAAGCAGGCAGGATATATGTTCCCATCTTGCCCAACAGACCGCCCGAGTCATAACTTGCTTCAACCGACACAATAAACTTATCGTCTACGCGACTTGCTGCAAAAGGTTTGACAGATTGAGGCATAACAAGCTGGTCAACCTTGGTTTTAAGGTTATCCCCCAGCAGGTATGCTGTAACGCCATAGAAGGTACCTTCGGAGGCGCGAACTCGAGGAGTAAGGGTAACTACACCCTTTGAGACAGACGGTGCAGTAGCAAATCTACCTGGAGATTCAACGGCATCCGTTCCCTCAGAATCCCCCACACGCCACACGTAGCAGTGCGAGGATTCACGGGTTTTCTCGCCAGAAGAAGCTGGTTGGACGAGCCAAACCACCTTGTCGTCTCCGCAGGCAAACGGAGCCGGATCCCAGTTTTTATCGGCCTTGTAGAGGACCTTTGCATCTCCAGTAAGCTTACCGTCAGAAAATGGTGCGGCAAGAAGCTCCCAGTCAAAGGTTGTGGTGTCCACCTCAACCCATGCATACACAGAGTCAGAGCAGCGAACGTCGTAAATAACGGCGGTGGTATTGTTCATCTGAGCCGCAGGAACAACGTCAACAACCTGGCCAGACGTCAGCGAAAGAACAGAGCCCTTTACCATTGGCGTAGCAGATGCGCCAGCCGTGGTGACGGGAATCCAATTTCCATCGGCTGGATGCAGCACGCTTCCCAGAGGGAGCGTCCAGGTCTGGCTTGGCTGAGCAGCATATTCCGTAGAGCTATAGGAGTCCAGCACATTTGTGCCAGAGGACTCGTCAAGTACCAGCGGTTTTCCTGCATCTCCCGAGCCTTCTTGATGAGAGCAGCCTGCCGCGATGCTAATT
>CALHDX010000089.1:0-1413 GCA_938023105.1 uncultured Atopobium sp.
ATGACTTGCCCTTTTACGTACGCTATTTCAATTGGAATTTTTCCCTTTGATAAGATTCCTGCAGATCCTAAGAAGCTTGCCAAGATTAAGCGCCAGACATGGTTCTGGGGTCGCTTGAACTTCCTGCTGGTTACTCCAACTCCGCGCGTACCGCTGACTGGCTGGAAAAAGAAAGTTGCTCTTGCAGGATGCTTTGTCATTCATCACGCCTTGAAGCTTTTTAGGGTTTCATCTGCGTACATTCAACGTAAGTGGGATGAGGCAGCACGTACTGCAGAGGGCGAGAAAACCACTCATTACGCAAGCTTTGTTGAACCTGATCCAGAGAACTGGTCAATGGACAAAGAAGACGTTTTTCCTATGGTGCGCGTTCCTTTTGAGGACATTACCACTACGCTTCCTAAGGAGTATGACAAGCTTCTTACCAGGGGATATGGGGATTACATGCAGCTTCCTCCAGAGAAGGATCGTAAAAACCATCATCCTGGTGCGCTTGATTTTGGTAAATGGAAAGATGTAGACGTTACCAAAGGAAGCCGTCAGGCATTTGAAGACTTTGGTCAGAAAAGCTAACTATGACTATTGATACTTCTGCGGAACAGCTTAAGAAAAACTACTTCTGGAATACGCTTGGTTCTTTAATGAACGCCGCCTCAACAGTGCTTATGTTGATGGTGGTCACACGTACCATGGGAGCTGCTGCCGGTGGTGTTTTCTCGCTTGCGTATGCTGTGGCTCAGCAGCTTATGGTTATTGGTCACTTTGAGATTAGAACGTATCAGGTTACCGATACAGAAGAAGTATTCTCGTTTGGCGTGTATCTTGCGGCACGAATCATCACAACTGGTTTGATGGTTGCGGGAATCATTATCTTTACCCTGCAGTCCCAGGGATTGAGCTACGAGGGAGTGCTGTATGCCCTTATTGCATCACTTCGTTTATTTGACGTTGTAGAAGATGTTTTCCATGGCATGTTCCAACAACATGGTCGCTTAGATATTGCTGGTAGATCATTCTTTTATCGTGTTCTTGCAACCGTTGTTGGCTTTGCAGTAGGCGTGCTTTTTACAAAGAACTTGCTTGTTGGCGCAGCTCTTTCTTTTGTTGCATCACTGGTAGTTATGGTTGCGCTTGTCATTCCTCCTACTAAGAAGATGGAAACGCTTAAGCCTACCTTTGACTTTAAGCAAATTACAAAGCTGTTGGTTACCACTGCACCATTGTTTGCTGGTTCATTCTTGCTAACGTACGTTGTTGGTGCACCTCGTTATGCGTTGGGAGGTCTGAGTGATCAAGCACTTCTTACCTTCTTTACCGCTCTTGCTATGCCCGCTATGGTTATCAACCTTTTAAGCAACTTTGTCTTTAAGCCGCTACTAACGCAGATGGCTGAGTATTGGAATAACCAGCAAG
>CALHDX010000090.1:0-7562 GCA_938023105.1 uncultured Atopobium sp.
GTTTTTCTCGTCATGTCTGAGTAAATTTACTCAGACTTCATGCACTTTTCAGGCTCGCAATTCCAAGCCTCACTGATAGAGCTCACGCATCACCGCAGAAACCATGTGTTATCTGCGCCAAGTCGAGCTAGATCCGCAAAACCGTATATACTCGAATGAAGCGTTATCTGGCGAGAAGCCCCGTGTGCTCGGAACCCTCGTGGACCCGTCGCTCGACACGGACCCGCCGCTCGTCAAGAACCCGCCGCTCGTAACGGACCCGCTGCTCGTCACGAACCCGCTGCTCGTCACGGACCCGCCGTCCCTCGTGGACCCGGCGCGCGCCGCGGGCTTGACGCCGTCGTTACCACCTACGACCAGGAAGGAAGCCTGTTGGAGACATTCGAATTTGTGCTCATTGTTTTAACCTGCGTCGCGGCTTCCTCGGTTATCGACAAGTTTGTCAACGTCTCCATCCCCGTTATCCAGGTTGTTATCGGCCTGCTTGTTGCGCTCGTGCTGCCCAGCGTCCAGGAGGTTCACCTGGAATCCGAGCTCTTTATGCTGCTCTTTATTGCCCCACTCCTGTTCAACGAGACGAGAGAAACCAACATTCGTGCACTTCTCCTCAACCTGAACAGTATTTTGTCGCTGGCGATTGCTCTGGTAGTTGTCAGCGTGCTTTCGGTCGGCTACGCCCTCCACCTCATGGTCCCCTCAATTCCTCTAGCTGCGGCGTTTGCGCTGGCCTCGGCCCTGGGACCAACCGATGCAGCCACCGTCACCGCGCTTAAATCCAACATCCACCTGACCCATCGCCAGCAAACGCTTCTCTCGGGAGAGTCCTTGATTAACGATGCATCCGGCGTCGTTGCATTCCAGTTCTCCGTAGCTGCTGCTGTAACGGGTGCGTTCTCGCTGGTAGACGCAGCGGGATCTTTCACGGTGCTTTTTGTAGGCGGCGTGGTAATGGGAATTGTCACTGGCTTTGCCTTCTCTGCTATCAACGCAATGCTTGGTAGGTTGGGTTACGAGGACACCGTTGCAAACGTTCTCTATGAAGTACTGACACCGTTTCTTGTCTATCTTCTTGCCGAAACTTTCCACGTTTCTGGCGTACTTGCTGTTGTAGCAGCCGGCTTGGTGATTGCGCTCCCACGAAGGCAGAGCAATAATGCACTATTTGCAAGGCAAAAATTGGTCTCAGATTCCACGTGGAAAGTCATTAGCTTCCTCATCAACGGTACCATCTTTGTCTTCCTAGGAATGCAGCTCCCCCTTGCCGTGCTTCCTGGCACCAACGGCGGCCTCAATATCCTGCAGATTCTAGGAATTGTTGTCGTGATTACCCTGTTCATGCACGGTGTCCGCTTTGCATGGCTCTACGCGCTGGAAACTTACAAGCTCCACAAGGGCGGTCATCTCTGCACCGGAAAAGACGACGCCAACGACTCCGAAGACACGAACGGCGAGAATGACCTCGCAGGTAGCAGCTCCGACAGCGAGAAACCCGACCAGCCGCTCGCTGAACTGGGCTCAGAGCAAACCTCGGAGCAGATCGCTGAGCAGCCCAAACCCACGTGCGCTATAAAGCCCATCTCAATCACGTCGGCCGAGCTCATCAAAAACGTGCTGGTTACCACTATTGCAGGTGCAAAAGGTGCGGTAACGTTGTCGATTATCCTTACCTTGCCTCTCACAACCCAGTCCGGAGCAGCGTTTCCGCAGAGGGATTTGCTGATCACCATCGCTGCCGGCGTTATTCTCGCCACGTTGCTTTTAGCGGACAATCTGTTACCCGTGCTATCAAAGTCCCCTGAAGCAGACTCTGACCTGCCCGAACGCCTCCACAAGGGAGAGATAGCCGTTCTTGAGGCAACTCTTGCCGAGCTCAGGAGCATGTTGCAGTCGGAAAACGCCAAAGCAAAGTATCTACCTGCACTTCGTTTGACTATCACGCGCTATACCAACCGCTTGTTTGCCTCTCGTATCACTGTTCCTGGCTCAGGCGAACTTGTCAAAAAGCTGGTCCTTCACGAGACAGAAGTCCAGCAGAAATGCCTCGAGGAGCTACGCGAGCGTCATATTAAAACGTACAACCCCATTCCGTGGGATCAAATTGTCGATGATATTACTTCAATCCGCAGGTCAGTGGGCTATTACGGACCCATCGCAAACATTGCTGCAACAACAAACCACCGCTCACGTATTGCCGTTGCCCTTCACGAGCTTAAACTGGCAGCGCAACGCATCATCGACGGCGAAATCAGACACCTAGAAGACGCAGACCAGTCCTACTACCAGGCGTGTTTATACGCGCTTGAGATGGAGTACGCGGAGCTCGATGACCTGGAGCGCATTGCAAACGGCGACGATGAAGAGCTGGCGGTCATCGCATCTAATCTGATGATTGACCACGAGTCAGCAATTGAGTCCATCTGGGGCCGCATCAACATCAATGATGAGCATGACTCCAGCACCACCCAAGTCTCCTACCTGCTGCCTTACAATCTAAGCTCACACAAGATGTCGCCTCACTTTAGGCAGCAGATTGCGGACGCTCGCAAATACGCCGACGACGTGGCAGAAAACGCCCTGCGTATTGAGTTGGACCAGATTTCGCGCCTGCAGTTTGAGGGTGTCATCGACCGCGAAGTAGCCGCTCACCTGCGCGAAAACGTCTACTACCTGCAAATGACGTTGAGTGAGTAGCATGAGCACCGCACCAGACACACGACCCGACGCCGACACGACTTCACGCCCCGCTGCCAACACGGCCACACGCCCCACCAACCCCATGGCGAGAAAAACGATCATCTCCGGACTTTCTATTCACACACAGATGTCCTCTGTAGCTGGAGCGCCTGTTGTCTACCTCTTGGGAGACAGAGCCGACAACTCCCCCGTTCAGGTACCGGTAGGCGTTAGCCTGATAAACGTTCGTGTTGACCTGTGGGAAGAGAATTTCTCGCCCTGGTGTGCTCCACGCGTTTTTGCTAAGGGCCCCAACTTTGGCGATGGCGCCCAGAAGACACTCGATGCCCTTATCAACCAGGTTGTCCCCTGGGCGGAATCGGAGCTCAGCGTGCCACCGGCGTATAGGGTGCTTGTGGGTTATTCGCTCGCGGGCCTGTTCAGCCTCTGGGCCGGCGTGTCGCAGTCCGGCGCGCCGCACGTCGACGCCCCCACCCCAACCTTTCAGCGCATCGGAGCTGTCTCGGGATCGTTCTGGTTCCCAGACCTTCTGGACTACGTAGATCAGCAGCTCAGAGGAGGGGTGGTCGGCCTCACACACGCCTATCTTTCACTAGGTGACCGAGAAGCACGAACTCCCAATCCGCAAATAATGCACGTGCAAGAAAACGCAGAACTTCTCGCCAGCAAGCTAAAGGACGCGGGAATAACCTCGACGTTTGAAATAAACCGTGGAAATCACTTCCAAAACGTTGAGGGAAGAATGCAAAAAGCTCTGGACTGGCTGCTCAAATAGGGTAAGATTCTTCAGAACGTACGTGTCCAGAGAGGTTTTATGCCCAACCAAAAGCAATTTGACAGCAAAACTGAATCGCCCAACACAGCCTCTGGCAAGCAATCTGACTACTTATTTGCGCTCATTCTTTCCCTGGTATTTGGCATTTTTGGTATTCCGCAGTTGTATCTTAAAGGCTGGAAATCGGGACTTACTCGGCTTGCTATAAACGCAGCGCTGATTGTTGGCGCATTTGCCCTGGCGCAAACACTTGCCTCGCCGTCGATGATTTCTTACCTTCTACCAGCAATTTTTTCGCTTCCGGTAATCGAGAGTGCCCTGAACCTCATCTACGAGGACGCCAGTGCTCCCAAAAAGCTCATAAAAGGCAAGCTTAAGCCCCATAAACGATACGCCGGAAAACAGAAAGCTGGAATCGCACTAGCCACGCTAACGGTAGCGCTCTACTTTAGCGCAGCGCTCACGCAACCGCTTCCAACTACTCTCTCACCTGCGGGATTCTCTCAAGCAGACTCCGGAGTAACGTCCACAACCGCTCAGGCCAGCACAAACGTAACCATCAAGTTTATCGACGTGGGACAGGGAGAGGCCATTCTCATCGCACTCCCCGAGAAAACTATGCTCATCGACGCAGGCCCCACAGGATCTGCCTCAAAAATTGCCCAGGTCCTCCAAGAACTTGGTCGAGACAAAATTGATTACCTGGTGGCCACCCATCCCGACGAAGATCACATCGGCGGTATGGCGGACATCATTTCCAGCACCCAAATCGGGACCATTTACGCACCAAATAAAACAAACAACACGGCCACGTACAAAAAGTTTTTAACCGCCATTCAGAATAATAATCTGCAAATAACTCTTGCTGAGGCAGGCACCGTCATTGATCAAACCGACGACTACAAGTTAGAGATTCTCTGGCCTACCAAGGACGCAAATTTCCCCGACACCAACGATTACTCGATTATCATCAAGCTGACCGTGGGCACCAAAACGTTCCTCTTTACGGGAGACGCACCCACAAATGCCATCCTGAACGCCAATCCAGGTCACATTGACGTGCTTAAGCTCTCCCATCACGGCTCTAGAACAGGCACAAACGAGCAGCTGGTCCGCGAGCTCTCGCCCACTTATGCCGTCATTTCATATGCCCTGGACAACTCCTATGGTCACCCCATGCAGTCGGTTCTGAACGCCCTCCACAAGCATTCTGTTGAAGTTTGGGGAACGGGAGCCAACGGAACTATTACCATTACCTGCGATGGTACAGACATTGATATATCTGGCGAGAAACCCGGCACAGTGGTAGCTCCAACCTCACAAGATAAATCTGGCACGTCGTCAAAATCGAGGACCAAGTAATGAAAGCAATCATTGATCGATTTGAAGACAACAATCTTGCCGTGCTTGAACTAAACGATCAGCCAGGCAATATGTTTACCGTTTCTGTTGATGAGCTTCCAAGCAACGCTTGTCAGGGTGACGTTCTTTACTACCAAGACGGCTCGTGGGCCATTGCTGAGGAAGAGACAGCCCGGCGTCAAAACGATATCAACGAGCTCTTCAACTCCTTGGTTGTACATGACGATGACGCGTCAACCGAATAATCCCAGATAAAAATAAAAATATGCGATTTTAGAATATTTATAAAACTGCACGTCAACCTATAAATATGCGATTTTCGCATATTTTGTAATACACCCATCTACCTGCATAAATAAAAAAGACGCCTTAGCGAGAAAGACGTCTGTGTAAGGCACTTTTATTCAAAAAATGTGTTATATTACATATAACACCGGCGCGCATCCTCGCTCTGCAGAGAGAGAGGGCACGCCATTTACTTTATAGAGCCACGATAGCTGCGGCCATTCTCTTCTCATCTTCAGCTAGAAGTACTCGCATCGTTTACCCTATTGACTCAAGCCATCTTTGCACTTCACTAAAAGTATACGTGCCTTTTACCGCCAGTCCAGGCATTACACGAGAAGCACCACATTCTCTCTGATACTCCTCAATCATATTGCCAAATCCTCCGCCGCCATGCGTGCAGAATGGAATGATTGTTTTGCCGCTCAAATCCGTTGCCCGTAAGAACGAAAGCACCGGAGGAGCAAATGATTTAAGCCAGTTAGGCGATCCTATAAAAACAGTATCAAAGTCACCGACATGCACATCACTTGGCATAAGTGCAGGACAAACGCCCTTTTCTATTTGAGCCCTAACCTCTTTTACCGCCGTGTTATACGAGAAAGAATAGGGATCTTGAGGCTTAAGCTCCAGCAACTCACCATCGGTAATCAGCGCAATATCCTCTGCAAGCCTTCTTGTGATGCCGGAATATGAATAGTACACAATCAAAGACTTCATGTAAGAATCTCCACTACCAGCCGAGAAGAACGTGCTGTTGAGGCATTACGTTGAATTATTTGACACAAGTATAGTTGATAGGATTGTGCAACCGGACGGTTTCTCACAGCAAGCATATGCTACAGTAAAAACAAAAGCGCCCCGGTTATCACCAATTGGTGATAGCTGCGGCGCTTTTTTATTGGCGTGCATGAATTTAACTAAATCCGCACTAAACAAGAAACGAGACCGTGTCCTTCCAAGCAACTGTCCGGGCGTATCTCGTTTTTAGTCAGGCTATGTAATCGTTAGTGCTTAGTCAAACCAAATCTTTACAACATCGCCGTCCGCGGATGTAATGTCCACAAGTGTGCCACTCTCGCCAGTCTTTGCGGCATCCATAAGCGCATCAAGATTGATGTTAGAAAGCTGCTCCTGAGTCTCCTGATTAAGATAGCTTCCGCTGACCTGGATTCCCGAATTCAAAACAAACTTTGCCAGGCCCAGAGGCACACACATATCTACAACGTCGCCGTCGTCGGAGACTACATACAAGTGCAAACCGTGTTTTGCAGAACCGTTACCAAGGCGAACACCCTTTTTCTTGCTACCGTCAGCCTCGTCGTTCTTCTCGACTTTGACCATGCTCTTACCAAAAAGCTTGCCAAAGCTGAAACCCGAAGACTGAACAGCAATACCCTGGTTGTCCTGCTCTGTGGACTCTTCTACGATCTCTGCGGGCTCGTCAACTACAACAGAAACAGCCTCAACAGCGCTCTTCTCGGCAGCGCTCTCCTGAGCAGCAACACTCTCCTGAGCGGAAGCGCTTGCGCCACTCAAAAGCTCGTCAACGGACACACCAAGAAAGCGTGCAAGATCTGGCAACAGCGAGATGTCTGGATAGTTTATGTCGTTCTCCCACTTGCTCACCGCCTGCGGGCTCACGTTCAGCTCCTTTGCCAGACGCTCCTGCGTTGCAGTTCTAGCCAAACGAAGACGTGCAATACGACGACCAAGGGTCTCAGATGAAGTAGTCATAGTTGCTCCTTTTCTCAACTCATTATTACTGAAATAGCTTGCGGGCCGCTGATTTCACTATGAGTCGTAACAATACGTTCAACAAGAACGCATCAGTTGAGTTAGGTATCGCAACGGTTTCTAACTACTCAACAGTAGGTTGAGTTAGCAGGTAAACTATGCTTTTTGACCGAAATTTACTTGCTCTAAAAGTTCCCTCCAACTACCATTTAATCAAGAAACTTTTGATGTTTTAGAAAGGTCTGTCTATGACTGGCGAGAAGAACTGGGTGTTCTGGACCAGTGGTGCGCATATTGTTTCTGGTTTTGAGCAATGCGCTACAGATGGCTTTGTTGGTGTCGATGCAGATGGCGTCGTGTACCTCTTTGATAACAATCAAAATGTCTTTGCCTCGGCCCACGCTTCAGATATTGAAGGAACTATCGGCAGCTGGAGAGGCACCTGGCTTACCATCGACGATAAAAGATATGCTCTAGAATTTGTACCTCTAGCAGATAAAATTGCTCCTCAACTGCTTATTGGAGCTATAAGCAATGTCTTTATGCAAGAACTCCATCACGGAGATCAGGAGAAGGTCCCTCGTGAGCTTCTCGAAGACTTCAAGATTGCATTTGAGAACGCCAAATATAGGCGCTAGCTCAAACTAATTTTTTGAATTATTCATATCCTTGCGGAGGTACGATCACCGATATCGGCGCCGGCGGATGA
>CALHDX010000091.1:0-3657 GCA_938023105.1 uncultured Atopobium sp.
AGCTGGAGTGTTGTTAGCGTCTCTATTATCTCCGCCATTACCACCGTTGTTGTTATCTGCAGACTTGATGTTAAGAACGCCATTTGCATCTGCGTAAGCAACACGACCATCAGGAAGAGTGACATTTTGAGAGCGCAACAATCCATTACTCTGATCGAAGTAATAGTATGAGCCGTTAATTACCTGAAGACCAAAGAGAGCACCGTGCTCTTTTGTATTTGGATCAAAGTACCATGTCTTGCCATTTGGTGTATTAAACCAACCAGAAACAAGAGCACCATTAGATTGAGCCCAAGCCCAGACATTATTAGGCATTTCTACCCAGTCATTAGCCTTCATGCCGCTATTGGCATCAACGTAGTATGACCCGCTAGCTGTGATAACAAGTCCAGTCTTCATCAGTGGATACTCAGCATTCTCATCAAAGTAGAACCACTTGCCGTTAGACATGTACTTCCAGCCAGAGTAAAGAGTACCGTCGTCATTAAGCCAGATCCAATCTCCATTAGCAAGATTGACCCAACCGCCGTAAATCAGACCACGATTCTGATCAATGTAGTACTTCTTGTTTCCGTCAGTCATAAGACCAAAGGTAGCGTGATAGCTGTTGTTAGCATCAAAGTAGAACCACTTGCCATTTGGCATGTACTTCCAACCTGCGTGCAGAGAGCCATCTCCTGTCGCCCAAGACCAAGAATCATCAGCCTGGTGGACCCAGGAATTCTTTGCCATTCCATTAGTCTCATCAAAGTAATAAGACTTACCTGAAATAGTCCTCTGACCAAGAGCGGCAGCGTTATGAGGTGTAGCTGCGTCAAAGTACCAAACCTTACCATTTGACGTAGTAAACCAGCCAGAAACAGCAATTCCCCTGGCATCAAAATAATGCCAGCCATCATCATCTTTAAGCCATCTGCTTACGTAAGCAGTGCCGTTGTCGTCGGAATACATCCATCCTTCAGCAGCTCTGCGCCAGCCATAGGATTCTTTAATCTTAGCGTCATAGTTTGTCTGTCGGGTTACTTCTTGACCATCAGAAGATCTTGCTGTGATATACAGGGTGTAACGGCCGCTAGCAGGAAGCGTAAAGGTAGACGAAGTTGCCGTTGTATTAGATGCAACCGTTACCTTTGTTCCATCTGGACCAACATAGCTGTAAGTAAATGTTGCGTCAGTAACTACACCAGTAAGAACTGGCTTCAAAGTGACGTCGTTATCTTTTTGAGTAACAGAAACGCTACTCATGCTCCACCAGGTATCAGAGCTGTACATTTCCCAAATTGCCCATGCATCTGCCCAGCCAATGTAGTCAACCTTGGAATTATCGCCAAGGTCTTTAAACTCAGCTGCATGAGCTGGATTAGAGATAAACTGGTGCTCAATAATGACACCAAGGATACCTTTTTGACGAGCATAACGAACAATACCGTAATAATCGGACTCATCGCCATTCTCGTAATAGTCTGTTCCGTATTGGTCGTTGTAGCCACGCTCAGTAGCTCCATCACCGCGGGTAACAATACCAACTTTATTTCTGAGGTAATAGTTAACCTTGCCAGCAAAAACTTGACCGGAGAGATAAAGATCATAGTTGTAGCTTACCTTATGAGGAACAAGTACCTCTGAGCCCGTTGCAGATGCAGGGCCGGCATTGTAGTGAAGTGAGATGATGGCGCAAGCGTTTGCATCAACAGCACGCTGTACGCGCGTCTTGATCGATGGATCCTCGTGTTCTCCACGAACAACAACAACCTGTACACCCCATTTTTCCAGATACTTCTTGGCGTACATGGCAGTGGCCCAAGCCAAATCTCCCTCTTTGAGTCCAAAGTAGGTAGCACCTGGATCTCTGCCTTCAAGGCCGTCACTGTGACCTGGGTCAAGCGCAATAGGTCTGCCAGTTGCACGAGCAAGTGCTACGGCATCTTTTAGTGATTCACTCTGGATAATGTTTCCTTGGGCATCCATTGTGGTGTAGGTAGTTGCATATGCGTTTTGAACTGTTGTTGCAAACAATGCTGCGACAACAAAGAACAAAACAGCAAGCAATTTACCGCGAGTATTAAATAAGCTGCGTTTCATGCGGTCCTCCGAAAAGTATTGGTTTACTCCTCTTCATACTTGCTAAAAGTTTACACTAGACTGGCATGTCAACAATAAAAAACACAAGCTCACCGCAACTTGATTGGAACTCTGTGATTTTCTCGACACTTGAAGATATTCTTGCAACAGATTTTGAAGCAGCGATCTTTGATTTTGATGGCACTATTGCTCATACACACCATATTTGGAAGCTTGTTGACCAGGAGTTTTTTGAGTCGCGAGGAATCCCTTACACTCCAGAAATTGGCAAGATTCTCTCCCCTCTTGGATTTGAAAAGGGAGCCGAATGGGCAATTGCCACCTATGGGCTAAAGGAAGATCCAGAAAAGATTGTCGCCGAGTGGAAAGAACTCAGTAAAAGCTTCTTTGTAAACTCCGTGCAGCTTAGACCTGGTGTTGTTGATTTTATTGGCAAGCTACAAGAAAAAGACATCCCTACTGCATTGGCAACTGTCAACGAGCCGGAGCTTCTTGCTCTTCTTGAGCCTCGTTTACATCTATCCACTCTGTTTGATACTCAGGTGTTTGCAGCAGATGTTGGATCTGCAAAAGATGAACCTCATCTGTATCTTGAGGTGCTTAAACGTCTTAATACTCCAGCCGAGAAAACAATTCTGTTTGAAGACATTCCACTGGCTCTTCAGACAGGAAATTCTGTTGGCCTTATCACCTGTGCTGTTAATTGTGATGATGAGCATCAAGATATCGAGAAACTCTCTGAACTTGCCGACCTTACCATCAAGCACTGGTATTAAAGCTCTTGGTTACTGCAACTGTATAAATAGCGATGTAACAAAAAAGGAGACCCGAAGGTCTCCTTTTGATGGTAGTGTTCGCAAGTACTAGATCTTGTGGACGCTAGAAGCCTGGAGCTTACCGTTCTGGCCGGTGGTAATCTCAAACTCGACAGGCTGACCCTCATCGAGAGTCTTGAAACCGTCCATCTGAATCTCGGAGAAGTGTACGAACAGATCGTCGCCATCCTCACGAGAGATGAAGCCGTAACCCTTGTCTGGATTAAACCACTTTACAGTACCCTGAGCCATTTCGTGCCTTTCTTTCTTAGCCCCGCAGGGCAAAACTGCGCCTGTGGAGCGCGATACCGTGACGTTTCGCCACGTGGAATATAATAACCTTAATCAACAACTTATGTGGCGAGAAACCACTCATGGAGATTTTCACACCATCTACCGGAAGAGCCACAGGTAATCAAGCTGTTTTCCAGCATTTATTTATGGATATATCTGCTATTAAACGTTTTTTATCTCATTAGTTGAGCATTTTTTCATAGAAGATAGAGAATTTGTATAGGATTAATTTACGGGAACAATAACAGACACATCAAACTATTATTTATATAGAAAGTTATCCCTTCAAAAAAGGATATGCCAATGAAAAAGAAGACATGTTTGTCCAGCAGGCCTTCAATGCAAAAGCTTATTGCAGTTGCTTCGTTGAGTGCAGCTCTACTTTGCGGACTCCACGCTACTCCTGCTCTTGCAGAAACTACTGATACATCCGCAGTAAGTGCCCCTGAATCAACTTCTAAATCCA
>CALHDX010000092.1:0-4609 GCA_938023105.1 uncultured Atopobium sp.
CTCCCTGACGGCACGTTGCTCTATCCAGACGGTCGTCTGGTCCTGGGACACGCATCTCAGGCTGAGGACGGCTCTCTTGAGCGTAAGCGTCGCATCCGTGAGCTTGAGGACACGCTTCCTGCCCTCAAACGCCATCTGGAGGCTGCTCGCTCTGCAGTTACCAACTGCGAGAATGAGCTGGCTTCAGTTCGCGAGAAAAGCGCGCAGTCCAAGGGTGAGGTTGCTCGCCTCAACGGTGAGCTTACCTCTATTGCTGCGGAGCGAGGCCGTCTTGAGGGGCAGGTTGCGTCTTCTCAGGCTGAGTTGAAGCAGGTGAGCACTTCTCGAGAGCAGGCAAAAGAGCGCGCTCAAGAGGCTCGTGCGCACATTGATGAGCACAAGCGCGCGGCTGAAGAGGCTAAGGCCCGTATGGAGTCGTTAACTTCGGAGCTCAAAGAGCTGCAGGATCAGCATGAGGATGCCATTCGCACACAGGGTAGGGCCAACCGAGAGCTTTCGGATGCAAAGACGGACCTGACTGTTGCAAAAGAGCGTGCAACGAGTATGGCTTCTCGCCAGACAGAGCTTGAGAGACGTCTGTCTCAGCTGGATGAGCAGCTTGCTGCTGCTAAACAGGCAACGCACGCGCTTGAGGTAATCAGGTTACGCGTGGATCCGCTGTACAAGCGCTACGACGCTCTGCACCAGAAGGCGCTTGAGTGGGCGTCTAGGCTCAAGGATCGCGCGTCGTTGGCGGAGGCAGACTCTGAGACGCTGCGAGAGACCATCTCTGAGGCAAAAGACGCTGCTTCTGAAGCTGCGCTTGCGGTAGAAAAAGAGAAAGACGCCGCTAACCAGATTAGCGTTGAGATTGGCAAGCTTGAGGTTCAGGTTCAAAACGCCATCGAGGCCATTCTTGCTACGGGCGCCTCATTGGACGAGGCGTTGACGCTTCCTGAGCCAGAAGATAGAGAGCAGGCAGAACGCCTTGCTGCGTCGCTCAAGAGCCAACTTGAGGCACTTGGTCCTGTCAACGCTGTAGCTATGGATGAGTACGAGCGCCTCAAAGAGCGCGCTGATTACATTAACGAGCAGGTAGCTGACTTAGAGGCTGCTCGAACCTCGCTGAAGAAGATCATCTCGGCCATTGATCGCAAGATGCGTAGCCGCTTCCTTGTTGTCTTTGACCGCGTCAATCAGAACTTCTCCGAGATCTTCTCGATGCTGTTCCCTGGTGGTCATGCTCACATTGAGCTCACTGACCCTGACCATCTCTCCGAGACAGGCATTGAGATTGTGGCTCAGCCGCGCGGTAAGCGCATTACCAAGATGATGCTTATGTCAGGTGGCGAGAAGAGCCTCACCGCCCTGGCATTGCTCTTTGCTGTGTATAGAACGCGTACTGTTCCGTTCTACGTCTTTGATGAGGTTGAGGCTGCGCTCGACGACGCCAACCTCTCCAAGCTGCTTGATGCCATTGAGCAGCTCAAAGAGACCACTCAGCTGATTGTCATTTCTCACCAGAGGCGCACCATGGAGCAGGCTGATGTTCTGTATGGTGTATCTATGCAGGCAGATGGTGTCAGCCACGTTGTCTCTCAGAGGCTTGATAAGACAACCGGAAAGGTAGTTGATATCTAATGGGCTTTATGGACAATCTTCGCCGCGGTCTTGAGCGTTCTCGTGAGACTTTAAGCGAAATCTTTTATATGGGTGGAGAGGTCACTGAAGATTTTTGGGATGACCTTGAGGATACGCTGGTTATGGGAGACATGGGTGCTGAGGTGGCTATGCGTGTCACCGATGACCTGCGTGAGCGTGCAGCGCGAGAAAATCTTATGCGCTCCGATCAGCTTCGCCGCGCCCTTGTAGAGCGCCTTACGGCAGAGTTTCCTGTTGCAGAAAGAGATCCTTTTACGGATACGCCCTCTATTGTCTTGTTCGTGGGCATTAACGGTGCTGGTAAAACTACCACTGTTGGAAAGATTGCTGGTCGTGCACATGCCAGTGGCGTTAAGACCTTGATTGGTGGCGCTGACACCTTCCGCGCAGCTGCAATTGAGCAGCTGCAGGTATGGGGAGAGCGCTCTGGTATTGAAGTAGTTACCAGAGAGCGTGGTGCTGACCCTGCAAGCGTTTGCTTTGAGGTTGTTGAAACAGCAGAAAAACAAGGCACTGAGCTGGTTCTTATTGATACTGCTGGACGCCTTCATACCTCATCTGATCTGATGCGCGAGCTTGCTAAGGTTGTCTCGGTTACCAGAAAACGCGCAGGAGATATCCCGGTCAGCGTTGTCTTGGTTATTGATGCAACTACTGGTCAGAATGGTCTTAATCAGGCAAAAGAGTTTAATGATGCACTATCTTTGGACGGTCTTATTGTCACAAAGCTAGACGGTACTGCAAAGGGGGGAATTGCTCTGGCAATTTCTAACCAGCTTAACCTGCCTATTTATCGTATTGGTGTGGGCGAGTCAATCGATGATCTTCAGACGTTTGATGCTCGTTCATTCTGTGAAGCACTTGTTGGTGAGGGAGTTCAGTAATGTTTAACAGCCTGCAAGATAGACTGCAAAATACATTTGCCGCTCTACGCGGAAAGGGCCGTCTCACTGAGGACGATATCAATTCAGCAATGCGAGAAATTCGCATGGCTCTTCTCGAGGCTGACGTTAACTACAAGGTAGTTAAAGAGTTTGTTGGTCGCTGTAAAGAGCAGTGTATGACCGCTGACGTGCTGGAATCTCTGTCTCCAGCTCAGAACGTTGTCCGCATTGTTCTGGACGAGCTCACGGCGCTACTTGGTTCAACCGAGTCCAAGCTTACGCTGGCACAGAACCGCATTCCAAACGTCATTATGCTTGTTGGTCTTCAGGGCTCTGGTAAGACTACTGCGGCTGCAAAGCTTGCCTATCTGCTTAAGTCTCAAGGCAAGAATCCTCTGCTTGCGGCCTGCGACGTTCACCGTCCTGCAGCAGCAGATCAGCTTGAAACACTTGGTTCAGAGATTGGCGTAGCAGTCTATCGTGGTGACGGCAAAGACGCTGTTGCTATTGCGTCTCAGGCAATCCAGGAGGCTGTTGACCACCTCAATGACCTGGTAATTGTCGATACCGCTGGTCGTCTTCAAATTGACGAAGAAATGATGGAAGAGGCCGTTGCTATCAAGCGCGCCGTCAAGCCAGATCAGATTCTTATGGTTGTCGACGCCATGACCGGCCAGGATATTGTCAATGTTGTCAGCACTTTCGCCGAGCGTGTAGACTTTGACGGCGTTATCATGTCCAAGCTTGATGGCGATGCTCGTGGCGGTGGCGCACTTTCCGTACGTGAGGTTACCGGCAAGCCTATCAAGTTTGTTTCTATGGGCGAGAAACCCGATTCACTTGAGGTTTTCCACCCAGATCGTATGGCTAAGCGCATCCTTGGCATGGGCGACGTTATCTCTATTGTCGAGAAGGCCCAGCAAGCAGCAGACGAGAAGCAGGTTGAAGATGCTGAGCGCATGTTGCGCGAGGGCTTCACTATGGATGACCTGCTTAATCAGATGAACCAAATCCGCAAGATGGGCGGTCTTGCAAAGCTTATTAGTGCTCTACCTGGTGGTGACCGCATGATGGCCCAGCAGGGTGGTGTGGATGATAGCTCTATGGGAAAGATTGAAGCCATCATTCATTCCATGACCAAGGAAGAGCGTGCACGTCCTAAGATTATTAACGGACAGCGCCGTCGTCGTATTTCCATGGGATCTGGTCGTAGTGTTCAGGAAGTCAATCAGCTTATTCGTCAGTGGGGAGAGATGAATAAGATGATGGGCAAAATGAAGGCTATGACTCAGGGTGGTAATACAAAGAAGGGTCGCCGTGCTATGGAGTCTATGATGAAGAACATGGGCTTTGGTGGAGGTCAAATGCCTCGCTTCTAGGCGTTGTCAGTAAATAAATTTATATAAGAAGTACTCTTATTGTCAGAAATATCCCTACTGCTTTTTGTTAAGCATGGTAAACTCTCTCAAAAAGCAGTGGGGAGTATTTATGTCAGTTAAACGCGTTGCCTTTATGGCACTAGGTTGTATAAGCTTGGCATTTGCTGTGCTTGGTGTAGTGCTTCCCATTTTGCCAACTGTTCCATTTTTGGCACTTGCTGCATTTTGCTTTGCAAAATCATCCGACCGACTCAATAATTGGCTTATTAATACAAAGTTTTACCAAAATAATCTTGATGATTTTAAAGCTGGAAAAGGGATGACTGTTAAGACTAAAATACGCATCCTTGTTACAGTAACCTTGGTCATGGCTGTAGGTCTGATTGCCATGCTTATGAAAGGCGTTATTGTTGGCAGTATTGTCCTTGTCATTGTTTGGTTAGGACACATTTACTATTTTGGTTTTAAAGTTAAAACGATTAAAGAGTAAACAATTGTTACAATAGCTTCTAGTTAGTTTCATTATTACTAGGTAATGATGAGGTGACAGATGATGCAGCGTAGGAAAAGAGTTATTGTAGGCATAATATTGTTGTCAGCTGGGCTGATAATAGGCCTAATAGTGTTCTATAAACCAAAAAATGTATCATCACTTCAGATAACAAATTTAAAGAAATCGGCCGCACAATGTGTTGCTAGTCAACT
>CALHDX010000093.1:0-8000 GCA_938023105.1 uncultured Atopobium sp.
GCAAGATCTTTCTGCGGTAGAAGCTCGCCTCAAAGAGCTTGAAGAGAGCGCCCACGAATACTCAGAGGCCAAAACCGCCGAAGTTCCTTCCAAAAGCGCTACTAGCGCGAGTGATGCAGCGTCCGACGATGATGCAACCTCTATAAAAGATGTTGCAGATACGTTCTCAAGCTATCTTCGCAGTAGGCGTCGTGCACTTTTTAGGTTTGTACGCCGCTACAGCTTGCTTTCTGGCATTCTTGCGCTTTTAAGTCTTGCTCTTTTATCTGCGGTTATCGTCTTCTTTATTCGCGTGAGCAACGTTCCTTCAACAGATACTGTTATCGCTGATGCTCGTACACGAGCCGAAGCTCCAGCTTGGACTCCGGGTGAGTATGACGCTGATGAATCCTTACTGCTGACCGGCATTGAGGTTGTTTCTCGCACCAGAAGCACCACGGCAATCTCCAGCGATGCCGCTCAGTTTGGTGCCACCGGCTACGCCAACTCTGTTGTACGCCTTACCTACACGGGTAACGCAATTGCTGCCACAAAGATTTCCAAGTTAGGATACGCAAATACCCAGGGCTGGAACGCTATTGGTGACGAAGAGACCCAATCTGTCTCCTACCAGGCAACTTCAGGTGTTTCCACAACAAAAGTCCTTGATGCCATTAGCGATGTACTAGCCAAGCTTGATGAAAAAAATCCAAACGAAGCTATTTCTTATAGCTCGCAGTTCTCTGGCGCAACCTTCACTGTTCTTGATGCGGGTTTTGATCGTGAACAGCAGACTTGCTGGGTAAGAATGTCAGGTGTTTCGCCAACCTTCTATGGCTCGCTCACCTGCGATATTACGGCCTCATTTACGTTTGATGCCTCTACGGGCACCTGGTCGCTAGACACAGTCAGCCCCTCGGCAGGACTTAAGTACGACTACAGCGGACTTGTGGGAACGTGGAAGGGCACCTTTGTTAGCTGTGAAGCCAGTAGTGGCAGTCCTTGTTACGCTGGCAGAACTAATCCTTTAACGCTGACCGTAACGTCTGCAGGTTTTTCTCGAGATCAGCTGGTACTTACGGGTACTGCAGAGGGTGTTGTCCACAACCATGGAGCGCTTAACACCTCGTACCGTTGGTATCCAGGTGACACTGAGTTCAAGAACGCATCTGTCTCTCTGACTACTTCTGGAACCATCGGAGATCAAATTCAGGTTTCTGGAACGGTTGATGTAACCAATGCAAGTCTGGATGCTCATTCTGCTTCTAGCACGTCCCTCAGCACAGCTCAAAAACCACAGTTGAAAGTTACTTTTGATATTGCTGATAACAGCGTGGTAGCTCAGCTTATTTCCACCCACACGGAAAACGGTCAGACCGTCACCTTTACTGATACCTACCAGCTCTCCAAAGAGTAAAAATAATCCCGTCAGGCCGAGTCTTTCCTGACGGGATTTCTATCATCAAATTACGAGAAGTACAAAGGCTTGTTACTGCACCTTGTCTTCTTCCTTATCTGTGGCTTCTTCGTTGTTCTTCTCGCCCTTGCTCATACGGCCACGGATAAGGCCAACAACTGTTGGAATAATTGAAACGGCGACAATACCCACAATCAGCAGCTCAAAGTGCTCCTGAACTACAGGAATGCCACCAAAGAAATAGCCGAGAAGTACAAACATCGTGGACCAGGTTAGACCACCCAAGATGTTATAGATGCCAAAGTTGCGCCAGTGCATACCGCCCATACCAGCAATAAAAGGAACGAACGTGCGGATAAAGGGGAAGAAGCGCCCTAAGAAAATTGCAAGATGACCGTGCTTGTTCAGAAACTTCTGAGTCTTCTCAAGATGCTCTGGAGTAAGTGCCTTGACCTTTCCAGAAGCAATAATTTTTTGACCAAAGAAATGACCAATCATAAAGTTCATCTGATCGCCAAGAATTGCAGCAGCCCACGTAATAACAAGCAACAAAACAATATTAAAACCGCCATTGTGGGCAAAAAATCCTGCTGCAAAAAGCAGAGAATCACCTGGTAAAAATGGGAAAAAGACTACACCGGTCTCAATAAAAACAATCAGAAAAACAAAACCGTACGCAGCAAGAGGGCCTGTGGCAATCATTGAAGCAATAAATGCGCGAGGATCTCTAAGCAGCTCAATGATGTAGTTTACAAAACCCATCGAAGTCCAATCGTCGTGACAAATGTCGCGGCAAACACACGATATGCCTAAGAAAAGCGCATTGAGTGGGAACGGATGCCCGCGAGTGACCCCTTATGGCTGCTGTCTCCCGACCCTGACCAGGTTCGAGGTGTCACGTCATCCGCACCCGCTCAATGCGCTGTAGATACTCTACCCTATTAGAGAAATCTTTGCACAGATCGTATCGCTTCTATGCATTTTTTGACGAATTTTTTTCAATTGCTTTGATGATCTTCTCGACGTTCTTTTTTCCTCTTGAGATACCTACATACAAAATTCCAGCTATAGGAACAGATATGACGAGAAGAACTATGCCGCCCACGAGCACAGCCGTTGCCATAGAACTTGTAGAGAGACTCCCGTACACGCTGAGATATATAAGCCATGCTCCAATTGCGATGCCAGAATAAGCGGCTCTTCTATAAACGCTTAGTGTTCCAAGAGCTTTTGTCTGCATACGAGCCTCGACAACCAAAGGGTTATCCTCGTGTGAATGAGAAGCTGCTCCTACATAGTTTTTCTTGCTCATAAAAACTCTCAATCAAAAGTGGCATCGCCGTATGACGATGCCACTTTATTACGTTTGTCTTTTCTGCGCCAGACAGGATTTTGCGCAAAAAATTAGTAAGACAGACCTGGGTTGAAGACGCCAATAACAACGCCAACAAGTGCTACAACAACAAGAATAAGCATAACAACTGTTGGGCTGAGCTTCTTCTTAGTCATCAACCACCAGCAAAGGTATACAAACAGAAGGTTCAATACCTTAGGGAAGATGCCATTAAGTGTTGTCTGAATGTCAACACCAGCAATATTCAGAGAAGTTGTGACGTTAATCCATGTAGCAGCAACAGAGCCAATGACCATAGTACCAATCATAACAATGGAGCTACGGAGAGCCTCGGACTCAGGACCAACAAGTGCCTCAACAGCAGAAGAACCCAGGCTATAGCCCTGGTCGTAAGCAAACTTCATGCCGAAGTACATAATGAGGTTCCAGACCACAACATAGAACAGTGGACCAAGAACGGAACCGCCCTTAGAAAGGCCAAGTGCAATTCCAAGAAGAATTGGAATAAAGGTACCAACGATAATGGAGTCACCAAGACCAGCAAGAGGGCCCATAAGACCAGCGCGAAGACCATTGATGGTCTCGTCGTCGATTGCCTCGCCGTTTGCACGAGCCTCTTCAAGAGAAGCGGTCAAGCCAACAACCATAGAACCAATCTGTGGCTCGGTATTAAAGAAGGTTGTATAGGTAGAAAGTGCCTCAACCTTTTGGTCATCAGTATCGTAAAGCTCGTCAACGATTGGAAGCATGGATGCAAGGTAACCAAATGTCTGCATGTGCTCCTGAGAGAAGCAGGTAAGATTGCCGTAAATCCAGCTCAAGAAAGACTTATTGCGTGCTTTCTGAGAAATGGTTTTCTTTTCAGCCATGATTAAATATCCTCCTCTTCTTCATCGTCTGCGCTTACATTGCCTGATGTTGCAGCAGCCAAACGAACATTCTTTGCCTGCTGAAGCTGATAGTTAAGAACAGCAAAGAAGACTGCTACGACTGCAGAGACAATGAGGTTCAGGCCAAGTGCGCCAGCAAGGATAAAGCCAAAGGCAAAAGTTACCCAATCAAGAGGCTTAGTAATAACCTGCTTGCACAAAATTGCAACACCAACGGTAGGAAGAAGGGTACCAACGGTGAAGAGGGTCATCATTGGGATACCGTTCATAGGAAGGTATTCCTTCATGATGCCAACCATGCTCTCGCCAGCCATGCAAATGAAGAATGTTGGAATGAACGAGAAAAGAATGTGAGAAACCCAAGGGAATACAAAGTCAACCATTGGAATGGTCTTCTTAATACGACCCCACTCTTTGCTCTCCATTGCACGCCAGCCAATACCCTGCCATACAAGGTTCATGGTAGCAGTGCCGTAGAACAAGACGGTACCAAGAGTACCAACAGCTGCGCCAATAGCTGCTGCCTGAGATGCAGCCTCAACAGAGCTTGGATCAAGACCATAAGCCTTGATTGCAAGAATTGCTAGAGGAATACCAATGTAGGAAACTGCACGAACGTCAGCGGAAACAGTTCCGCCAGGTGTTACGAGTGCAATGTAGACCAACTGGATTGCTGCACCAACAATAATGCCAGTCTGGACGTCGCCAAGAATGACACCAACGACAAGACCTGCAACAAGTGGACGACCGAGGGTATAGTTACCTACGGTAGTACCAGCCATGCCAGGTAGTGACGCAAGGCATGCAAACAAACCCAAAAGGGCAGCTTGAAACGCATTAATTGCCATAAAAATCGCCTTCCGAATACTACTTTACGTCAAACTTCTCGCGGAATTTAGGCCACTCACCAATTGCCTTTTCTTTAAGAAGAGCAAATTGAACGGTATAACCAGCTTTGGTTATATCCTCAAATGCCTGTCCCTCTTCTTGAGTAAAGGACTGGTTGTTGCCCAGCTTTACCGCACCAGGACGGTCATTACCAGGACCGATAATGACCGTGTTAATTCCTGGCTTAAAACCAAAGTCAACAAGAATTTTCTTCATGTCAACTGGGTTTTTAGTAATAAGAAAATAACGAGAATCGCTGTCTAGAACCTTCTGAGCACTCTCTTTGAAGTGATCAAATGTCCAAACAAATACTTTCTTGTCAGGTGCTGCTGACTTGTAAGCAGACTTAAGGACAGGATTTAATGCAGCCGCATCATTTACTGCAATGATTCCGTCACAAGGAACCTCAAGGGCCCAACGAGTGACTGTCTGACCATGAATCATGCGGTCATCAACACGAACAAATGAAATCATGTTTTCTCCTAACATATTTCTTACGCAAGCAGCTACGCGTACTTGCAGTAATTACTAAAGGTCTTCCTCGTCATCGTCTTCAAGAGCTAGGACGATCTGATTAACGCCATTTTTTCCTTCGTTCAGAATTGATGACACAAGAGCCTCACCACTTAGGCCATCATCGATAGCCATCAAAGCACCAATTACCATGGGAAGATTGGCACCACTAAAAGCCACGGTATGGGAAAGCAGGCCTTTTTTGGCGAGAAGATCAAGTGCATTAGTAAGTGGAGAACCACCGATAATGTCACCAAGAACAACAACCTCGTCGTCAGCAGTAAGTGGCTCAAGAATTTTTGACAAATTCTCTCTATATTCAGCTGCTCCCACGCCATCTTCCATGCTGTAGCTCAAGATGTTTTCTCTGGGTCCCATCAGCATGTCCATTACGCTATGCAGACCTGGTGCAAACGTTCCATGACTTACGAGCAAAAGGTACTTCATTACTGCTCCATTCCAGACATCACCACTGTGGCTGTACTTCGCCTGTATTAACAGCCGTACTACGCCAATACAAAATTTCCAGCCTGTTATGTAAATTGCTATGCATCAAAACTTACATTCCAAGCCAAGTGTCACTTGCCTAGCCGTTATAACACAAAGGTATACATGCGCTATTGGCATTCGCAAATTTTTAATATTCTTGATGTATTATTTTTTTAAATTTTATTCATCTATATAGAAAACATGCACCCCTTTCGAGGTGCATGTCATATTGTTCTATAGTTATTTTATGGTTATGCCAATGCTTTACAGCAAATAGATTAACCTTCGTAGCTACCGTCTTCTACAACGCCAGGGTTTTTAGCGATACCTTGTTTTACAGCAACTTCAGCAACTGCTTTAGCAACAGCTGGAGCTACACGAGGATCGAATACGGATGGCATTACGTTTTCTTCGTTCAATTCACTGTCCGGAATCAAGTTAGCCAATGCGTCAGCAGCAGCCAATTTCATTTCATCAGTAATTTTAGATGCACGAACATCGATAGCGCCGCGGAATACGCCTGGGAATACTGCTACGTTGTTGATTTGGTTAGGAGCGTCAGAACGGCCAGTACCAGCGATGCGAACGCCAGCTGCTTTCATGTCAGCATATGTTGCTTCTGGATTAGGGTTAGCCATTGCGAATACGATTGCATCGTCAGCCAAGTTTTCCAAAATTTCTTTTGTGAAAGCACCTGCTGCAGATACGCCAAGAAGAATATCAGCACCTTTAGCATTTTCAGCCAAGTTGCCATGTTTTTCTTCAAGTTTAAGCAAGTCGATCAATTCAGCTTGCAAGGAATCAAGACGTTTGTAGTCTTTGTGCAATACGCCGGAGGATACTAACAATGTAATATCACGAGCGCCTGCAAGGTATAACAAACGAGCGATGTTTGCACCAGCAGCACCAGCCAGCCCGTCATCGAGGGCGCCTGCGGGAAGTAGGAGACGTTGCGCAGCAGGTTGAGCGCCGCTCCCGGGGGCAGGAGCTGACCCACCGCTCCCCACGGGGAGGGCAGGAAGTAGGCGGACACCGTCGCTCCGGACAGCGGGTTGCCCACCAGCAGCATGGTCACGGAGACCACCGCCATGCCGACGTTGCCGAAGCCGTTCTTCGCGCCGATCACCGTAGAGGACAGCGCGGCGACCTCCAGGCCGATAATGAGTGCGTTCATCCAGTAGCTGCCCTGCATGACGTCGAACCATCCCTGCAGGATGCCGGTGACGATCAGGCCTCCCACCACGGAGTAGACCAGGGCCGAGTAGAGCTGGCGGCGCAGCCCCGTGATGACGGTGGACAGTATGACCGCCCCGCTGATGCCGCCCATGATGAGCGGCAGCGCGGCCAGCGCGAGCCCCGTGCCCGTGGAGTCGCCGCCGGCCAGCGGGGCGATGTCGGTGACCGTGACGGTGACGGTGGGGATGGTGAAGCCGTCATCCGACGTCGACGGCTGGGTTTCGGCCTGCTCCCCGGACTGCGCCTGGGCCGCCTGCTGTCTCTGGAGCTCGGCCAGTCTCGCCGCGGCGTCGGCGTCCCCCTGGGTCGCTGCGGCCTGGAGCCTCTGAGCCTCCACCAGGGGGCCCACCTTCTCCTCGACGCCCACGATCACCTGGGCGTTGGCGCTGTCCTCCATCTGGGAGGCCATGCTCTTCATGAGGCTCGTGATCTGGGTACCTCCCCCGGAGGCGATGAGGACCTCCGGAGCCTGACCGGGCTCCTCCGGCAGCACGACGGCGCCGACGGCGTCGCGGGTCTCGATGTGCTCGACGGCCTGGTCCCGAGTCTCCGCGCTGCGCAGGTCGAGCGCGTCGGTGTTCCCGGAGGCGGCCTGCGCGCTGTCCATCTGCTCGCTGACCTGGTCGATCTGCTCCTGCGTGCCGACGACGTCGATGGGCAGGTGACGCGGCTTGGCCTTGAGGGTGGGCCAGGAGAAGGCCAGCAGCACGGTGGCGATCACGAGTGACATGGCGACGGCGATGGCGAGGGCCCGGATGGCAGGGGTGCGGCCGTTTGCGGGCGCGGTGGCCCCGGCGCCGGTGTCTGTGTCGTTGGTGGACATGACGTCCTCCTCGAAATCAAAAACGTATGTTCGTTCTCTATCTTGGCAGCCGGACCCTCTCCGTCAAACAGAACGACTGTTCTTGTTGTCACAGCCGCGGGCTCGGGTCCCGGGCGCCTCCCGAGCGCCTGCGCGGCTTACCCTTGAGGTGCCGAGCATGCGGGCTCCGCCGTTGGAGCGTCGTCGAGAAGTAGAGGGACCATGCCGAAAGTCAGCCAGGAGCACCGTGATGCCCGCCGTGCGCAGATCCTTCAGGCCGCCGCGGCGTGCTTCGAGCGCAAGGGCTACCAGCGCACGACCATGGCGGACATCATCAAGGAGTCCGGCCTGTCGGCCGGGGCCATTTACGTGTACTTCGCGGGCAAGCAGGACATTGTGCGCGCCGTGGCGCAGGAGTCTGTCACTGCTCGT
>CALHDX010000094.1:0-2189 GCA_938023105.1 uncultured Atopobium sp.
TTTGCCGGTTTTTCTCACCATGTCTGAGTAAATTTACTCAGACATGATGCATTTTTCAGGCTCGCAGTCAGAGGCCAATTGATCCCGCACACAAAAAGCCGCTGATACATCATGTACCAGCGGCTTTGTTTGTAAAGCTCAGCGTGCAGCGAGAAACCCCGCGGTCTAACTCCAAGGATCTCGCTCAAAGAGGGGCTCGCTCACGGGACGACGATCAGAATACGGGTCGTAACCGTCGTCGTCCTCGTTTTCCGCGCGAGCAAACTCCGGGTCAACAACCTGCGCTTTCTTGGAATCCGCGTCCTTGTGTGCGGCGTCCTTGTGCGCCGCTGGCTGCGCGGTGACCTGTGGTTTTGCCTTCGCAGCAGCCGCGACCTGCGGTGTCGCCGTCGCAGCGTCCTCGCATGCTGCGGCCTGCAGCTCGGGTTTCTCGGCCCTGTTTACCTCGTCACACATGCGCAGCCTCACTTACTTCTTGCGAGCAACCAAGTTGCCGTTCTCGTCAGTATCAACCAGAACAGTATCGCCCTCATGCAGCTCACCTGCAATAATCAAGTTTGCCACCTGGTCAACAACGCGACGCTGAATCAGTCGCTTCAGAGGACGAGCACCATAAACAGGATCCAGGCCATCAAGAGCCAGCGACTGCTTAGCAGCCTCGGAAAGCTCCAGCGTCATGCGCTCGTTAGCAAGTCTGCTACGAACATCCTTAAGCTGAATGTCCACAATGCGCTCAATGTCCTCAAGACCCAGAGGCTGGAAGATTACCACGTCATCGATACGGTTCAAGAACTCAGGACGGAAGGAGCTACGCAGCGCCTCCATAACCTGCTTTCTAGACTCCTCGTTGAAGCCCTCTGCGCCGGCACCAGCAATGAACTGCGAACCAACGTTACTGGTCATGATAATGATGGTGTTCTTGAAGCTCACTACCCTACCTTGACCATCGGTCAGGCGGCCGTCGTCCAGAACCTGCAGCAAGATGTTGAAGACGTCAGGATGAGCCTTCTCCATCTCGTCCAGCAAGATGACGGAGTATGGATGCCTACGAACTGCCTCGGTGAGCTGGCCACCCTCGTCATAGCCCACGTATCCTGGAGGCGCGCCAATGAGACGCTGGACCGAGAACTTCTCCATGTACTCAGACATATCAATGCGGACCAGTGAGCGCTCGTCGTCAAACAGCAGCTCTGCCAGCGCCTTTGCCAGCTCAGTCTTACCTACGCCGGTTGGGCCCAGGAAGAAGAAGCTGCCCAGAGGCTTGTTTGGATCTGCCAGACCTGCGCGAGAACGACGGACTGCTGCAGCAACTGCGGAAACAGCGTCGTCCTGACCAATAACGCGCAGGTGAAGCTGGTCCTCAAGGTTCTTGAGCTTGTCCATCTCGCCCTGCATCATCTTGGACACAGGCACGCCGGTCCACGAAGAAACTACCTCGGCAATCTCGTCTGTGGTGACCTCTTCCTTGAGGATTCCGCCGTCTTCCTGCTTGGCGAGAAGGGCTTTTTCTGCCTCATCGTATTTACGCTCAAGCTCTGGAATGGTGCTGTAACGAAGCTCGGATGCCTGCGCCAAATCACCCTCACGGGTCACGCGCTCCATCTGCACCTTTGCGTCCTCAATCTGGGACTTCAAGTCCTGTACCAGGTCAATTGCGCCGCGCTCGTTCTGCCAGTTGGCCTTCATGCCATCAAGCTTTTCCTGCGTCGTAGCAATCTCTGCACGGAGGTTTTCCAGGCGCTCCTTTGAAGCAGCGTCCTCCTCTTTCATCAGAGCCTGCTCCTCAATCTGCATCTGAGTGAGCTGACGATCAACCGCATCAATCTCTGCTGGCATAGAATCCAGCTCCATGCGAAGCCTTGATGCCGCCTCATCTACCAGGTCAATTGCCTTATCTGGCAAGAATCGGTCAGAAATGTAGCGGTTAGAGAGGTCCGCTGCTGCAACCAGAGCAGAGTCCGTAATACGAACGCGATGGTGCTGCTCGTACTTCTCCTTAAGGCCACGCAGAATAGAAATGGTGTCTTCAACAGAAGGCTCAGAGACAAGTACGGTCTGGAAACGACGTGCAAGAGCAGCGTCCTTCTCGATGTACTTGCGGTATTCATCCAGCGTTGTGGCACCAATTGCGCGGAGCTCGCCACGGGCAAGTGCTGGCTTCAAGATATTGCCAGCGTCCATGGAGCCCT
>CALHDX010000095.1:0-1597 GCA_938023105.1 uncultured Atopobium sp.
GCAAGCATAAGCTTTCTCATTTCACCTGGACTGGTTGACTCACCTGCAAGAACATAATCAGGGTCGGAATTGAGTTGTGCCACAATAGACAACACTTTTCCACGCTGAGAGTTTGATAACCCTTTGATTTTTCTTACTGTCTCTTTTTTCTGCAGTTCAGTGGGTTCCTGAGGAATATATAACATACGTACATCGTCAGAAATACTTGAAATAATTTTCTTTATCAGCGTTGTTTTACCACAGCCATTATCACCAACAACACCAATATGATCCGTGTTGCCAATAAACAGCGGTGGGGTTTGTAGGTAGCTCTCTCCCATGAGAATGCTATTAGGTTCCATCCTCAACAGAACTTTTCTCTTACTTGCCTCACTATCCAACCAGATATTGGAATCGTATTGTTTCTCAACCCTAATACCTGTGGCTTTACCCGTTGCCTTTTCAAGTCTACCCCACATGCGTACAGCCAATTTTCCTGCTTTTCCATCTTGGCCTGAAACTATATAGCCCCGCTTTTTTGCACGCGCATCACTGTCATGCTTGTCAATAGTTCTTCCACTTTTACGCGCCTGAACTCTAGAAGCCTCTTCTCTACGTCGCTGGGTTTCTCGCTCAAGGCGAGTCTTCTCTTTTTGTGCAGCTTCCTTTGCGTGTAGCGTGCTAGAACGTTCAAGCTCTACCTGCGATGATGCCTGAGAATAACCGCCAGCTCTCATGTTTGCCGTGCCGTTAGCTATAAACAAACATTGAGTGCAAAGCTTATCCAACAGCTCTCTATCATGTGAAATGAGCACCCCGATACCCTTGAACTGCGACAAGGCCACAAAAAGAGCATGTTTTGTTGATACATCCACATGATTAGTGGGCTCGTCTACCACAAGAACATCAGGTGAAGCCCATAAAGCGCACGCTACCTGGAGACGCTTCTGCTGGCCACACGAAAGCGTTTCAAAACGCCAAGGCCAATCATCCCCCAAAGCAAGCTCTCGCCTCAATTTAATTGCCGCATCATCGTAGGTAACAGCAAAATCAAAAAGATTAGCTGGTGCCTCCGTTGCATTTTGTGCACAATATACCGAGAAAAACGATGGGCTTATAACTCCCCTGTCAGGTTGCAAGAGACCACATACGATACGTGCGAGGGTTGTTTTACCAGATCCGTTATTACCAACAAAGCCGGTCCATCTCTGTGGGAGTGTAATAGTCACATCATGTAAAGTGGGCTCTACCGCTGATGGATAGGTATATTCAATATTTGAAAGATTAAGCTGCATGATACCTCGGTTCTGCCGAAGACCACGCGGAGTAGCATGCAACTATGCACAGGTAAATGGCTATAAATTAAGACATGAGTAAGCAATACTACACCCGCGGTAGTGTCGTCGGCGACGTTACGTGAATTCGGGTTTTATGAGTATCGCTAGTTCTTCATGCACCTAATCCCTTCTCGCACCAGCGCTTGCCAAAGGCCCTGGTGAATCAATTGAAACCATAATAGCTTTGAGAACACACTAGTACAAGAAGAGATTACTGAGGCAAAAAATAGTTTTATCCTAAATCTTCAGCTCAAACTTTTCTTTATCCAACATTTTGATTA
>CALHDX010000096.1:0-7458 GCA_938023105.1 uncultured Atopobium sp.
GTGGTGTGAATGCGCTTATCGCCACGAATAAGTGCAGGAAGCGCATCGAGATAGGTTGATTTGATCTTGGCGCGCTCACGATATTCAAGGACGTCAGCAACAATCTGGTATTCCTGCGCCAACTCTCCCAGAACCTTTGCATTGGTGGAGTAAAAACCAGTGCGCGTCTTTTTGAGGCCATAGGTTGGAAGTTTAAGCACGTCAAACAAGATATGCGAAAGCTGGCTTGGAGAATCCAAGTTGAAATCCTCGCCTGCGGTCTGGTGAATGCTTGCCACGCGCTGCGCAATATCCTCCGCTAGCTGGGCAGACTGCTGAGCAAGCTTTTGAGGATCAACGTAAAGACCACGACGCTCCATCGCAGCAAGTACGGGCAAAAGCTGCATCTCAAGTGAAGTAAAGAGCTCCAAAGAACCGTCGTCGTCAAGCTTTTTAGTCAGTACAGGCACAAGATTTCTTGCTGCTACTGCTCTTAATGCTGCTGCAGGAATCTCATCTGTAGGCTCAGGAAGCTCAGAGCCAAAGTACAGTTCAACCAAGCCATTAATATCAAAACTTGAACGATCAGACTCAAGTAGATACGCGGCAACGCCCGTATCAAAGAGACGATCAGAATCAATGGTTTCAATATCCATCTTCTGTGGCTCAGACGAATCAACAGGGCTTACCTCGTGTAGCAGCGCCTTGACATCGTCTGCAGCAACACGGGCTTCTCGCAAAATACGTAAGAGCGCTGCAGTTGCGTTTTCTCCTTCAAATTTAAGAAGCGCCTTTTCTGTAGACACCCAAAGTGTGCGAGAAAGGCTAAAGAGCGCTCCGGCGTCCGCCGCAGAATCCTCAGCAACGCCAATCCACTCCTGGTTCTCAATTGCAGCAGTGAGCGCAGCAGATGCATCTCCTGCCTGCAAAAACACTGATGGAATAGGAGGTGCGGGTGTAGCGGAGGCAGTTTGTGTGGCTGCACCAGCAGCAGAGCCGCCAGCCATGCGAGCAAGCCTTGAGGTCATACCGGTAAAGCCCAAAGCAGAGAAAGCCTTGACCACGTCATTTGGATCAAATGTTGGGAACTGAGCGTCGTCCAGGTTGATATCAAGCGGCGCATCAGTGCGAATAGTAGCAACCTTGCGGGAGAGCAGCGCGTCATCAATGTGGGCGCGAAGGTTTTCTCCCACCTTGCCCTTGACCTCGTCAGCGTGAGCAATGACCTGATCAAGCGAGCCATACTCCACAATCAGAGCAGCAGCTTTCTTGGGGCCAATTCCGGGAACGCCCGGAATGTTGTCGGAAGAATCTCCCTTAAGACCATAGAAATCTGGAACAAGCTCGGGCGTAATACCTGCATAGAGATCCGCCACGGTCTCTGGCGTCATAATTGAAACGTCAGAAACGCCTTTACGCGTAGAAACAATTTTGACGTTTTCTGTGGAGAGCTGATACATATCGCGGTCACCCGTGAAGAGCAGCATCTGATAGCCCTCTGCCTCACCGCGGCGAGCAAGGGTGCCCAAGATATCGTCGCCCTCCCAGCCTTCAAGCTGGCAAACAGGAACATCAAGCGTCTTGAGCAGCTCTTTGACTATGGGAAACTGAGCGTGCAAAGCGGGGTCCATAGGAGGACGCTGAGCCTTGTACTGCGGCAGCATATCAATGCGAACCTGGGGTTTACCCTTATCAAATGCGCAAATGACACCATCTGGCGAGAAGGACTCAACAAGCTTGATAAACATGTTGAAGAAGCCAAAGAGCGCTCCGGTTGGCGTTCCATCTGGTGCTGCCATAGGCTGACGGATTGCATGGAACGCTCGATGCATGAGCGAGTTTCCGTCAATAACAGCAATAGTTCTGCGCGGTTTAGCTGCATCTTCTTTAGCTGACGCAGCGTCGTTTTGATTTGTAGTATCAACTGGCATAGTAGTATCAGACATACCTGCTCCTCTTAGTTTTGTGTGCTTCTATTGTACTAAGAGTTCCTCTGCTTATGCGCGCCAGAGCCCATGGAAACAAAGCCCACATCTCATTTGGGCAGCGGCCAAAATTTTTTGTAATCGTTATGTTTCTGTTTGTATCCTCGCCACTCTGACTCTGTCAAACGTGCGAAAATAACAACCAACATAACGTGTCCAGCACGCGAGAAAACAGACTAACTGCCAGCATTTACCCACAAGGAGGGGCTGTGGCTCACGACAAAGTTTCTCAGGAATTTGGCTCACTTCTCTTTACCGACGCAGATATGCAAGAACGTCTGCCAAGGCCAACGTACAAGAAACTTCGTAGTGTCATCCAGGATGGCAAGCCGCTTGACCTCGACATTGCAAACGAGGTTGCGCATGCCATGAAAGAGTGGGCACTTGAAAAAGGTGCTACTCACTTTACACACTGGTTCCAGCCTCTCACAGGTATTACTTCCGAGAAGCACGACAGCTTTATGACCCCTCAGGGAAACGGCACTATTTTGATGTCCTTCTCGGGAAAAGAGCTGGTACAGGGCGAGCCTGACGCATCAAGCTTCCCTTCTGGTGGTCTTCGAGCCACGTTTGAGGCTCGCGGTTACACGGTTTGGGATCCTGCAAGCCCAACTTTCATCAAAGATGAAGTCCTCTGCATTCCAACAGCATTTATTTCATACACCGGAGAAGCTCTAGACAAGCGTACTCCCCTGCTTCGCTCTCAGGTTGCCCTCGAAAAACAGGCAAAACGCGTACTCGCTCTCTTTGGTCAGGAGCCTTCTCGCGTTGTCACAAATATTGGTCCAGAGCAGGAATACTTCCTTATCAAAGAGGAAGATTTTGAGCAGCGTCCTGACCTTATTCTGTGTGGTCGTACCCTCTTTGGTTGTGAGCCAAGCAAGGGACAAGAGCTTGATGAACACTACTTTGGTGCCATTCGTCCAACCGTCAACAACTTCATGAAAGAGCTTGACGACGAGCTCTGGAAGCTGGGCATCCCTGCAAAGACCAAGCACAATGAGGTTGCTCCTTGTCAGCATGAGCTTGCACCTGTCTTTGAGCAAGGTGCACTTGCTATTGACAACAACCTCCTAACCATGGAGAAGCTCAAGCTTCTTGCAACTCATCACGGTCTTGCCTGCCTTGAGCACGAGAAACCCTTTGAGTACGTCAATGGCTCTGGTAAGCACGACAACTGGTCGCTTTCTGCAGACAATGAGAACTTGCTTGAGCCTGGTGATAAACCTGGCGAGAACCTTCGCTTCTTGGTCTTCCTTGCCTGCCTTGTAGCCGCTGTTGACTCACATGCAGATCTTCTGCGCATGTCTGTTGCATCTGCTGGAAACGATCACCGCCTTGGCGCAAATGAGGCTCCACCTGCAATTGTTTCAGTCTTCCTAGGCGCTGCACTTTCTGTAATTGTTGATGACCTCATCACAGGTTCCGACGTCCACGGTGCAAAGCGCACTCGTATGGATCTGGGCGTACCAACACTTCCTGCAGTTCTTAGGGACAACACAGACAGAAACCGTACCAGCCCCTTTGCGTTTACTGGTAACAAGTTTGAGTTCCGCATGTGTGGCAGCCAGCAGAATCTTTCTGACCCTAATGTTATTTTGAACACTATTGTTGCTGAGCAGTGTGACCGCTTTGCAAATGACCTTGAAGACGTTTCCAAGGAGAACTTCACTAAGGAAGCTTTGAGCTGGGTTATTGATACTTTTAAGGCTCACGAGCGCATCCTCTTTGAGGGCAATGGCTACTCAGGCGATTGGGAGAAACTTGCCGAAGAGCGCGGCCTTCCAAACCTCCGCACCACCCCTGAGGCACTCCCTGCAATGGTTGCTCCAGAGAACATTGAGCTCTTTGAGCGCTACGGTGTTCTTTCTCAGGCAGAAGCACAGGCTCGCTACATTGCAAAGGCTGAGCAGTACACCAAGGTCCTTAATATCGAGGCTCGTACCATGCTGTATATGACGCGCCACATGTACCTGCCTGCCCTCTTTACCTACTCAAGTGATGTTGCCTCTTCAGTTGCTGCTAAGCAGGCCATTGGCATCAAGAGTGCAGCAGAGACAGAGATTGTCGAGAAACTCACCGCAGGTATTGACGAGATTTACGCAGCTACCAACAGTCTTGATGAGATCAACACCACAGCTCACCAGATGAAAGATCAGCCTCAGGAGCAGTGCGAATACTACTGCAATGAGGTTCTTCCTGCTATGGCCCGCCTGCGTAGCGCCGTTGACTCCATGGAGCTCATCTGCGGACATGACTGGTGGCCAGTTCCTAGCTACAACAAGATGCTCTTCTACGTCTAGTGCTTCATCAGAGCTTCTTGGCGAGAAAACCGGTCTTCTCGCCACTCCATCTTTAAAGCAAAACGGCTCAGTTACCTGGGCCGTTTTTTGGTGTCCAAATGCTTAACGTTTAGAAAGAGCTATGCGTTGATCAACTTACTGTAGATAGCATGAACGTCTTCAAGCTTGATGAGATTGCCTTCTGCATCGGTTGGAGCAGGAGCTATCTGCATTGATTCACTCACTGCTGTCAAATTCAGACGATCTGCATACCAAGGCGTTGGTGTTCCCTCAATAACTGGCGAGAAGAACGAGTCCATTTCTCCCATGTGTTCAGCAGAATCTCGCTTAGTAATAAATTCCTGCCATAAATACGCTGAATACGTATGTTTTGACCCCTGACATACAAATGACCTTATCGTAGAGAAATAAGAAGTGCCTGGCAGAATAACTGAAAGATTATCAAAATCGTCTTTAGTAATTGCTCTATAAGCAGCGCTCAGCGGACAAACACAAGCCCTGTACCTGCCAAATCCTGTGTCTCTAATAGCTTGATACGTACTCTCAGAAAATGTGTCAACATTTTCAAACAAACTTTGGATAATTTGAGCGCCTTTATCCAGACCATACTGTCCTAAAAAGAACGATTCAAACTTCTTGCCCGTATACGTAAGTGCGGGGTCAGGAATAACATACCTTCCACGCAGACCATCTGTAAGAAGATCAGTCCATTCGTGAGGACGCAAAATCTTTTTCTCATTAAGGCGTTCTTGATTTACCAGTAAAACCAATGGATCTGCAGCGTAGGCATACCAGTGTCCCTTGGCGTCAAAAAACTCAGGGCGCACGTACTGGTCTGTTGAAGAAACTTCAAACGGTTGACAATATGCGGAAGTCTCAAAATTTTGCATAAGAGCTTCGCTTGCCAAGAAAATGACATCGGGTTTCTCAAAACCCCAATCAGTACCAGATTTGGTATCAGAAGTTTCAGACTCCGAACTCTTACCAGAAGTATATGTTTGCTGAATAAACTCCTGAATTTCTTCCTCCGTTGCCTCACCCACCGTAACAGGCATAGAAAACATTCTTGAATATGTTTCTACCAGGGGCTTTACCGCTTCTTTGGAAGTACATAAAAGATTGAGGGAGCCCTCTCGTTGCGCAAGTTGAATAAGCGCCCGAGCATAGCCTGGAACTTTTGAATTAAGCTGTGGAGGAAGAAGTTCCTGCTGAACATAAGAAATTCCTGGGCTCAAAATGTTTGCTACCGTAGCTATTACCGGTGCAGCAACCGCCGAGACAGCCAGGATAATAAATGAGGTTCTTGTAACAGAAGTGGCAGTTGGTGGAGTGATCTTCTCGTCAGGGTCTTTTGGTCCAAAAGTTTTATGCATCTTCTGGCGCAGACAATCTGGGATAAACTTCACGCTACCTCCTTACCTGCTACATAATCCGTCTGGTCAAACAGATTTTATCCAAAAAAGGCTTTTAGTCCAATCAGGATAAGTACTATACCGCCCACCATCTCGGCACGGTCGCCCAGAAGAGAACCAAGTTTTTTGCCAATGAACAGAGCAATGGTACAGAGAATTGCGGTAATAATGCCAAAGAGCGCCGAGGCAACCAAAATGTCTACACTATGTGCCCTAAAACTTACACCAACAGCAAATGCGTCGATTGCTGTAGCAACAGCTTGAAAGAGCAGCTTTCCATAAGAGAGCGTCGTAGCACTTTGCTGGGCTTCTTCCTCATCTTCCTCAGAAGCGTCTTCTTTGAGCGCCTTATAGCCGCTGTACAGCATGTTTGAACCGATGAAGCCAAGGATGACTAAAGAGACCATTCCTGCGTACTTCTCAATCAATTCTGCTGCAATGCCGCCAACAAAATAACCGGCAAGAGGCATACCAAACTGAAAGAGGCCAAAGAAAAGAGGCATGCGCATGAGGCGAGAAAACCTATGGTCATCAAAGGCAAAAGTATTAGAGATGGTGACAGAGAACGCATCTGTTGCAAGTGCCACACCCAGCAGTAAAATTTCCAGTAGACCCATGTGTGAGTTCCTAGGTATCATTAAATCTTGTAACACAAAGATGAAATTTTAACGCCTATGAGCGTTTTTCAGCTACTCTTATACTGAAAAACTACAAGGAGTGTTATGCCTGCTTTAATAACCCACTATCTGTTTGGTGCAGAGGTGGTTAATGATTTGCCCAAAGAGCTCATTGCCACTGAAGCTGAGGTTAATGCATTTTTGCTCGGAAACCAGGGGCCTGATCCCTTCCTTGCACGTCATCTAGCCTGGCCAAACCACTCACTTGCCTGCAATAGGCTGCATCGTCGTATGCACGCAGGCCATATTGTTGACGCATTTTTATCCATTCGCGATGGGGTTTCTCGCCTCCCGCAGGGCGACATGCCTGCTGGGCGTGCGTTTGCACTTGGCCTCTTAGCGCACTACGCGCTAGATAGAATTGTCCATCCGTTTGTGTATTCCCAGCAAGATGCGCTAATTGAGGCGGAACCATCTCTCAAAAATGCCTACAGAGAGCTTCATCCAATCATCGAAACGGATTTGGATTCATATCTTCTTTGGCACATGCGCCACACTACCGTTGAGACGTTTCCACCAGCTGAGGTGCTTGAAGCCATTGAATCCACCAAACACGTTGGTGGCGCGCTTTTCTCGCAAGTAGCGCTTCAGGTATTTGGCCTTAATGTTGGCGTTGGTGAGTACGAGAAAGCCCTCCAAGACTACGCTCGCATTTACCACACGGTAGAGCGTACTGATCCTAAGTACACTACCAAGCTTCCTGACGTTTTATACAAGACCGAGAAGTTCATGCGCCCTTCAAACAATTCGTACGTTGCCGCAATGGCTCACCGTATTGTTATGACTGAGGACTTCCCTACCGCTAATCTCAAGCGTCTTCCTTGGAAAGAGCCTTACACCGGAGAAATTAAGACTGAAAGTATTCTTGATCTTATGGATGAAGCTCGTGAGTTCTACAAAGAGCTTGTTCAGGCAACAATCTTAGGTCAAAGAATCACCCTGGAAGAGCTGGTCGACGGTATCAATTACATGGGCAAACCCGTTGTAGAAATGGTTGATGACGAGGACTAACTCGCAGCAAAATACAAATGCGTTGGGCATTCAAACGCGTAAGCAAAGGCGACTACCTTGGTAGCCGCCTTTTTTACTAACGCTTATCTAC
>CALHDX010000097.1:0-9039 GCA_938023105.1 uncultured Atopobium sp.
GCATATGAACTGCCTCCCATTTCTTATGTCCAAGAAATGGGAGGCAGTTCAGAATAGGCGGCCGTTTAATTTTACTTATGAGACAAAGTTACTCTGCTGAAGAGGTAGAGGAACCTTCCTCATTGGTGTTCTCAACTACTGGTGCAAAGGTATTCTCGCGCTTGAGGATATTCATGAACTCCTCGCCGGTGATAGTTTCCTTCTTCTGCAGGTAGTGAGCAATCTCATGCAGCTTAAAGCGGTTCTCTTTAAGCGTCTGAAGTGCACGCTGATGGCCCTCTTCAACAATACGCCTAACCTCAGCATCAATCTCTTCAGCTGTTGCTTCAGAGCAGGTGAGGGAAGAGCCACCACCAAGATAACGGCTTTGCTGCTGGCTGAGGGTAACCATGCCAAGTTTGTCAGACATGCCGTACTGCGTGACCATAGCGCGAGCAATAGCTGTTGCACGCTCAATATCGTTGGAAGCGCCATTGGTCATCTCGCCAAAGATAAGTTCTTCAGCTGCGCGTCCACCACAGAGTACAGCAATCTCATCCATTGCCTGGCTCTTGCTCATCAGATAACGCTCGTCATCCTCAACTTGCATGGTAAAGCCAAGAGCTCCGCCAGTACGAGGAACAATGGTGATCTTGGTAACAGGAGCATCGTTTTTCTGGATGGCACCAACAATTGCATGGCCGGTCTCGTGATAAGCCACAACGTCCTTCTCGTGCTCAGAAAGAACAGTGTTCTTCTTCTTTGCGCCGGCAATAACAACGTCAACGGACTCAGCAAGGTCTTCGGTGGTAACACGACGGCGACCAAAGCGAACAGCACGAAGAGCTGCCTCGTTGATGATGTTTGCAAGGTCTGCACCGGATGCGCCTGGTGTGGACTTAGCAATAATAGAGAGGTCAACGCCTGGCTCCATCTTTACATCATTGGCGTGAATCTGAAGAACTGCCTCACGACCCTTAAGGTCTGGAAGCTCAACAGGAATACGGCGGTCAAAACGGCCAGGACGCAGAAGTGCCTTGTCCAAGGTCTCAGGGCGGTTGGTTGCTGCAAGAACAACAATGCCCTTGTGGTTATCAAAGCCGTCCATCTCAGAGAGCAGCTGGTTTAAGGTTTGCTCACGCTCATCGTTGGAGTTGAGAGAAGCATCACGGCGCTTACCAACAGCATCAATCTCGTCAATAAAGATGATGCAAGGAGCCTTTTCATTTGCTTGCTTGAAGAGGTCACGGACTTTTGCAGCACCGCGTCCAACAAACATCTCAACAAACTCAGAGCCGGCAATCTGGAAGAAAGGAACGCCTGCCTCACCAGCAACTGCCTTAGCAATGAGGGTCTTACCAGTACCTGGAGGGCCTACAAGCAGGGCACCACGAGGGCAACGAGCGCCAATCTCTTTGTACTTATCGGGAGTCTTAAGGAAGCTAACAATCTCTTGCATAGACTCTTTAGCTTCTTCTTGGCCAGCAACGTCTTTAAACGTAATGCCTGTGTCTTCTCCCTTAATTTCTTTAGCACTTGAGCGACCAAGATTGCCGCCAAGACCTCCAAAGCCGCCACCAAAGTTCATGGAAGGACCATCGTCACCCATGGCGCGTTTAAGGGAACGGTTGATAAAGTAGCCAATGCCCAAGAAGAGAACAAGAGGGATGCCATACTGAATAAGGGCATAGAGCAGCATGTTTGTAGAGTTGTCAGGAATAGAAGCCGAGAAATCAACTTTGTGGTCTCTAAGCGTCTGAACCAGTGTTGAATCATTAGGGAATTGCGTGGTCTCAAAGACCTTCTCGGAATCTCCAGAGCCAGTTGTAAACCTAATGTTTCTGCTGCCCGTATTAAGGTCTACCTTGGTGACTTCATTGTTGTCAATCTTGTTAAGGAACTCACTGTACGAGACAGTTTGTACCTGTTGACGCAAAAGTCCTGGTAATAATGTGTTGCTAAGCAGGAGATATACAAAGATGGCTACTGCAATATAGAGTAGCATCGACATAGATCTACGGTGCTTGTTATTGTTATCTGCCATACACGTCCCTTTACCTGTTTGGCTCAAATGTGATATGAGCTCACTTAGATATTAGGTTTGTTTTACCCAATCTACATTTTTTATTTCTATAAAAATTTAAAATTAGGATTCCGCATAATTTGTTAAAAACGGTTTACGCGTGTGTATTACTTAGTTCAATGAGTGCAAGACGTGGTAGTATTACTTACACAAGCTGTGATGAGGACAGTAGCTGGGTAGCGCAAATCTCAAGCGAGCGGAGTTGGTGGAAGTCCGCATTTGCGTCCGTGTGAATATCACCTCGGAGCTGCAGTTCAAACGTACAGGTTTTTGTACTAGTAGATGCTGCCGGAAATGGTCGCCGTGACAGGCCAGCCGAGTAAACGGACATATCCGTCGCTGGGTGGTTACAACGAAGTGTATTGTGGCGCTTCGTCCCAGCTGTGAGGGACGGGCGCTTTATTTGTGCCCAGAAAGGTTGTGCTTGATGGCAAACGAGTACAAAAAGACCACCAACCTGCCAAACACAGGCTTTCCTATGCGCGCATCACTTGCGCAGAACGAGCCTCAGCGTTTGGCTGATTGGGACCAAAACAACGTCTATGAGCTCCTGATGAAGAAGAATGAGGGACATGACAAGTTTGTCCTTCATGATGGACCTCCTTATGCAAACGGTCCAATTCACCTGGGTCACGCACAGAATAAGATTTCCAAGGACATCATCAACCGCTATAAGGCTATGCAGGGCTTCCAGACTCCTTATGTTCCTGGTTGGGACTGCCATGGTCAGCCAATCGAGCACAAGGTTGAGCAGATGCTTGGCACAGAGAAGTTCAATCAGCTGTCTACCGAGAAGATCCGTGAGCTCTGCCGCAAGATGGCAGTTGAGCAGGTAGATACCCAGCGTCAGGGCTTTAAGCGCCTTGGTGTTCTGGGCGAGTGGGATAACCCTTATCTCACGTACGTCAACGATTACGACGCAACTGATGTTGAGATCTTCAAGGCAATCTACGACAAGGGTTCTGTGTACAGAGGTACCAAGCCTGTCCACTGGTGCACTCATGACCACACTGCTCTTTCTGAGGCAGAGATTGAGTATCACGATGTCACTTCAACTGCAATCTTTGTTCGCTTTGAGCTAACTACGGTTCCTGATGGTCTTGAGGCTTATGCAGGTAAGACTTGGGTAGACATCTGGACTACAACTCCATGGACAATGCCTGCTGACGAGGCAGTTATTCTGCACCCTGAGGCTAACTATGTTGCTCTTGAGCTTCCTGATGGACACATAGAGATTGTTGCTGAAGCTCTTGCAGAGAAAGCTGCTACCAAGTTTGGTTATACCGATTGGAAGCTAGCTCAGGACGCAGAGGGTAACACCTGGAAGAAAACTGGTGTTGAGCTTGCCGGCAATGAGTACAAGCAGCCAATCTTTGGTGACCTTGGTAACACCGGTAGATTTATCTACGCTGAGTACGTTACCCTTGACGACGGTACTGGTGTTGTTCACTCCGCACCTGGTCATGGCGTAGACGACTATAACGCTGGTGTTCGCTTTGATATTCCACAGACTATGCCTGTTGATGATGATGGTCACTTCTTCAAAGGTGACGGTCAGGGCACTGGTGGCCCCTTCTCTGGTATGGAGGTCAATGAGGCTAACCCTGTCATTGTTCAGTGGCTCAAAGACCGTGGAACGCTCATTCTTGCAGAAGAGATTACCCACAGCTATCCACACTGCTGGCGTTGTAAAGAGCCCGTTATCTTCCGTGCAACAAGCCAGTGGTTTGTCTCCATGGATAAGACTGGTCTGCGTAAGCAGGCAGCAGAGGAGCTTATAAAGGTTAAGTTCTATCCTGCAAACGCGGTAAAGCGTATTGGTTCTATGGTTGAAGGCCGCCCTGACTGGTGCATTTCCAGGCAGCGTAACTGGGGTGTTCCAATCCCTGCTTTCACCTGCGAGGATTGCGGCGAAACCGTTATCAATGACCAGACACTTGACGCTGTCATCAAGCTTTTCCGCGAGAAGGGCTCTGATGCTTGGTTTACCGACGATCCTAAGACCTATTTAGGCGACGCTTGCGTCTGTCCTAAGTGTGGCGGCCACAATCTCAAGGCAAACAAGGATATTTTGGACGTTTGGTGGGATTCTGGTGTTTCTCACACTGCTGTTTGCAAGCACCGTCCAAACCTTAAGTTCCCAGCTGATATGTATCTTGAGGGCTCCGACCAGCACCGTGGTTGGTTCATGAGTTCTCTTATGACTTCTGTTGGAGCCTACGGAGTTGCGCCTTACAAGTCTGTTGTCTCACAGGGCTTTACGCTTGATGGCCAGGGACGCAAGATGAGTAAGTCTCTGGGCAATGTCATTGATCCAAATGCCGTTTGCGCTGAGCGTGGCGCAGACGTCCTACGCCTTTGGGTTGCTTCTGTTGACACTTCAACTGACGTTCCTTGCGATGACGCCATTCTTTCCCAGGTAGGCGATGCATACCGTAGGTTCAGAAACACCCTGCGCTTCCTTCTCGGCGAGCTCGAGGGCCAGTTTGATCCTGCTACCGATGCAGTTGCTGTAGCGGACCTTGAAGAGTATGACTGTCTTGTTCTTGCACGTATGTGCGAGGTTCATGCTGCAGTCACTGAGGCTTACGAGGGATATCGCTTTAATAACGTCTTCCGTACCCTCTACGATTACATCATTGAGCTTTCCAACGGTTATTTGAACGCAACTAAGGACCGTATGTACTGCGATGCTGCAGATTCTGCAACACGCAGAAGCGCTCAGACTGTTTGGGCAGAGATTCTCTCCATGCTTGTTCATGACCTGCAGCCAATTCTGGTTTACACCACCGACGAGGCTATGCAGTTCCTGCCAGAGTCTATGCGTGACGGTCAGAAGTACGCAGCTCTTCTCGACTGGTATAAGGCTCCTATGAGCACTGACGAGTACACATCACTGCTTCCTGCATATCAGGTACTAGTTGATGCTCGCGCCGCATATACTAAGGCATACGAGACCGCTCTTGAGGCAGGTGTTGTTACCGAGAAGACCACGCAGGCTACTCGTGCAGAGGTTACCCTGACCGCTGAACAGACTGCATCCATTTCTCATGCTGGCCTTGACTTTGCTGAGGCATTTGTCTGCTCTGAGGTTACCGTCTCCGAAGGTTCTGAGCTGAGCGTAAGCGTCTATCCTGCAAACGGCGAGCGCTGCGACCGTTGCTGGAACTATCGCGAGCTTGGTGAGGATCACCTTTGCCACCGCTGCCACGACGTTGTTGCGTAAATGAACACTGACCAGCAGCAACATACAACTCACACACTAGTGACCCGCCTTGCAGTTCTCTGCGGGGCGGGTGCTGTTGCCTGTGTGCTTGACCAGGTAACCAAGCTCTGGGTGAGAACTTCAATTCCAGAGGGAACTGCAGTGCCGTTTATCCCCGGTGTTATGGAACTCTTCCACGTGAGCAACACCGGAGCTGCATTTTCTGTGGGCTCTGGAAATGCCCTCTTTTTTGTGGCTCTCACTGCTGTGGTCATAGCCGCTCTTGTGGGCTTTGTAGTTCGCGAGAAGAGCCTCCCGCTGCCGCTTATTGCGCTTTTGGGAGGTGTCGCAGGTGGCGGAATTGGTAACGCTATAGACCGTGTTTTATATGGTCAGGTTACTGATTTCTTTGCTACAACGTTTGTTAATTTTGCCGTGTTTAATGTGGCGGATATCTTTGTGACCTGTGGCATCCTTCTTGCTTTTGTGTACTGGATAATCTGGGACAAAAAGCAACAGCAGGGTAGTGGCAATGAATGAGCGTATCGTTGACATACTAGTTGGACCAGAAGGGGACGGCGTCAGATTAGATGCGTTCCTTTCTGCCCAAGATACACTTCCCTCAAGAAGTGCCTGTGCAAAGCTGGTAGAAGAGGGAAGAGTAACCATCAACGCTACGCTGGCTACGTCTAAGTCAGAAAAACTTATGTTGGGCGATAGACTCTTAGTGTCTCTTCCAGACGCACAGCCTCAAACGGGACTTTTACGTCCAAACCCAGACATTCCCCTTGATATTCGCTTTGAGGACCAGTATCTCATAGTGCTCTCCAAGCAAATTGGCCTAGTTTGCCATCCATCGCCTGGCCACGTTGATGACACCCTGGCAAATGCGCTGGTAGCACACTGTGGCTACGAGCACTTAGGAATGCTTCAGGGAGAAGAACGTCCTGGTATTGTGCATCGTCTTGATATGGACACATCTGGTCTTATGCTGGCGGCAAAGTCTGACGAGGCACAAAAAGCTCTTCAGGACCTCATTAGGCTGCGCGTACTTGACCGCCGCTACATTGTGCTGGTACAAGGCTATGTTGCCCACGATTCTGGCACCATTGAAACGGGTATTGCTCGCTCAACGCGAGACCGTCTCAAAATGACCGTATCAGACGCGCCTGGCGCACGAGAGGCCATTACCACCTTTAGAACGCTTGAGCGCTTTGAAGCAGGCAGAAAAGGCGAGGGCTACTCGCTTCTTGAATGCCATCTCTATACGGGTCGTACGCATCAGATTAGAGTTCACATGCGCCACATTGGCCATCCAGTTGTCGGCGATCAGCTCTACGGTAAAAAAGATACAAGTCTTAACCTTGGCCTTAACAGACAGTTTTTACACTCCTGGCATGTTCAGTTTGAGCACCCTTTTACGGGCGAGAATATCGTGGTAGCAGACACACTACCAAAAGACCTGCAAGAAGCACTTATTTCTCAGAGCACTATGTCTATGGGAAGGACTTCTGTAGGAGATGAGATTTGTCCTCAATTGTTTAAAGCTTAATTTCACGTTCAGGTCTATTTCGGCTAAACTAATACATTAGTGAGATTTACATTTTGTTGTAGGTGCAGCTTGAGTTTTGGCTGTTGATATGAGCTTAGGGATGTTATATGCCATTGCAATTTAACAGACTCGGTATCACACCAATTGTTGTTTTTAACTTTATTATCTGGCTTTTCTTTACACTCGCATACTTTTATCAGATTGTGTACATTCTTCGTGTCTTAGTTAAAGGCGAGGTAAAACTTCCAGAGGCAAAAAAGCAGCACCGCTATGCCTTCTTTATTGCTGCCCACAATGAAGAGCCAGTTATTGGCAACCTTGTCAGGTCCATTCTTTCTCAGGATTATCCTCGAGAGCTGATGGATGTCTTTGTTGTTGCAGATGCTTGTACCGATAAAACAGCTGAAGAGGCGAGAAAAGCTGGAGCAATTACATGGGAGCGTAATGACCTTGCTCGTAAAGGTAAGAGCTGGGTTATGGATTACGGTTTTGACCGTATTCTTAATGAGTACGGTGACAAATACGAGGCTTTCATTATTATGGACGCCGATAACCTGGTTTCTCCAAGCTACTTAAAAATTATGAATCAGGCTTTTGATGCAGGATATCTTGTCTGTACCAGCTACAGAAACTCAAAGAATTTTGATTCTAGCTGGGTAAGCTCTGCCTATGCCACCTGGTTTATGCGGGAGGCAAAGTTCTTGAATAACGCCCGTATGATGATGGGCACTAGCTGCGCTGTTTCTGGTTCCGGCTGGATGGTTTCTTCTCGCATTATTAAAGGTATGCATGGATGGGATTTTCATACTCTCACCGAGGATATTCAGTTCTCCACCTTCTGCAGTGCTCATAACATCCAAATCGGTTATGCGCCCGCAGAGTTTTTTGATGAGCAGCCTTTAACTTTCAAGGCGTCATGGACACAGCGCATGCGTTGGACAAAAGGCTTCTATCAGGTGTTCTTCTCGTATGGCTTTGATCTACTTAAAGGTATTTTTAAGGGTCAGTTTGCTTCATACGACATGTTGATGACCATTGCTCCAGGCATGATTTTGACGCTGCTTTCAGCCTTTATTAATGGTACTTACATGCTAGTTGGCTATTTGAGCCACGGCTTCGTTGCTACTGACGCAGAGATTGCTATGAGTGTGGGATCTTTGGTCATGACGGTTTTCTCGATGTATGCGGTCTTCTTTATTTTGGCGCTTATTACCACTATCTCGGAGTACAAGCATTTCCACGTAAAGAAGAAGTGGCGTATTTTTACCAATCTCTTTACGTTCCCTATTTTTATGATGACGTATATCCCTATTACCGTTGCGGCTTTGTTCAAAAAGGTTGAGTGGGTTCCTACTAAACATGACATTGCTGTTAACTTTGAGGATGTTATTGCTTCAAGTGGGAGTTCAAATTAAATAATTAGCTCCACTGGTGGTACAATGCCAAAACACGTTGAGCATGACCGGTAGGTCAGGAGGGAGCCAAAAACAATGGCAAAGTTCTTCGAAGGCGAATCGCATACCTTTTCTGAGTATCTTTTGGTTCCTGGCTATTCATCAGCTGAGAACATCCCTGCAAATGTTTCTTTGAAGACTCCTCTGGTAAAGTTTAAGCGTGGCGAGAAAAGCGCAATTGAACTCAACATTCCTATGGTTTCTGCAGTAATGCAGTCAGTTTCTGGCCCTCGTCTGGCAATTGCCTTGGCCCAGCAGGGTGGCATTGCCTTTATTTATGGCTCTCAGTCCGCTGAGGATGAGGCTCAGATGGTTCGCGAGGTTAAGAGCTACAAGGCAGGCTTTGTTGTTTCTGACTCAACCCTTACTCCAGAAATGACCCTTGGTGACGTGCTTGATCTTAAAGAGAAGACTGGTCACTCCACTATGCCTGTCACAGATGACGGCACTTCTCGCGGTAAGCTCGTGGGCATTGTTACCTCTCGTGACTATCGTCCTTCTCGCGATGATCGCTCTAAGCTTGTTTCTGAGTTTATGACTCCAGCTGATAAGCTTATTACCGCAGCTGAGGATACCTCCCTCAAAGTGGCAAATGATCTTATCTGGGACAATAAGCTTAATGCTCTTCCTATTGTTGATAAGAACGGCCACCTGGTCAGCATTGTATTCCGCAAGGATTATGATTCCCACAAGTCTGCTCCAAATGAGCTGCTTGATGACTCTAAGCGCTACATGGTTGGCGCTGGTATTAATACTCGTGACTATG
>CALHDX010000098.1:0-25625 GCA_938023105.1 uncultured Atopobium sp.
GTATGATTCGGTTTTAAGGAATTGAATTGAAACGATATAAAAACATTGTCTTTGCTATTTTTGTTGCGCTGACGCTCGTTGTGTCTGTTATCGCTCCAAAGATTGCACTTGCAGAAAACACTAACCAGATTAAAGTGCATGTTGTTGATAAATATTCTCATCAACCACTTGAGGGCGTGCATATCAAGATTATTAATGGCGGTTCTACCGTAGTTGATGAGGGAGATACGGGAACTGATGGCTACTTTATATCCCCAATTATTCCGGACGGTGCCTATAGGGTTGAGCAGACCACCTTTAAGGATGGCTATGTTCCTCAGGTAGATTCTGTTTCTCACATCTTCGACGGCGCTGCAATCGGCTTTGGTGATATTGTTGAAGACATTATGGAAAATCAACCTTTCCTTGGTCACATCATTGTTAAGGTTGTAGATACAGATGGCAATCCAATTGCAGGCGCAACTCTTAAGGCAACTGCTGCAAATATTGCAGGTCCTAGAGTTCCAACCCCTCCATTTACCCAGACCGGTATTCTTACCATGGAGGCTGACGGTAGCTACTCTCTTACAACTGGCGCAGATGGTACTGTTGTAATCCCTAACCTTATGGGCAATACTTCCACTACCATCACACAGCTCACCACCATTGATGGCTATCAGATTGACACCACGGTTCGTGTTGGCCAGATTACTGGTACAGAGACCACTGCCACAGTAACCTTTGTTGATCCTCAGATTCCAGCACCAGATCCTACACCTGCACCAGAGCCACAGCCTGAGCCTACTCCAGCACCACAGCCTCAGCCAGAAGCACCAAAGGCTAAGAAGGTTAAGAAGTCTGCTCTTCCAGATACTGGCGACAACGCTCTTACACTTCCTATGATTGTTGGTGTTGCTGGCGTAACTATTGTTGTTGCTGGCGCAGCTCTCTTCCTTCATAAGAAGCGTCAATAAATCTTCATAAGCCTGGTTTCATTTACATAATTCACCACGTAAATCAAGTGAATGACTTATACTTATCCAGTTCAGATATGTATGAGGAGTTCACTTGATTGCTCTTGCGGATAAGATTTCTAAGTCATTTGGCGGCAGAGTCCTTTATTCAAACGCAACACTTCAGCTCAATGCAGGAGAGCGTTGGGCATTAGTTGGCCCTAATGGTGCTGGTAAGACTACGCTCCTAAAGATCATCATGGGTCTAGAGTCTGCTGATGAGGGAACTGTTACCTTTGCAAAAGACGCTACTCTTGGATACCTTGAGCAAGAGACAGAGCTCATGGGAGATAGAACTGCCCTCAACGAGGTTATCGAATCTGCCCATGAGATTAAACAGTGGGAAAGAAAGGTTAACGACCTTTCAATCAAAATTGCCGAAACTCCCGAAGGTGCAACGCTCAATAAGTATCTTGAAGACTACGCTCATGCTATGGAGCGTTTCGAGCGTCTTGGTGGCTATGAACTAGAGAGTAGAGCTCGCCAGATTCTTGCGGGACTGGGTTTTCCCGTTGAAGACTTCGATAAGCCAGCTAAAGAGTTTTCGGGCGGCTGGCAGATGCGTATCTCTTTGTCAAAACTCCTGTTACGTCGTCCTGATGTTTTGCTCTTGGACGAGCCTACTAACCACTTGGACTTGGAATCTGTCCAGTGGCTTGAGAGGTTCTTATCGTCATATGACGGAACGGTTTTGTTGGTAAGCCACGACCGTTCGTTTATGGATGCATGCGTAACGCACGTGGCGGCGCTTGAGAATCGTATGCTTGTCACGTATACCGGAAACTATTCTGGTTATCTGCATCAGCGAGAAGAAAACCTAGAACAACTCCGCGCTAAACGAGCTGCTCAAGAGCGCGACATTGCTCACATGGAGACCTTTATTGAGCGCTTTAGGTATAAACCAACCAAGGCTAAGCAGGTTCAAGAGCGCGTTGCAAAGGTCGAGAAGATCCGTGAAGAACTGGTAGTTCTTCCAGAGCAATCTCATCACATGCATTTTAGATTCCCAGAACCTCCTCGTACCGGAGATACCGTCATCTCTCTTGAGGGCGTGGCCAAATCTTACGAGGATAACTTTGTCTATGACAACGTTGACCTTAAGCTGTATCGCGGAGATCACGTTGCGCTTGTTGGCCCTAACGGTGCTGGTAAATCTACTCTTATGAAGCTTATTGCTGGCAAACTTAAGCCAGATGCGGGACAGATTAGCCTGGGTCAAAACGTTACTGAAGCCTATTATGCACAGCACCAGCTTGAAGAGCTCAATCCTGCAAATACGGTACTTGCAGAGCTTGATACGGTGGCTGCGGGATGGACTACCTCTGAAGAGCGCAGATTGCTCGGAGCCTTCCTTTTCCATGGCGATGACGTCGAGAAACGCGTAAACGTACTTTCTGGTGGAGAGCGTGCTCGTTTGGCCCTTGCTAAGATGCTGGTTTCTCCAGATCCACTGTTGCTTCTAGACGAGCCAACTAACCACTTAGACATTGATTCTGTTGACGTTCTAGAGAAGGCGCTTGTTGACTTCCCAGGAACTATCATTTTGATCAGTCACGATGAGCACCTGGTCAGAGCTGTAGCTAACAAGGTTGTGGACGTTCGCGACCACAAGGTTACGGTCTATGACGGTAACTACGATTACTTCCTCTTTAAGCTGGCAGAGCTTCAAGCAGCAGCGCAGGGGGAGACGTCGAGCAAGACGGTGTCCTCGTATGGAACATCGGGTGCAAGAGCGGTTAAGAGTTCTGGTCCAGAGACAGGTCAAGCTGCAGGATCTTCTCGCAATGTGAAGACTAAGGAGCAGAGGAGAGCTGAGGCAGAGGAGCGCAATCGTAGAAGTCGCGCGCTCAGGGAGACCAAGAAGCGTCTGGACGAGGTTGAGGCAGCTCTGACTCCTGCGCACAAACGCTACGATGAGCTCATGACGCTTATGGCCGATGAGGCTCTCTATAACGATTCTCAAAAGTTTGATGAGTGTATGGCTGAATACCAGGCACTTTCTAAGAAGATTCCTGCGCTTGAGGCTGAATGGTTGGAGCTTTCAGAAAAAATGGAAGCAGACATTGATGAGTAGGTAGTTTTACCAATCTTGGGTAAAATTGTCTTGTAACTAATGTCTTGGATTTACTGTAATGTACTTAATGCCTTGTACTTGAGGGTTAAGTTTGTACGTGCCTGTCTGCACGGTTTTTGCAGATGTTGAGATAAGGATTGTTGTGCCAACTGCTTTAACATCAGTACCATCGCTTTTGACAACGCTTGCTGAATTTGCACTGGTAATCTTTGCCATTGTGGTTCACGAGGTTGCGCATGGCTTTGTTGCATATAAGTGCGGAGACCCTACCGCTAAAATGTCTGGCCGTTTGACGCTCAATCCGCTCGCACACATTGACCTATTTGGCACGATTCTTTTGCCATTAATGTTGGTATTGATGGGTGGTCCTAGCTTTGGTTACGCAAAGCCTGTTCCCTATAACCCCAACTACCTCAAAGATCGTCGTCGTGACGAGATTCTTGTAGCACTCGCAGGTCCAGCTTCTAACATCTTGCAGGCGTTTCTCGGTGCACTCTTGTTGCGTTTGCTCAACGCGCTAGCTGTTACATTTAGTGCAGCATATAATCCGCTGGTAATGTACTACGTTTCTTCACTGGTAATCTTCTACATTCAGATCAACGTAAGCCTTGCTGTCTTTAATATGTTGCCAATTCCACCTCTGGACGGCTCTAAGCTGCTGTTATATTTTCTTGGCGAGAAAAACCGTCAAAAGTTCTACGCCATTGAGCCTTACTGTATGATCGCTGTTGTGGGACTCATGTTCTTTGCGCCTGGCTTTTTCTCGTCCATTATTGGGGGCATTTCTAACGTCATTTTGAGCCTGCTTGCGAGAATCATCTAATGTCGTACAAAGTAAACACTGCAACATATTCTGGGCCGTTTGACCTGCTGCTTCAGCTAGTAAGTAGGCAAAAAGTTGCCATCGGCTCTATTTCCATCTCTGAGGTTGCTGATCAGTACCTGGCAGAAGTTGATGCCATGGAAGAGCTTGACCTAGACGTTGCCAGTGACTTTGTCCTTGTTGCGTCAACGCTTTTGGATATGAAGGCTCATGCCTTGGTGCCTCAAGATGTTTCGCTCAAAAATTCATACGATGAAGATGAGTATGATGACGAACTTGACGGACTTTCTCCTGATGAGGCGCGAGAAGTTCTTATTGCTCGCCTTATTGCCTATAAGCAGTTCAGAAATGCAGGTGCTGCGCTGGGTAGCCGCATGGAGGCAGAGTCGTACATGTTCCCACGCTCAGTGGGCCCAGATCCTGATTTCCTGAACCTTATGCCAGACTATCTTGAAGGTATTACGCTTAGAAGCCTTGCTGTCATCTGTGCGGACATTGACTCAAAACGTGAGACATTCTTGCTTGAAGCAGAACATGTTGCCCCAAAAAGGCTCCCAGTGGCCCTGACGGTAGCTTCTGTGGACCGACTCACGCGCTCTAAGGGCAAGGTGACCTTCTCTGAACTTCTAGACGGTCAAGATACGCCAGAAATTGTGGTTGCAAACTTCTTGGCAGTGCTTGAGCTCTTTAAGCGCGGTCTTGTTCGTGTTCAGCAGGATGTCATCTTTGGCGAGATTGAGATTGAGCACATAGAGGGTGCTGATTCGTATCAGCTTGATGAGTCGGTTCTTCTGGAGCTAGAAGAACTATCTGGTGATGAGCCAGACCTTGAAGGATTTAACTTGTCTCAAAATGCGCTCCAAGACGTCCAACAGACGCTTTTATCGTTAACTCAAACGCCCGATGAAGCACAGAAAGAGGCGGAATAACTTATGGCAGAAGAGCTTACCTATTTAGATTCCGAGTCGCTCAAAGGCGCACTAGAATCACTGCTTTTGGTTGCAACAGATGCAATCACCACAGCCGACTTTTCCAAGGTCACCAATGCAGCTCCTGCCGAGGTTGCCCAAGCGCTCAAAGAGCTTGCAGATGAGTACACGCGCTGCAACAGGGGATTTCAGCTCAGAGAGGTAGCCGGCGGTTGGCGTCTCTTTACGCACCCAGCTCATCATCAGCTGGTCAGTGATTTTGTGCTCTCCTGGGATACACGTCGCCTTTCTCAGGCAGCGCTTGAGACGCTGGCGGTTATTGCTTATCACCAGCCCGTTACTCGTGAGGGCGTCCGTGCTATCCGCGGCGTTAACTCTGACGGCGTTATCTCTTCACTTCGCGAGAAAAACCTTGTGCGTGAAGTGGGCAAAGAGGCAGATAGGGGACAAGCCATTCTTTATGGCACCACTGCGCTTTTCCTGGAGCGCTTTGGTCTCAAATCTTTGCGAGAGCTGCCACCACTGGAAGACTTTGCCCCTGATGAGGAGTCCAAGCAGTTTATTCGCGAGAGACTCTCTGGTAGAAGCTTTACTTCAACGCTTGAAGAAGCTGCGGAAGACATTGATGATGAGCGCTCCCTTTTGGGAGACACTTACGATACGCAAGAGGAAGCATAGGCCGTGGCAGAAGAGCGCATTGTTCCCATGCGTCTGCAGCGCTTCTTGGCGCGCGCAGGAGTGGCTAGTCGTCGCGGTTCCGAGCGTCTGATGACGTCTGGTCGCGTTACGGTAAACGGTCAGGTGGTCACCGAGCTTGGCAGCAAGGTTGATCCGCTAGTAGATGTTGTTGCAGTTGATGGCATTGTCTGCTCAATTGCCGAGAAACCCGTCTACTTGATGCTCAACAAACCTGCAGGGTACTTGACTACTATGAAAGACCCTCAGGGTAGACCAACCATTGTGGACATGGTTCCCACTGACAAATACCCGGGACTTTTTCCTGTTGGACGACTTGATATGGATACCACAGGCCTTCTGTTCTTTACCACCGATGGTCAGATGGCACAAGAGCTCCTGCATCCTTCAAAGCATGTATGGAAGCACTATGTTGCCCATGTAGTTGGAACACCTACAGAAGAGCAGCTAGATCGTCTACGTGAGGGCATTGAGCTTGAAGATGGACCTGCGGCTCCAGCAGAGGTAGAGATTATCTCTGACAACGCCAAGATGAAGGCCCTTCTCGCCCCACAGGGTTTAGGAAAAACCGGCGGAGGAGAGCAAAACGCCCTGGTGAGCGTCACTATTAGAGAGGGCAGAAAGCATCAGGTCAAGAAGATGCTTCTGGCCATTCACCACAGGGTTCTTGCGCTCCACAGAGATACGTTTGGTCCGCTGCACTTAACAGGCGTAAAAGAAGGCGAGTGGAGGCTTCTTACAGAAGAGGAAGTTGCCGCTCTAGAGCGTACCATTGGTAGAGAGCCTGGCGCTTCTCCCATCATGCCTTTACATGCCATCAAGTAATTACTAGTCGCACTATTACTAAGTGCACGTCAAACAGCTCAAACACGCCCAGAGAGGAGACATAATGCAGCCCTTTGAAATTCCAGCTCAGGCTCATCGCATTTTGTTTATGCGCCATCCAGAGAGTGTGGCTAATACTCAGCGCTTTTTTAGTGGCAGAAGAGACGTTGAGCTTACCGAGCATGGCGTTGAACAGCGAGAGCACGCTGTTCGTGCACTTGTTGCATTTCATCCAGATAGAATTTGGACCTCTCCTTTGTCTCGCTGCAAAGACATGGCCCAGATGGCTGCCACCGAGCTTGATATTCCTTGTGAGGTAAAAGATGACCTTGCAGAGATGGATTTTGGCATTTTGGAGAGCAAGCGTTTTGCTGATGCAGAAGAGATTTTAAAGCCTTATGGCCTCACGTTTCCTTGGGCCTCAGACAAAAACGGCCACTCCATACCAGCTCCAGAAGCAGAGTCATACGAGCAGGTAAGAAGCAGATGTCGCACTATTCTTAACGAGCTTTCCAGTCTTTCTGGACGTACCGTTTGTATTTCTCATGGTGGTTATCTGCGCTCTATGATGGCAGAGATTTTTGGCATTCCAGGAAGTTCAAGCTGGAACGTACATCTTGCAAATGTCTCTTCAATCTTCTTTACTAGTACAGGCAGTTCTGATTTTAAGCTTGGTGGATTTAACCTTGATCCAGAAGAGGTTATACGCCGTTCCACTGAGTCAAGTTTTTACGATTTTCGTGACATTTGGGGTGTCACCAAGGGGGATAAGTAATGATTGTTGCTATTGACGGCCCAGCAGGCTCCGGAAAGTCTACGGTTGCTCGCGCCCTTTCTGATCGCCTGGATCTGATTTTTCTTGATACGGGTGCAATGTATCGCTCGGTAACCGTAGAATGCCTGCGTCAAGGCATCGATATGACTGATACCGAGAAAATCATTCAGGTTGCACGCAGCATCAGCATCTCGTTTGGCAACTCCGCAAACGGTCAGACCGTTTACGCAAACGGCTCAAACGTTACGACAGAAATTCGTACTCCCGAGGTAGACAGAAACGTTAGTGCTGTTGCAGCCATCCCTGAGGTCCGTGAGGCTATGGTCACGCTTCAGCGTCGTGCTGGCGAGAATGGCGATGTAGTCGCGGAAGGTCGTGACATTGGCACCGTGGTATTCCCCGAGGCTGATGTAAAGGTTTTCTTGACCGCGGATCCTGCTGCTCGAGCTCACCGCCGAGCCGTTCAGCGCCAGGGTGGAGACGCAGCTACCGGAAACGATGCTCAGGTTGACGCCAAGAGTGAGGAGAAGATCCTCGAAGACATCAAGGCTCGCGATAAGGCTGATTCTGAGCGTAAGGCAGCACCACTTCGTGCTGCAGAAGATGCCCACCACATTGACTCTTCTGCGCTTTCTGTTGAAGAGGTTATTGCAGCTATTATTGCCCTGCATCCAGGACTCGGCAAAAGAGATGCACGCAACCACAGGGCTTCTCACCAGGGAAATGGATCAGAGAGCAGCTCTTCTGATGATGGGAAGTCTCACACGGAAGAGCCTAAGCGCTCCGAGAAAAAGTCTTCTATTGTAACGGCATCTAAGCGTTTGCGTCCTTTTGGCGGAAACTCATTTGATGATTATTACGATACCGCGCTTGCTGATTTTCCAGCTCCAGCCAAGTTCTTTAAATGGCTGGCAGTCAGTGTGCTTGGACTGATTACAAAAATCTGGTTTAGATGGCGCTGGGACAATGACCAACTCTTTGTTGGCGATAAGACCCCTCGCGTTCTTATCATGAACCACCCAACGTTTTTGGACCCCATTGTTACTGTTGTTCACCTCCTTGTTCACGGTATCCCCGTGAGAACCATCTACAAGAGTGAGTTCAACAAATTCAAACCGCTTCAGTGGGCACTTTCTAGACTGGGCGGTATTCCAGTAGACCGCGGAACTGCCGATATGAAGGCAATTCGTCGTGCAACTACGGCACTTTCTAGAGGAGAAATGCTTCTCATTTATCCTGAGGGCACCAGAGTCAGAAGCAACACTGAACGTGGAGAAACCCATGGCGGCTTTGCGCTTATCGCACAGCTTGCCAAGGTAGATGTTCAGCCTCTGGCCATTATTGGCGCGCTTGATATTAAGAAAAAAGGTTCTCCTCTGGTTAAGCCTGTAAAGGTGTATCTTCGTGCTGGTCAGAAGGTTTCTTTTAGTGATCTGACCTCTACAAAGCGTAAAGATCAGGCAAAAGAGATGGAAGAAATAGCCATGGAGAGGGTATACGAACTAAGAGATGCAATGCTCAAAGAGCATCCCGGAAGGAATTAGTTCGTGCCTACTATTAAAATTGCCGATGAAGCAGGTGCTTGTTACGGTGTAGAAAGAGCTCTTCAGATGGTCCAGCAGGCCGTCAAAGACGCTCATGCGCCCGTGCGCACGCTTGGTCCACTTATCCATAACCCTCGCGTTGTTACGTCTCTAAAAGACCAGGGCGTAGAGGTAGTTGACTCTGCCTCTGCGGCTAAAGGAAGTGCGCTATTGTTGCGCACACATGGTGTAACTCCTCAAGAGGAGCAGATTGCCAAGGACGGCTGTGTTGACGTACTTGACGCAACCTGTCCGTTTGTAAAGAAAGCTCACGGAGCTGCAGAACTTCTCGCCAAGCAGGGCTATGCCGTGTATGTAGTAGGAGAGTCTGGACATCCTGAGGTAGAAGCTACGCTGGCTCATGTACCAGGTTCTTTGGCTATTGACACCGTGGAAGAAGTTGCCGCTCAGGCGGACGCCATGAGGACCGCAAAGAAGGTTGGCCTGGTAGTACAGACCACCATGAGCGCTGCTAAGCTCTCTGAGGTAGTTAGCGCGGTGCTTCCGCTTGTTGACGAGCTTCGCGTCATGAATACCATCTGCGAGGCTACTGCGGGCCATCAGGACTCGTGCATGAGGCTTGCAAAAGAGTCTGATGTCATGATTATCATTGGCGGCAGAATTTCTGCAAATACCACTCGCTTAGCAGAGATTTCCAAGCTGTATTGCCCCGCAACTTATCACATTGAAGGCGCAGATGAGCTGCAACCTTCTTGGTTTGAGGGAGCAGAGCATATTGGTATTACCGCCGGCGCTTCTACGCCGGAAGCTCATATCAATGCAGTCAAATCAGCTATTGAACAAATCGTAGGCGCCTAACATGGAACAGCGCGCAGACTACGGAAATACAAAATCTGGTGGACTTGGTGCGCTTATTGAGTCCGTTGAAGAGGGTAGTCCCGCGTGGAAGGCTGGCCTTGAACCCGGCATGATTATCGAGAAGGTCAATGGTGTAGTACCAAAAGACTTGATTGATTGGCGCTGGGAAGCCGACGGCTCAATCTGTGAGCTTGAGGTTTCTGTTCCTGGTGATGAAGCGCTCTATGAGTGCGTGCTTGAACGTGAATCCGGAGAAGACTGGGGCGTTGACTTTGTTGACGTTCTCTTTGACGGTATCAAGACCTGCGTAAACGCGTGCCAGTTCTGCTTTATGGCTATGCTGCCAGAAGACATGCGACCATCGCTTTCCATCAGAGATGACGATTACCGTCTGAGCTTCTTGCAGGGCAATTTTGTTACGCTCACTAACCTTACTGACGAGGATGTTGAGCGCATCATCTCTCACAAGCTTGAACCTATGAACGTCTCGCTCCATGCAATCTCACCTGACGTTCGCCGTAATTTGATTGGTGCTCGTGCTGCTAGGGGCATTGAAGTTCTTGAGAAACTCATGGGCGCGGGCATAGAAATTCATGGCCAGATTGTTTTGTGCCCTAATATCAATGACGGTGAAGAGCTTGATAAAACGCTTGATTGGGTAGAGGCTCACCAGCAGATTACCTCTTTGGCTATTGTTCCGCTTGGCTATACCAAAGACTCCAAACGCTTTACGCATTCGTATTCTGATGACGTAGAGCTATCCCGCTCTGTAGTCAAAATTGTTGAGCCCTACCAGGAGCGTGCACGTGCCTCTTTGGGTATTACGCGCTTCCAGCTCTCTGATGAGTTCTACGTAGACGCCCAGCTACCTATTCCGCCAGCGTACACCTACGACGGCTATCCGCAGTTCTACGATGGCATTGGCATGCTCAGAAGCTTCCTGGATGAAGCTGAAGAGGTGTGTCATGCTATGCGTACCGCTCTTGATGAGGCAGATACCTATCTTTCTGCGCGCGCACGCAAGATTATGCTGATTGTAGGCGAGGCTGCTCAGCAAACCATCCAGACCTTCTGCGACAACTGGTCTGCCAATGGCAACGTTTCTACCTTTGCCGTGCGCAACGATTTCTTTGGTGGAGACGTTAATGTCACAGGACTTATCTGTGCCGTTGATCTTCTCGCCCAGGTACCAGAGGACCTCACAGATGTTCTGGTGGTGCTCCCTGAGGTCATGTTTAACTTTGATAAAGTCACGCTTGACGGCATGTCACTGGCAGATTTAACTGCGCAGCTAGAGGCTCGTGGCGCAAAAGTAATCATGTCAATTCCTGGTCCCACAAACATTGCTGAGTCGTGTATTAAAGCGCTCAAAGAGTGGGATTAGCCACGTATTGCTGGTATTATTAAACCAACTGAATGAAAGGTGAGACATGGCTAAGCCCATTGTTGCTATTGTTGGACGCCCAAATGTTGGCAAGTCCACGCTGGTAAATAGAATTGCCGAGAAACGCGATGCAATCGTACACGAGTCAAGGGGAGTAACCCGTGACCGTTCGTATCACGACGCTGACTGGAACGGTCGTGAGTTTAAGCTTATTGATACCGGCGGCATTGAGTCTATCAAGTCGCAGGATCGTTTTGCTCCACACATTCGTGAGCAGGCGCTTCTTGCGTGTGAAGAGGCCGACGTTATTGTCTTTGTCGTAGACGGCTCAACTGGTGTTACCGATGAAGACGAAGAGGTTGCGCGCATTGTTCGTAAGAGTACCAAGCCCGTGTTCTTGGTTGTCAATAAGAAAGATAACCCTGCTACAGAGCAGGATGGTCTATGGGACTTCTACGCACTTGGCTGCGGCGAACCTCTACCTCTGTCTGCTTCACATGGTCACGGTACTGGTGATTTACTGGACGACATTGTCAATGCTTTCCCTGAGACTGATGAAGAGCCAGAGGATGATGGCATCCTTAACCTTGCCATCATCGGCCGACCAAATGTAGGCAAATCTTCGCTGGCAAACCGCCTGGCTAACAAGAAACGCTCTATTGTTTCTGATGTTGCTGGTACTACCCGTGACGCTATTGACACCTTGATTGAATGGAAGGGAACTCCCATTCGTCTTGTTGATACCGCTGGTATTCGCAAAAAGAGCCAGGTACATGAAGATGTTGAGTACTACAGTCTGGTCAGAGGCCTGCAGGCAATGGACCGCGCAGACGTCTGTCTTCTTGTGGTTGACGCTTCTGTTGGCGTAACAGAGCAGGACCAAAAGCTTGCTAACATGGCTGTTGAGCGCGGATGTGCTCTGGTTCTTCTGCTTAACAAGTGGGACCTCATTGACTCTGAGGCAAAGCGCGATGAGGTAGCAGCTTCTGTAGCAAAGCGCCTGGCCTTTGCACCTTGGATTGCTTCCATCAACGTTTCTGCACTTACTGGCCGCGCTATTGATAAGGTACTTGCCGCTGCTCTTTCGGCTGCAGAATCCCGCGCACTTCAGCTTAAGACTTCCGAGCTCAACGAGCTTCTCGCCCAGATCAGAGAGGGTGGACACACGGTTTCTGACCGCGGCCGCCGTCTCAAGATTCAGTACGCTACTCAGACGGGCTCCAAGCCTCCTGTTATCTCGTTCTGGTGCAACGCTCCAGACCTTGTTGACGATAACTACGAGCGCTTTATTGAGAACAGACTTCGCGAGAAGTTCTCTCTGGTTGGCACACCTATTCGTTTGAAGTTCCGTAAGAAGGTTGAATCTAACTAATGCCTGGAATTGTTGTTGCTCTGATTTTTGGACTTATTGCGTTTGGTCTTGGTGGCATTCCATTTGGCCTGATTATTGCAAGCGTTATGGCTCATGAAGACATTCGTAAACTTGGATCAGGAAATATTGGCACCACCAATGTTGCTAGAAATGCTGGTAAAGCCGCAGGTATTCTTACGCTTCTTTGCGATGCAGGTAAGGGCATTGTCAGCGTCATGCTGGTTCGTTGGTTCTTGGGAGCCCAGGGATTTACTCCTCTGGTCTCGGGAAATGATCACGCGGAGGCTGAGCTCATTATTTCTTTTGTATATGCCTGCTGCGTTCTTGGTCATATTTTCTCACCTTGGCTTCATTTCCATGGCGGTAAGGGAATTGCCGTTGGATTTGGCGGTGGCCTTGCAGTAAATCCACTTGCTGCTCTTGTAGCTCTTGCGGTGTTTATTACGCTTGCCGTACCAACTAAGTACGTATCGCTTGGCTCCATTGGCGCAGCTGTTGCCATTCCACTATTCTGCCTGCTATTTGGTATGGATCCCGTGGCAACCATTCCTGTATTTGTTGTAGCGGCGGCAGTTATTTGGGCTCATCGCGAGAATATCAATCGTCTTAATGCTGGCAGTGAGTCTAAATTCTCTTTCGGCGATAAGAAAAAGGACAACTAATCATGAAAAAAGTTGCTGTTATTGGTTCGGGATCATGGGGTACCGCACTTTCAACACTACTTGCTTCAACTTCTGATGAGGTAATTATTTGGTCTCGAGAGGCCGATGTTGCCGAATCAATTAATAAAGAGCACGTCAATTGCAGACATCTTTCTGATTCTGAGCTTCCACACAATATTGTGTCTACCACTAGTGAGGCTGAGGCTCTTACCGGTGTAGATGCTGTTGTTATGGCTGCTCCTTCCGCGTTTTTGCGCTCTGTTTGTGCTGCTTGCGCACCATATCTTGATCCAGAGGTTGATGTTTTGATCCTCTCCAAGGGTATGGAAGCAGGTTCTCACAAGCTTATGCACGAAGTAGCTGCTGACGAGCTGGGAAACCCTGCAAGAATCGCCGTACTTTCCGGTCCAAACCACGCAGAAGAGGTCATTAAACAGGGAATTTCTGCAGCAGTTGTAGCATCTGAAGACGCCGAGGTTGCTAAGCGTTTCCAGACGTTGCTTTCTCGACAATACTTCAGAACCTACGTTAGCTCTGATGTACGCGGTGTTGAGGCTTGTGCTGCTGCCAAAAACGTTGTTGCTATTGCCTGTGGTATTGCTGTTGGCTTAGGTAATGGCGATAACGCCCTTGCAGCCCTAATGACCCGCGGTCTTGCAGAGCTTGGCCGCGTAGTATGCGCTATTGGCGGAGATCCGCTCACCTGCATGGGTCTTGCTGGTATGGGAGACCTGGTAGCAACCTGTACCTCTGAGCATTCTAGAAACAGAACGTTTGGAGAAGCCCTGGTCAAGGGTAAGACGCTTCAGTCTTATCAGGAAGAGACCGGCATGGTTGTTGAGGGTGCTCAGGCTGTCATTGGTCTTTATGAGCTTGGTCAGCAGATGAGTGTTGAGATGCCTATCACTTCAGCTGTTCACGCTGTACTTTACGAAGGTGCTACGCCAGAAGAAATTACTTCTCGCCTTACAAACCGCCTTCCAAATGAAGAATTTTATGGAATGACTCGATAGGAGAGTTTGATGAATAACGTCCTGGTAGCACCATCTGTTCTATCTGCAGATTTCTCCAAGCTTAAGAGCGAGCTTGATTCAATTGCAAACGCTGACTACATCCATTACGACGTGATGGATGGTCACTTTGTTCCAAATATCTCATTTGGCCCAGATATTTTCTCGTACTGCAAAAAGTCTTCTGAGCTGCCTATTGATGTCCATCTGATGGTTACCAATCCAGCTGAGATTGCTCCTTTGTTCCTGGACCGTGGTGCTGACGTTGTTACCTTCCATTACGAGGCTGAGGTTCACGCTCATCGTCTTGTTCACCTTATCAAGGATTCCGGTGCTCAGGCTGGTATTTCGCTTTGTCCGGGAACTCCTGTAAGCGTGCTTGAGGATCTTATTGAAGACCTTGACCTGGTGCTTATCATGACGGTTAACCCTGGCTTTGGTGGTCAGAAGTTTATTCCTCACTCAATTGAGAAGCTCAAAGCTCTTAAAGAGCTCTGCCGCAAACATAACGTTCATCCTCTGATTGAGGTTGATGGTGGTATTAGTGCAGCTAACGCAGCTGATGTTGTAGCCGCCGGTGCAGACATGCTTGTTGCGGGCAGCGCTGTATTTGGCCAGGAAGACCGAGCTGCAACTATCGAGGCAATTCGCAATGCCGGTGAGTCCGCTCTTACCGTTCAGGGCTAGACTGCACCCTCAAGCATCATTGCACATAAACCACCAAGACTGAAACAACAGAAACACGTTATGGATTACGTTTACCTAGACTATGCAGCTTCAGCACCAATGCGCCCAGAGGCGCTGGATGCCGAGAAAACCTATGAGGCTTCATCCATTGCTGGAGTGAACCCAAATTCTTTGCACTCGCTTGGTCGTCAGGCAGCGCGAGAGCTTGATGGCGCTCGTGGCGTTATCGCGCGTGCGGTGGGCGGCAAGTTTAGGGCTCCTGACGTGGTCTTTTGCTCTGGCGGAACGGAGGGCAATAACCTCTCTGTTCTTGGAATGGCGGAAGGTATTCGCAACAAAGACCACAAGCGCAACACGGTGGTTTTCTCGGCAATTGAACATGATTCTGTTTTGGACCTAGCACCGGTTCTTCGCGAGAAGGGCTTTGAGGTACGAATTGCTCAGCCTAACCGTCAGGGAAAGATTGAGGCTTCTACACTTGAGGGTCTTTTGGATCAGTCGGTAGCTCTTGTTTCTGTGATGTATGCCAATAATGAAACGGGCGTTATCCAGCCGGTTGCAGACCTTGCTCAAGCTGCGCATAAGGTGGGAGCTCTTTTCCACACTGACGCTGTTCAGGCGTTTGGTCGTATTCCTCTTGAGGTAGCAGATGTAGATGCCCTGACTATTGCCGCCCATAAGATCGGTGGCCCTCTAGGTATTGCCGCGGTGCTTATGCGTTCTAAGGTTCCCTTTAAGGCACAAAGTTACGGCGGGGGACAAGAGTCTGGTAGACGCCATGGTACTCAGGATGTTCGAGGCGCGCTTGCGTTTGCCGCAGCTGCCAAGTGGTGCCAGGATAACCTTACTCAAACGCAGGAGAGCGTTTCAGCACGCGCAAATATGGTGTATGAGACTCTATGCGCATCTTCCAAGATTAAGCCGACTACAGAGGCTTATGCGGGCAAAGATCACATGCCTGGCACGGTAAGCATTATGGTTCCCTCGATGGATTCAGAGACGCTTATCTTAAAGCTTGACCAGGCAGGCTATGAGGTGTCTGCTGGTTCTGCGTGCTCTTCAGGCTCTCTTGACGCAAGCCACGTTCTCTCGGCCATGGGTATCTCTAGAAACGAGGCTCTGGGAAGCTTACGCATAACCTTTGACGAGCGCGTTTCTGAGGCAGACCTTGATACATTCTGTGCAACCTTGCTGCAGATTGTTGGATAAATTTTTCACATACTAATCTCTGCATTAGGTATGTTCTGCATCTGATACGTCCTTATTTACGGTAGACTAGATGAGTAACCGTATATGAGGAGGCCCTATGAGTGAGTCTGTTAATTTGATGCAGCTCCAGGATATTGATTTGCAGCTGCTAAAACTCGCATCCAACTTGGCCTCAATGCCCCAGGTTCAAAAGATTAAAAACGCCCAACTTGCAGAGAAAAAGATTGCTTCTCAGCTTAAGCAAGTACTTGGCGTTAAAAAAGACGTAGAAATTGATATTTCTGACCTCAATGAGCAGCGCGCCCATTATGTTCTTAAGACAGATGAGGTTTCTGCTGCCGTAGAAACTGCAACTAATCATCGTGCTCTTAGAGACTTTGACCAGCAGCTTTCTTCTTTGGCAAAGAATATCGAGAAGTGTGATTTCAAACTTGCAGCAAAAACAGAAGAGCTTGAGAAGTGCAAAAAGGCGTACCAAACTGCTCAAGACTTGCAGGTAAAGCTTATGAAAGAGCGTGAAAGCCTTTCTCAGTCCCTTGAGATTGATTCTGCGGCTCTTCGCGCAGAGATTGTTGAGCTCTCTAAATCTCGAGAAGAGCTTGCAGCTCAGATTTCTTCTGACACGCTTGAGCGCTATGAAGCTGCACGTAAACGCTTTAAGGGCCTGGCAGTTGAGCACCTTGTAGGAAACGTTCCAAGTGTCTGTCGCGTTAAACTGCAACCAAGTTCATTCCACGATCTTCAGCACAGCTCCGAGATTGCTGAGTGCCCTTATTGCCACAGGATGCTTATTACATCTACAGCGTTTGAAGAATAAAGGAATTTATCGCTATGTTGGATAAAACCGCTCAGCCCTCTGTATGCCTTGTGGTGTGCGGAGGAATTGCTGCATATAAAGCCTGCGAAGTACTCAGAGGCCTTCAGAAAGCTGACTGTGACGTTCGTGTTGTTATGACAGAAGATGCAGCTCAGTTTGTAGGAAAGACTACCTTTGAAGCATTAACGCATCATGAGGTAGTGCAGTCGCTCTACAACAATGCCGAAACTCCTGTTGCTCACGTTGACCTTGCTGACTGGGCAGATTGCATGGTAGTTGTACCAGCCACTGCCAATATCATGGCAAAAATGGCTCATGGTATAGCTGATGACGCTGCAAGTACAACGCTTCTAGCTGCTCATACACCAGTTCTTGTGGCTCCTGCCATGAATACTCACATGTGGAAAAATCCTGCAACTCAGGCAAATGTAACACTACTCCGTCAACGTGGCGTCCAGATGGTCATGCCTAAGTCAGGTCGTCTTGCCTGCGGCTATACCGGAGACGGAAAGCTTGCTCCAGTACAGCAGATTATAGACGCTGCACTGAAGGTTCTTTCTGGCAAAAACGTCACATCAGGTAAGCAAGATCTTGTAGGTAAAAAGCTTCTTATTACGGCAGGACCAACGCACGAGAAGATCGATCCAGTTCGCTTTATTGCCAACTGTTCAACAGGAAAACTTGGCTATACCGTAGCTAAAGTTGCAGCTAGTCGTGGAGCGGATGTCACCCTTATCTCTGGACCCACATGTCTTGAGGCTCCTCAAGGAGTCAACGTGCAAAGAGTAGTATCTGCTGAAGATATGTATAAGGCTTGTGCAAGCGTCTTTGACAGCGTTGATGCGGCAATTTTAACGGCGGCTGTTGCCGACTATACACCAGCTCATCCAGCAGATCATAAGCTCAAGAAATCATTGGAATACCTTGAGTCTATTGACCTTAAAGAAACCACAGATATTCTCGCCAGCCTATCTAAGACTAAGAAAGACCAGGTTGTCGTAGGTTTTGCAGCAGAGACAAATAGCATCTTGGAGCACGCTCAGGCTAAACTTGAGCGTAAAGGTTGCTCCATGATTGTGGCAAATGATGTGTCTAGGCCAGATTCAACCTTTGGTTCAGATACAGACCGTGTGGCTTTTGTAACTCCTCAAGGTGTAGAACAGCTTGAGACTTTGCCACTTGCTGACGTAGCTTCAGAGCTTTTGGACCGTGTGGCCAAGATGCTTGAGGAGCGTGCATAGCGTGCAACCAGAAGATCTTTTTATTGGATGCCATCTCTCGGCAGCTAAGGGCTGGGAGGCAATGGGTAAGGATGCTCTTTCTATTGGGGCAACTACCTTTGCTTTCTTTACCAGAAATCCTCGTGGTGGTAACGCTAAGGCTCTAGATGAGGCTGATGTTGCAAGGCTTAGGGAGCTTCTTGAGGCTCATCACTTTGGGCCTCTGGTTGCGCATGCTCCTTACACCATGAACTTGTGCTCAGCAAAAGAGGAGACCAGAGATTTTGCTCGTAGAGCGCTCACAGAAGATCTTGAGCGCATGGAGTATCTGCCAGGCAATTATTACAACTTCCATCCCGGTAGCCATGTGGGTCAAGGGTCTGACGTGGCAATAGAGCAGATTTCTGAAGCTCTTAACGATTGCCTTTTTGAAGGCCAGCACACCACCGTTCTTCTTGAAACTATGGCGGGCAAGGGCACAGAAGTTGGTAAAACGTTTGAAGAGATTGCTGCAATTTTAGATAAGATAAACCACCCCGAGCTTATGGGCGTGTGTCTTGATACCTGCCATGTTCATGATGGCGGCTATGAGATTGTAGAAAATCTTGATGCTGTTCTAGATACGTTTGACCAGATAATTGGTTTAAAAAAGCTCAAAGCCTTGCACCTTAATGATTCTAAGAATCCCCTTGGAGCACATAAAGATAGACATGAGCAGATTGGCAAAGGCTTCATTGGCTTAGAAACGTTTCGCGCTGTGGTGACTAATCCGCGCGTCAACACGCTTCCTATGATTTTGGAAACTCCTCATTCTGAACTCTCTGGTTGGGGAGAAGAAATTGCGTTACTTCGTTCTTTTTTAGGTGATAACTAGTGGGAATTCTGGTAGGTTGCGAACAAATTTCTATGGAATGGCCTGGTAAGAAGGTTCTTACCAACCAGACTATTGGCGTTAATGAGGGTGACCGTATTGGTGTTGTGGGCAAAAACGGCGATGGAAAATCAACCCTCTTAGATCTTATCGCCAAAAGAATTGAGCCTGATTCTGGTAACGTAATTTGGAGAAGTGGCATCCAAGTAGGCTATATGGGCCAAAGTGATTCACTTTCTGATACACAGACGGTTTGTAGTGCTGTTGTGGGAGACACGCCAGAGTACGAGTGGGCATCTGACGCTCGCATCCGTAAGATTATTGATGAACTTATTGGAGACTTGGACTGGAATGGCCTGGTAGGAGAGCTTTCCGGTGGTCAGCGCAGACGCTGCGATTTGGCTCGATTGCTTGTGGGCACCTGGGACTTAATGCTTATTGACGAGCCAACTAACCACCTTGATCTTCATGCCATTCAGTGGCTTGCTAATCATCTTAAAAATCGCTGGTCGGAAGGAAGTGGCGCTCTCATTCTAGTCACACATGACCGTTGGTTCTTGGATGAGGTCTGCGACCACATGTGGGAAGTCCACGATGGCGTTATTAACCCATTTGACGGCGGCTATTCTGCCTACATTCAAGCTCGAGTTGAGCGTGATAGACAGGCAGCGGTGATGGAAGAACGCCGTCAGAATACGCTTAGAAAAGAGCTTAACTGGCTTGCTCATGGCGCAAAGGCTCGCACGTCAAAGCCTAAGTTTAGGATTGACGCTGCCATGGAGCTTCTAGCCGAAGATCCGCCACTGAGAAACACGCTTGAGCTCAAACGCATGGCAGTTTCTAGGTTGGGTAAGCAGGTTATTGAGATGCATGATGTCTCGTTTGCTTACAAAAATGCCGCACAGACAACGGAAGCAAGTCCAAACACGCAGGCTACCAGCGTTGACTCTCAGGTAGACGTCATCAAGCATGTTGAGTGGCTCATTGGCCCAGGTGATCGCTATGGCATTTTGGGCGAGAATGGCGCTGGTAAGTCCACGCTTCTTGAGTTGATGACACAGCAACTGCAGCCGACGTCCGGCGTGGTAAAGGTAGGAAAGTCCGTCAAATTTGGTTGGCTTTCTCAGCAGATTGATACGTTTGCCACAAAAGAGACGTGGACTGTTCTTGAACTGTTAAGCCAGTATAAGACTAGTTACCTGGTAAACGGCAAAATGCAGAGCCCTACGCAGCTGCTTGAAAGCTTGGGCTTTGATCGCCGAGAGTTCACTAATCGCTTGCAAGACCTCTCCGGAGGGCAGCGTAGGCGTTTGGCACTCCTTTGTGTCCTTCTGGAAGAGCCAAACGTGCTGGTACTAGACGAGCCAGGCAACGACCTGGATACGGATATGCTTGCTGTCCTGGAAGACCTTCTGGACTCGTGGCCTGGAACGCTTCTGGTAGTCAGCCATGACCGCTTCCTGATTGAACGCGTTACTGATGATCAATATGCCCTCATAGATGGCCATATTCGCCACGTCCCCGGCGGTGTTGACGAGTACCTTAAGCTTGTTGATGCAGCAAAGCAAACGGCGAGAAGAGCGGGGGAGTTGTCGGGTGCGGGCGAAAGTTCAGGTACCCGTGAGTCACAGGTAGACGGGTCTTCTCGCCAAGAGAGCGCGGTGTTGAGTAACGCCGAGCGCCGCGAACTCAAGAAGCGCTTTGACTCAATTGAGAGGCGTATGGGAAAGGCTCAGGAGCTGCCTGAGCAGATTAGGGAACAAATGAGCACTGCTGACGCGACCGATGCGCAGCGTTTAATGGAGTTGCAGCACCAGCTTGATGATGCTGAAGCAACGCTTATGGAGTTGGAAGACGAGTGGTTAACACTTGCAGAGAAACTTGGTGAAGTGTAAATGGGAGAGTTGCTCTCTAGATTTGTATGGCCAAAGTATAGTCGAAAGAGTTTTGTTGCCTTGCTTTGTAAGGGTGTTGAAGTTGTTGGCGACCTGCTTACACCTTTGATTATTGCGCGCATGATTGACCTGGGAATTCACGGGGCAAACATGTATGACATTATTCGCTACGGTATTTTGCTGGTAGTTATTGCAATAGTGGGCTTTAGTTTTACGCTTGTCTGCCAAAAAATTGCTTCAATTGTTTCGCAGCGCACAGGAACTGATCTGCGCAATGAGCTGTTTAAGAAGATTCAAAAGCTCTCAAGTACTGATATTTCTGCACTGGGAACAGATACGCTGGTAACCCGTCTTATCAACGATGTTAACCAGGTGCAGGTTACCGTTGCTCTGGGCATTCGTCAGCTGGTCAGATGGCCAATCTTAGCGGCTGGATCTATTATTGCCACTCTTATGCTTGATGCTCAGCTTGGTATGGTCTTTTTACTGGCAACGGTACTGGTAGCAGCTATTTTCTTCTTTGTTGCACGTAAATCTACCGCACTCTTTACTGAGCTGCAGAAGCGCCTTGATACCGTTTCTTTATATATGCGACAAATGCTTTCTGGTATTCGTGTTATCAGAGCATTTAGGCACGAGGCAGAAGAGAAGGAACAATTTTCTGAAGCAGTCCTTGCTCAGACAGAAACGGCTACAAATGCAGCAAATTATTCAGCCCTTCTGAACCCTGCAACCTTCCTAGTCATGTACCTAGGAATTGCCGTAACGCTTTGGCTTGCGGCTCCTCAGATTACTGCAGGTACTCTATCCCAAGGAACCGTGGTGGCACTTGTCAGCTATATGACCAGTGCGCTTTTGGCTATTGGCTACGTTGCTAACCTGGTTATTATCATTACACGTGGTGTGGCGTCTGCTAATCGTGTTATGGAAGTACTCAACACCAAGCCTACGCTTACCGATGAGGGAAACAGGCAAATCAACCTCACAGAGTCCGATTTTACCGGCACTGCTGTAGCATTTAAGAATGCCTCGCTTGTCTACGACGGCGGGGGAGAGCCTGCTCTTTCTGACATTAACCTCTCGCTTCAGGCTGGTCAGACGCTGGGTATCATTGGTGGTACGGGCTCTGGTAAGTCTAGCTTTGCCGCCCTCATCCCGCGTCTTTTTGACACGGAAACAGGCTCCGTAAGTGTCTTTGGCCACGACGTCAAAACCTATACGTTTGAGCAGCTGCGTTCCCTTATTGGCTTTGTTCCACAGCACACCTCACTGGTCAGTGGCACCATTCGCTCCAATCTTTGCTGGAAGAACCCAAATGCCACCGATGAGGAACTTTGGAAAGCTCTTGAGGTTGCTCAGGCAGCAGACTTTGTACGCGAGAAACCCGATCAGCTTGACAGTATTGTTGAGCGCGGCGGAAAGAACTTCTCAGGCGGTCAGCGTCAGAGACTGACTATTGCTCGTGCCCTGGTGGGAAACCCGCGCATTGTCATCTTAGACGACGCTGCTTCCGCCCTTGATTTTGCTACGGATGCACACCTCCGCGCAGCCCTTCGCAAGCTCAGCGCAACAACTACAAGCATCATTATTTCGCAACGAGTAGCTGCAGTTATGCAGGCAGATAAGATCCTTGTTCTTGATCATGGCAAACAAGTAGGACTAGGAACGCACAAAGAACTTCTCGCCACGTGTCCGCTGTATAAAGAGATTTGTCTCTCACAGCTTCGTCCTGAGGAGGTGGAGTAATGGCCGATATGTATTCTGGCGGGAGCACTTCCGCTATTGCATCAAGCGCTCCTGAGCGCGGCAAAGGCGGCTCCGCTGACGCTATCTCCATGTCCGCAGCAGAAGTCACACGCCGACTAGCTGCATGGATTTCTCCTCACAGAGGTTTTTTGGTTCTGGCGTCTGTGTCATCTATTGCAACCGTTATTCTGCAGCTCTGGGTACCCATCATTGTGGGTAGTGCCATCGACCAACTCATCAGGCTGGTCCAGGGCGCCGAGGCAGCACTTTTGCCTACGCTCGCTCAGCTCTCACTGGTAGTTTTGCTTGCAAGTGCAACACAGTGGTTTGCTTCTTGGTCTACCAATAAGCTTACCTACCTGGTTACACGGGATCTCAGAGACGCAGCTCATGCTAAAGTGGCAAACTTGCCGCTCTCGTACATTGACACGCATTCCCAGGGAGATTTGCTCTCTAGGGTAGTTAACGACGTAGACCAGCTAGGTGACGGCCTTCAGCAGGGCCTGACGCAGTTCCTTACGGGCGTGGTGACCATTATTGGAACCTTATGCTTCATGTTCTATATGTCGATTCCTATGGGCCTTGTAGTTGCTCTAGCTACGCCGCTCTCTATTATTGTTGCTTCCGCCATTACCAAGTACGCAAGCTCATCTTTTAGCAAGCAACAGGGCTACCAGGGTCAGCTAGGCGGATACGCAGAAGAAATGGTCTCCAACCAGGAACTTATTACTGCTTTTGCTCACAAAGATGCCATTATTGAGCAGTTTGAAGCTATTAACGAGAAACTCCGTGTAGTAGGAGAGCGTGCGCAGTTTGCATCGTCTCTTTCTAATCCTTCTACGCGTCTGGTAAACAACTTCATTTATGCACTGGTAGCTGGACTTGGCTGCATTTGCGTTTTGACGGGCGTTCCTTCTGTGCTTACCATTGGTCAGGTGCAGAGCTTCCTCTCGTATGCCAACCAGTACATGAAGCCTTTTAATGCCATTTCCGCAGTTGTTACACAGGTTCAGACAGCCTATGCAAGCGCTCGTCGAGTCTTTGATCTTCTCGACGCAAAGGAAATCAAGCCTGATCCAGTAGACGCTGAAGTCATCCAGAATCCACAGGGCTCCATTGAGTTTGATGATGTGGCGTTCTCCTATGATCCCAAGCACCCGCTGCTCAACCACATCTCATTCAGGGCAGAGCCTGGCCAGAAGATTGCTCTTGTTGGCCCAACTGGCTGCGGTAAGACCACTCTTATTAACCTGCTACTCAGGTTCTATAGCATTGATTCTGGCGCAATTTATGTAGACGGTCATAACACGCAAAAGCTCACGCGAGCATCGCTGAGAGAGCAGTTTGGTATGGTGTTGCAGGATACCTGGCTGTTTAAGGGAACCATCAAAGAGAATATCCGTTATGCAAAGCCAGACGCAACTGACGAAGAGATTTTTGCTGCAGCTCAAAAAGCTCAGGCACACGAGTTTATCCAACAGCTTCCTCGGGGTTACGACACCATGGTGGGAGAGTCTGGCGGATCTTTGTCTCAGGGCCAGCAGCAACTTCTCTGTATTGCTCGCGTCATGCTTGCTAATCCACCTATTCTGCTTCTGGACGAGGCAACTTCAAGCATTGATACGCGAACAGAACAGCTGGTACAAAAGGCGTTTGACACCATCATGAATGGCAGAACTTCACTGGTTGTTGCTCACAGGCTCTCAACCATCCAGGGAGCGGATTGCATTCTTGTCCTCAAGGACGGCTCAATTCTTGAGCGCGGAACTCATGATGAACTCTTGGCCAAAGGCGGTTTCTATGCCAAGCTGTACGAGAGCCAGTTTGAGGGTACAGACGCATAGTAAATCGCAAAAAATCAAACGTGCGGTCGGTTGTTCACAGCAGCCGGCCGCTTTGTTTTGCAGCTTGATTTTGCCACTTGTACACGGGGTTTCTCGCCCTGTTCAGATAATAAAAAAGCCAGGAATACTCCTGGCGAGAAATTCTGGTCGGGTGGACTGGATTTGAACCAGCGACCCCTTGACCCCCAGTCAAGTGCGCTACCAAGCTGCGCCACCACCCGTTTGCTTTTGATACGATAGCATTCCAACATAAAATGAGCAAGCAATTCCCGGTAACCGTGAAGATAGAGTGGGCTAGATATGGATAATTTTTTTCAGCGTGCATTTTCAGTGGTCAAGCAGATTCCCGAGGGCAGAGTCAGTACGTATGGGCAGATAGCTCGCATGATAGGGGAGCCAAGAAAGGCTCGCTATGTAGGATTTGCTATGCATCAAAGTCCGGGAGTTGCTGGTGGCGTGCCATGTCACCGAGTAGTCTTTAAAGACGGCTCGCTAGCTCCTGGCTTTGCTTTTGGTGGACCAGACGCTCAGCGAGAGCTTCTTGAGGCAGAGGGTGTGCAATTTCTAGAAAACGGTAAGGTAGATATGAAGCACTTCCTCTGGGAAGCATAAAAAGATGAAACATTATTTTATCTTGTGAAATATTCTCCCAGTTAAATGGCGCTATTTGCTGGGTACAATCGCAGTGAGTTCCTGGTAGTTGGCACGTTCCGTTTAATGGAGGTCAAATGAAGCGTAGCTCTAGGATGAGCAAGTTCTTTACTGCAATTTTTGTACTACTAGTAACGTCAGCCTTGAGTGTAGGCATTTTGTCTGGCTGCTCACAAACAGAAAATAAACAAGACCAGACACAATCCACCACATCAGAACAAAAAGAAGAGAAAAAGGACGAGAAAAAAGAGGATTCTTCAAGCTCCTCTAGTTCCTCATCAAACAATTCCAACGCTACCGGATATGGCACCTACCATATTCCTGATGGATTCAGCTTTGATAACAGCCTGTATCCAGATCTTCAAATTACTACTCAGATTGATAAAGACAGCCTTTGGCCTATTATCGTTCGTATTGAAGGTACGGCAGATCAGTTTGATTTGATGAAAAAAGCAACTATCGATGCAGCTCAGAGAGCTCAGGTGCTTGAGTCTGCAGAAGAGATTGGCAACACCGTTGACCAGGCTCTTGCTCACCCAACAAACTACAACCTGACTGACTGCGCAATTCTTACCTCTGCACCCGAGTCGTATCGTAAGACCTATGTTATTACGTTTACCGTAAAGAGTCATTACGAGGTCAAGAAGTAGTTTGAGCTGCACTTATTAGCTGCAACAAAAACGTTGAACCAAAAAGGCGCCCGCACAATGAACTGCCTCCCATTTCTTGGACATAAGAAAT
>CALHDX010000099.1:0-8865 GCA_938023105.1 uncultured Atopobium sp.
AAAAGAGCGAAAAACGGGGTTCGAACCCGCGACCTCAACCTTGGCAAGGTTGCGCGCTACCAACTGCGCTAAGCCCGCGAACGCGAGGAATAATATACGCAAGTTCACGGCTGAGCGCAAGTGTAAATTTCAAAATCGTCAAACTTTTTTAGAAAAGTCATTAATCCGGACGTGCACAAGAGGTGAATTTTTCTTACAAAACTTACAAATAAGAGCAGGTAGATTGCCAAGTGTAGGCACTTGCCGTATCATGGAACAAGAACTTTTGAATGAGGTTGTATGTTCTTTATTCTTGCGTCGCTCATAGCTCTTTTGACGCTTGCGTATCTTGTCGCAAGCGGTTTTGTTCGCGTGGTGCGCTATTTTTGGGGCTGGCTCTCGTCTGGCGAGAAGATCGATGGGCTCGCACCCGACGCTTCTAGCGCTGTATCGGACGCACCTGACGACGCACCCGACGCCGCACTAGCCGCACCGTTCTCCAAGCCAAAACCAACGCAAGCCGAGCTTTCGGCGTACTTGGACAAGATGCATCTTGGTTGGTACCAGGTGGTTATTCTCTTCATTGTGGGTTGCATGGCTGGCCTTCTTATCGAAGAGATCTGGATGCTCATTACCGCCGGCCTGACCGAGAGCAGGGTTGGCCTCATCTGGGGACCATTCTCTCCGCTTTACGGAACCGGCGCGGTGTTTCTGACGGTAATTTGCTATCAGTTGCACAAGCATCACTCCAATAACCTGGTCATTTTCTTGGTTTCAGTTGTTGTCGGCGGCACGCTGGAGCAGCTTACCGGCTGGGGAATGCAAGAGATTTTCCACTCGGAATCGTGGACGTATGCCCATCTTCCAGACGCCATCACACAGTGGGTAGCCTGGCGATTCTTGGGTTTCTGGGGCATTTTGGGCCTGATTTGGTGTCGCGTCATCATGCCTCGCGCTCTCTACAAGATTGGCGAGCCAACATCAAAAAGGCAAGCAATTTTTGTTACCCTGCTTACAGTATATCTTGTTGCCGACATCACTATGACAGTGGCGTGTTTGGCGAGAAAAGCTCAGAGAGACGCTGGTATTCCTCCGACAAACGCGTTTGAGATGTGGGTAGATAATCACTACGATGACAGTTTTGTATCTGCTCGTTTCCAGAACATGACGTTTACGTCGCCAGATTCGCCTGACAAGTCATAGCCGCCGATCGCCGCAAGACCGCCCGTTCCGAGCCCCGCCCGACAGCAAGTCGCCGCGCACCGCAAGACCGCGAGAAACCCAAAGGATTTGTAATGCACATGCCTTCTGCAAAACCAGAACATCCAACAGGCAACGTGTACCTGGACTTTGCCGCAGCTACACCTATGGATCCACGTGTAGTTGATGCAATGATTCCGTACTTCACGGAGAGGTTTTACAACCCTTCAGCACCGTATGCTCTGTCTCGCCAGGTTCGTGACGAGGTAGAACGTGCCCGCGCTGTCTTGGCGCATGCCATTGGTGCTCGTCCAGGAAACGTGGTGCTCACAGCGGGTGCTACAGAGGCCAACAACCTGGCGTTTGCAACGGTCTCTGAAGACGCACACGTTATCGTTGACGCCATTGAACATGAGAGCGTCCTTGCGTGTGCAGGGATTTTCTCGCACAAGACACTACGCGTAGAAGCAGACGGTCGTGTGGATCCAGAGCGCGTTGCAAGAGCGCTCAAGCCAGAGACCGAACTGGTATCCATTGAGCTTGCAAACGGGGAGATTGGCACCATTCAGCCTATCCGAGAGATTTCGCAGGTGCTTGCCAAGGAGCGCTCGCGTAGGCTTGCGGCAGGGGAGACTCGTCCGCTGCATTTGCACGTAGACGCCTCTCAAGCTGCGGCATACCTAAGCGTGAACGTGTCATCGCTGGGTGTGGACATGTTGACGCTTTCTGCAGCAAAGCTTTCCGGTCCAAAGCAGGTGGGCCTTCTGTGGGCCTCCGATGATGTGCGCTTAAGGCCGCTGGTGCTCGGCGGCGGACAAGAAGGCGGTGTTCGTTCAGGTACGGAAAACGTCGCGGGCGTCATTGGCTTTGCGTGTGCTTTAGCGCTTGCTGATGAGACTCGCGCTGACGAGGCAAAACGGGTTTCTCGTCTCAGAGATCAGCTACAGGAGCTGCTTTGTACAGAGTTTCCGCAGATGATTGTCTCGGGGCCAAAGAACGCCAAGCTGAGGCTTCCCAATTTGCTGCACGTTTCTTTCCCGGGACTTGAAGCTCGTCGTCTGGTCATTCTGCTGGAGCGCCTGGGCGTGTCGGTAGGAACGGGTTCTGCCTGCGCCGCATCAAAGATGCAAATATCTCACGTGCTTGAGGCAATTGGAGCACCGCGAGAAGTAGCTGCGGGAAGCCTCAGGCTAACGCTTGGAAGAACTACCACAGAAGACGACATCTTGTACGCAGCTTGGGCAATCGCTGAGGCTGTCAAGCAGGAGTCTGCTCGTGTAGGAGTGACATGGGAGAATTAGTTTACCTTGGCATGAGTGGCGGCGTTGATTCGGCGCTGTCTGCAGCCCTGCTTCTTGAGGCGGGCTACAACGTCAAGGCTATCTATATGCGTAACTGGTCAAAGGACTTGCCAGGCTTTAAGTGCCCCTGGGCAGATGACCTGGCTGATGCTGAGCGCGTGTGCGTAACGCTGGGCATTGATTTGGACGTGTGGGACTGTGAGGCCGAGTACAAGGCTACCGTTGTGGATTACCTGCTTGATGCCTATGAGCACGGTCGCACGCCCAATCCAGACGTTATGTGCAACCAGACGGTCAAGTTTGGCACCTTTGCAGAACGTGCTTTTGCAGAGGGTGCCGATTTTGTTGCAACAGGTCACTATGCACAGAACGTTCCGGGCACCAAAAAACTTTTGCGTGCCGCAGATGCTCACAAGGATCAGACGTATTTCCTATGGCGTGTACCAGGTCATTTGTTTGAACGCACGCTTTTTCCTATTGGACACATTGCCACCAAGGCAGAGGTTAGGGCTCTGTGTGCAGAGCGAGGTCTGGGCATAGAAACTAAGCCAGACTCTGACGGCATTTGTTTTATTGGCCCCGTTGGCTTGCGCACGTTTTTGCTGGACACCTTCAAGAAAAAGCAGGGCGACGTCATTGAGTGGGAGACAGGCAAGGTTCTTGGCACCCATGACGGAGCATTCCTCTTTACCGTTGGCCAAAGAAAAGGCCTGAACATCGGTGGAGGCCCTGCTCGCTATGTAGTGGCAACCGACACGCTTAAGAATGTGGTCTACGTAACCTCTGACCTCAACTGTCCTGCGCTCTGGACTCGTCGCATGGAGCTCTCGGACATGCACTGGATTTCTGGAGAATCTGCAGCTAATGGCAGGTATGTGGTCAGAACTCGTCACACAGGCGCACTGGTTCCCGTAACGTTTACGCTCACGGATAATCAATGTGGATTTATTGAATTTGATCAGCCGGTAAAAACTGTTGCAGCAGGTCAATCGGCGGTTTTGTACGATGGCCAGGAAGTTTGTGGCGGTGGCATTATTGAAGCCGACAAGAGTATACTTGAGCGGTTCATGTAAAATGAAAAGCAGGTAGGTGGCGAGAAACCCTCTGAGGTTGCATCGTTTATCTGCAAAGAGTGTTCTTTCTGTACACGTATTGTGATCCAGAGTCCAAGGAGGTGCCCATGGATCGCCCAGATGGCGCGTCTGAAACCGAGCACCCCTCATCTACACCGAAGGTAACGGTGAAGATTGGATCTACAACCGTTAAGGGTGTTTCAACTAAAAAGCCTAAGATTAGTGTTGCTCCAACTTCTTCATCTGAGCAGGTAGAAGAGGCAAAAGAGAGCTTTGGTCAAGTTAGAAAGAGCATTCTCTTCCTCTTTGCGGTTGTAATACTGTACGCACTCTATATCGTTTTCTCTGGTCAGTTTGATGAGTTTGTTGTTGCTCTAGCAGACGTAGATACAGGTTGGCTCATTGCTGGTGCTCTTTGCTACTTTGTCTACTATTTCCTGGGTATTCTCGCCTACGTAATTTCAGTTATTACAGACCCCGAGAGTCCTGTTGGTGTTCGTGACCTGATGAGCGTTGAGGCGTCGGGTATCTTCTTCATGAACCTCACACCAAACGGTGCTGGCGCTGCTCCTGCTCAGATTTATCGCCTCACTCGTGCAGGAATTTCCGTTGGCCAGGCAGGAGCTTTACAGTTCACCCGCTTTGTTATGTACGAGGCGGGCGAGGGCATCTTTGCAGCTCTGATGCTTATCTTTAGGGCCAATTATTTCTACGAGCAATTTGGCGATGTAACCGTTATTGGCGTTATTTTGTTTGGCGCAAAGATAGTGATGGTTGCAGTTATCTTGGCCATTTGCCTGCTTCCTAAAATGGTTAAGACCGTGGGCAACTGGGGCTTAAGGCTGCTTTCGCGTCTTCGTATCGTAAAGCAGTACGACCACTGGCATGGCATCATTAACACGCAGGTAGATGAGTTCTCAAACGGCTTTAAAACTGCTGCAAAGAACATCCCAGAGATGTGCGTTGTTCTGCTGGTTACCTTGGTCCAGCTTGGCTGCCTCTATGCACTTCCATACTTTGTTTTGCGTGCACTCGGTCAACCCGCAGACCTTCTGACCTGCCTTGCATCTGGTTCAATGCTTGAGCTCTTGACCTCGGCCATTCCACTTCCTGGTGGTACTGGTGGTGCTGAGGGAGGCTTTGCCTTCCTGTTTGGCCATATGTTTGGTGAAGAAATTGCCGCAGGCTTTGTGCTTTGGCGCGCTATTGAGTATCTGCTTCCAACCCTGGCAGCAAGCATGCTTTTGGGTCTCAGATCTCATGATCACGAGCCTATCTACCACAAGTGGAATCGTTTCCGTCAGCGTTTCTCGGCTTTTGTAAATGGCGAGAAACCCGCTGTTGCTTCTACATCGTCTCGTCCAGAGACCTCTGGCATTCAAATTAAGGTTAAGCGTAAGAAGTAGGGAAGAAGTAAGGAAGAAAAGCCAGAATGTGGCTTGATACGTATCTTTGCTCTATTGGACCGCTGCGTGTGCAGTACTTGTAAAAGAAAGCATCCTTATGCGTAAACCACCAAATCCTATTTTGATTATTCTGGCACCTATTCTTATTGCCGTTGCCGTTGGTCTTGTCTATGATCTGCAGAATTTCTTACAGGACATTCCAGAAATACGTGATAATCCAATGCTCTTAGCAGGCGTGGCTGTGTTTATACCAATGCTTGTGGCTTTGGTTAAGGACACGTTTGACGCACACGGTCTCTAGGCGAAGGCTATTTTTGTTGTGTTGGCTTTGAGAAAAAGAACAGGTATATTCCAAAGCCAAGTTTAATTGCTGCATCAATATAGGCAGTTATTGTCAGTGGGATGTCTGGAAAAATATAACCTATACCAACATTGATGGCACAAAGTATTGCCAGATAAATCATCGATTTTCCATGCACAAAGTAATAGAGGAAAAAGTGCAGTGCCGTGGCCATTAACGCGCCCAACCAAATAAGTCTCCAGTTTTCAGTTGCAAAAAATGGTCCACCTAATAAAAACATCAAAATGAATAAGAAAATCACCGCGTATAGAGACATTTTGTTCTGGAACTTACTTGAAGGACCATCGGAAAACTTATTGAGAACTTTCTTATTTGTATTTATAGATAAGAAGGCTGCAACATATCCAAAGCTAAATACGGACATATTGATAATCTGCTTTCCACCTATTACGGTAGCTGCAAAAATGATGAGAGCTACAACAATTAACCAGAGACCGCATGATTTCTTATAATTAAAGTGAAGCTTCTCGTCTTTGTTATATTCCAGAAAGTTCATAAGTTTCTCCCTCAATCGAACGACTTGCCATAATACTTCTGACCGTATGCTTTTACAATCCATTTGCCTATCTTTTAACATGTTTTGTTTAATTGAGGTGCAGAAGATATACGGGTTTAAAAGGCGGTCATTCATTTGAGAGTCCGCGGTATTTAAATAGCCATCAATGCATTGACGAACCGATCTTTTGCAGATTTCAAAAAAAGTTGCATTTGACAGTTGCAAGAGGGGCGGGTTTCTCGTAATATATCCCTTGCTGCATCCCCAGCAGCAAACATATTCGGGCGTTTAGCTCAGGGGGACGAGCGCTTCCCTGACACGGAAGAGGTCATAAGTTCAAATCTTATAACGCCCACCAACTGTTCACAGGTCAGAGTAATCTGGCCTGTTTCTTTTTGTGAATATAAATAGTAATCATTATTGTTATTGACAAATGAGTTAAAGAAGGTAAACTTCTAACTAGCACGTTTTATAAGTTGTTTTACTTACAGAAAGGAACTGACTATGTCTCTTATTGGTAAGCAAATTGGTGATTTTAAGGTAAACGCATTCCACAACGGTAACATCACTGAGGTAAGCAAGGAGTCCACACTGGGCAAGTGGAGCCTGTTCTTCTTCTATCCAGCTGACTTTACCTTTGTTTGCCCAACTGAGCTTGAGGATCTTGCTAACAACTATGACAAGTTCCAGGCTGCTGGCGCAGAGGTCTACTCTGTCTCTTGCGACACTGAGTTTGTCCACAAGGCATGGCACGAGGAGTCCGAGCGTATCTCTAAGGTAACCTACCCAATGCTCGCTGACCCAGCTCACGTTCTTGCAAGGAACTTTGAGGTCCTTATTGAGGATGCTGGCCTTGCTGAGCGCGGTGCTTTCATCGTTGACCCTGAGGGTGTCATTCAGGTTGAGCTTGTCACTGCTGGTGGCATTGGCCGTAACGCTGAGGAGCTTCTCCGCCTTCTCCAGGCTGCACAGTTTGTTGCAGAGCACGGCGATCAGGTCTGCCCAGCTAAGTGGCAGCCAGGCGCTGAGACCCTGAAGCCAAGCCTTGACCTTGTTGGTCAGCTCTAAGATTTAGGAGCTTACAATGACCGACGTCAAAGACCTCTACGACGCGGTGATTATCGGCGGTGGGCCAGCTGGGCTCACCGCCGCCCTCTATCTGGCCCGTGCTCGCTACCGTGTTCTAGTTGTCGAGAAGGACCATTTTGGCGGACAGATCACTATTACTAATGAGGTCGTTAATTACCCGGGAGTTTTCTCTACCAGTGGCTCTGAGCTTTCAGAAACCATGCGTAAGCAGGCTGAGGCCTTTGGCGCAGAGTTTTTGCTGGCAGAAGTTACTGACCTGGATATGTCCGGAGATGTCAAGGTAGTTCACACCACCAAAGGCGAGCGTCCCTGCCTTTCGGTTCTTCTGGCCTCTGGAGCTCATCCACGCCATATTGGCTTTGTGGGAGAAGAGGACTATCAGGGCCACGGAGTTGCTTACTGCGCCACCTGCGACGGCGAGTTCTTTACCGGCAAGGAAGTCTTTGTTATTGGTGGAGGTTTTGCAGCTGCAGAAGAAAGCGTATTTCTAACTAAGTACGCAAAGCACGTCACGGTTCTTGTGCGTGAGGAGGCGTTTACCTGCGCCCCTGCATCGTCCGAGGCTGCTCGTACTAATCCAAACATTACGGTTCTCTACAACACGCAGGTTGAGTCCGTTGCCGGAGATTCCGCACTTAGGTCTATTACGTACAAGAATCTTAAGACGGGCGAGAAGACCACCTTTGCTCCAGAAGATGGCGATTCCATTGGTGTCTTTGTCTTCGCGGGTTACGCGCCAGAGACCGACCTGGTAAAAGAGCTGGCACAGACTGATGATTACGGCTATCTGATCACCAACGAGCACCAGGAAACAACCCGTGAGGGTCTCTTTGGTGCAGGCGACGTATGTCAGAAGCCACTACGTCAGGTTGCAACGGCTATTGGTCAGGCGGCAACTACCGCCACCGAAATGGAGCGCTATATCAAGCGTGCTCAGGAGAAAACTGGCCTTGTTCCACAGATGAACGTCACGCGCATCTCGTCCAAGAAGGAAGCTCCTGAGACCTCAGCGGCCAAGACAGTCTCTGACTTCGGAGAGATTTTCACCGATGATATGAAGGCACAGCTCAACGCTGTCTTTGAGCGCATGGCACGTCCGCTTGTGCTTCAGCTTGTGCTTGATCAAAGACCTGTTTCTGAGGAGCTCGTAGCTTACATGGAAGAGCTTTCTTCTATGACCGACAAGCTGAGCGTTCAAACAGTCTCAGACACGGGCGAGAAGAACCTTCCTGTTGTTCGTGTTTGCGCACAGGATGGCACTCCAACAGGTCTTGCGTTCCATGGTGTTCCTGGCGGTCACGAGTTCACTTCGTTTGTACTTGGACTCTATAACGCCGCAGGTCCTGGTCAGCCTATTAGTGACGAGGATAAGGCATCTATTGCCGCTATCGAGTCAAAGACACATCTTCAGGTCTTGGTGGGACTTTCTTGTACCATGTGCCCAGACGTTGTTGTAGCTGCTCAGCGTATTGCTGCAGACAACCCTCAGGTCACCTGCGACGTCTATGACATCAACCACTTCAAGGAGCTCAAAGACACCTACGATGTCATGAGCGTTCCATGCTTGGTTATCAATGAAGGTCAGAAGGTCGACTTTGGCAAGAAAAATCTTTCTCAGATTTTGTCGCTGATTCCTTAAAATTCATTCGCGTCAAGGAGAGGGCGACGCTCATGAATATGCCGAGAAGATCGACGGTCTTCTCGGCATTTTTTGAAACTTTTACAGCAAGCGTGTATAACTGGTTTAGAAGTACAAGGCTACCTTTTACAGAACTTTTTGCTGGTAGAGACCTGCATCGGTAAAGCCCTGTGCGCGATAGTAGGCGCGCGTTCCAATTGAGCTGATGACGTTAAGGCTGGTATAACCCGCATCTGCTGCAATAGAGGAGGCTTTGGAAAGAAGCTTTTGGCCCAAGCCCTGGTGTTGAGCAGACATTCCTTCTGAGCCCAGCGACAGCGC
>CALHDX010000100.1:0-6906 GCA_938023105.1 uncultured Atopobium sp.
CCTCTGATAGAACAGCCTTTAGAGAACGTTAAAACCCCGCAGTTTGCCTGCGGGGTTTTTGTTGTTGGGCACGGTTAGGCGGTGAGCACGACCATCGCTAGGATGAGGGCAAAGCCGATGAGGTCGGCAACGCTAAAGGTGATTCCCAGCACCAATACGGTGGTAATAGTTGCCATAACGGGCTCGATAGTACCCAGAAGAACCGCCCTAAGTGAGCCTGCGTCCTTAACACCCTGCAGGTAAAGGCCGTACGCCAAGAACGTTCCTACCAACACACCAATGACTACCAGCAAGATACCAAAGGCGTCCAGCTGAGGCATGTGATTCCAGGGCTGATAAAACACGGCAATGAGCGTGCCTGAGAACAGAAAAGCTAGGCCGTTAACGGTAAAGCTTCCCCACTTTTCCATCAAAGGCTTTGGCAAAATCGAAAGAGCTGCCTGGGCAAACGCACACATAACGCCCCAGAAAATACCGGCAGTTGGAAGATTGAGTGTGCCTGGATTTCCTCCTGTTACCAAGAGATAGGTGCCAATAAGCGCCAAAACAATACCAAGAATCTCTCGACGACGAGGCCAGCGCTTGCCAACCACACAGACAAAGGCTAAAACGCCCAGCATGCCCAACGACTGCATGATTGTTGCGGTTCCAGAATTAGTAGCATTAACTGCATAAATATAAGCAACTTGCGAGAAGAGAATGGCAAACAAGCTAACCACAAATATTTTTGCCAGCTCTTTTGGCTTCCTGATGACAGTTGTGAGATTTTTTCTATCAAACGCAAAAGCAGTTCCTAAGAATAACCAGCAGGCACAAAGCTCACGAATATCAATCAACCACATCGGATCAACGTGATAGGTATCAAGCAGGTACTTTGCAGCGGTTCCAAATGCGCCCCAGGAAGCTCCACCAATCAAGACAAAGAGAATTCCTCGATAGATTTTCTTCTTGTTATCAGGGGTTATTTCAGCGTCATCGCTTCCAAGTGCTTCCTCTTCTGCAGAAGCCTCTGTAGCATCTGCGGCCTTGGAAGACTCCACATCACTCTCATGAGAAATGAAACCATTCATCTGGGTATAAATCTTTCATTACAAAATACGGATACAAGTGTCACTTTTTCTCTGACGCGGTAGTATCACAATAACAAAAATCCACCTTACCCTGCTTTGTGCGGAGTCTCAAGTCTCCAAACGGTTCAGATGGGCAAGATGGTCCAAAACGGCAATGATGCTCACGTAAGTTTTTGTATAGATTGGCAGCTTATGACATCCAAGTATTCGCAGATGGACAGCGCGTTTTCTGTTGGTACGCTTCATGCAGAAGACAAGAGCTTTGAGGTAATCTCAGCTGAGTGGGTTAACGAGATTTCTGGCTACGCCTACATCTTTAAGCATGTTCCTACAGGTGCTCGCCTTATGTGGTTTGCCTGCGACGATGACAATCGCTCGTTTGCCATTGCTTTTAAGACACCTCCTGTAGACCACACCGGCGTCTTCCACATTCTGGAGCACTCAGTTCTCTGCGGATCCGATGCTTATCCTGTCAAGGAGCCGTTTGTTAACCTGCTCAAGACCTCTATGCAGACGTTCCTGAACGCAATGACTTACCCTGACAAAACGGTTTACCCTGTGGCCAGCACTAACGTAGCTGACTTGGAAAACCTCATGAGCGTGTACCTGGACGCCGTTCTGCATCCTGCAATCTATAAGCGCAAGCGCATCTTTGAGCAGGAAGGCTGGCACCTAGAAGCTGACGAGCAGGGCAATCTTAGCTACAACGGTGTTGTCTTCAACGAGATGAAGGGCGCCCTCTCTGATCCAGATCGCGTACTCTACGATTCTGTCAGCGAGGCCCTCTTCCCTGATACCGCCTACGGCAAAGAATCTGGCGGCAAGCCTCGCGCAATCCCTGAGCTCACCTACGAGAACTTCCTGGACACCCACGCTCGCCACTACGACCTCTCTAACAGCTACACCTTCCTCTACGGCGACCTTGATTGCGAGCGTGAGCTCTCCTTTATTGCCCAGAGGTTTGCAGCTGCCGAGAAACGCGATGCAGGTGCCCCCAATCCGCTTAACCTGCAGGCACCCGTGTTGCCCGAGCCTTGCCAGGTCCGCATGAACACCACAGCCGACAACTCCAGCGTTGGCCTGGGTTACGTGCTTGGAACGCCTGACCAGCGCAACAAGATGATGGCAGCAGATATCTTGTTTGACACCCTCATGGGCTCCAATGAATCCCCGCTCAAGCGTGCAATTCTTGACGCAGAGCTTGGCGATGACTTTAGCTACTATCTCTCCGACGACCTTGCCCAACCTATGCTCTTCTTGCAGCTCAAAGGCCTTAAGGAGGGCGCGGCTCAGAAGTTCCGTGAGCTGGTAGAGACCACCTGCCAGAAAATTGCCGCTGAAGGCATTGATCCAAAGAAGCTCAATGCTTCCATTGCGCTTGCAGAGTTTAACCTGCGCGAGAATGATCAGCCGTACTCAAACGGTATTGAGTACACGCTGCGTTCGCTTTCAAGCTGGCTCTATGACGACGCACGTCCTCTGGACTACATCCGCTACGAGGACGCCATTGCCTACGTCAAAGAACTTGCAGCTCAAAAGGGCTTTGAGAAGCTACTTCTAGAGCTCATCTGCAACAGCAAGCACGCAGCTCAGGTTAAGCTTGTCCCTACAGACGAGGGAGAGGCTCAGGAAGAAGCCGCTGAACTGGCACAACTTCGCTCCACGCTCACCGATGAGGACGTCGAGAAGATCCGCGTAGAGGTAGAGGCACTGCGTCTGGAGCAAGAAACACCTGACGCTCCAGAAGACTTAGCCAAGCTGCCGTCCCTCTCGCTCAGTGATATCGGTGCAGGTAGAGAGCGTCCTGCTGGCTTTGAGGTTGAAGCTCCCCTACCGTGTATTGCGCACGAGCTGGATACTCATGGCATTGACTACGTCTACCATTACTTTGATTTGACCAGCGCGGTTACCTTTGAAGAGCTGCCACTTGTGGGCATTCTTGCTGAGGCGCTGGGAAAGCTTGATACGGCTACACATACCGCATCCGAGCTTGATATTCTTATTGAGAGCAACCTTGGTCACCTCTCGTTCTTCACGGATATCTACGACCGCGACACCCTTGACCAGGCACATCCTGCCTTCATTGTTGCTGCAAGCGCCCTTGCCGAGAAAACCCAGGGACTTGCAAGCATTCCTTCTGAGGTCTGGTCCAGCACGCGTTTTGATGACCTGAGCCGACTGAAGAACATTTTGATTCAGCGACGCATTGCGCAGGAGCAGTACTTTGTTGGCGCTGGTCATACTGCAGCGCAGAATAAGGCTTTGACCGCCTACTCTGCAGCTAATCGCGTAAACGATGCTCTCGCAGGCGTTGGCTTCTATGAGTATCTGAAGAACCTGCTTGCCAACTGGGATGAGCGCGCCCCTCAGCTTGCAAAAGAGCTGGATACACTTACGCGCAAGATTTTCCGCGCAGACAACGTTACCGTCAGCTTTACCGGCTCCACTCAGAGCCGTGAGGCATTCTGGCAGACAGCAGGAGACCTTGGCCTCAAGAAGGGCAACACATCACAAGCAGATAACGTAACACCAACGCTTGTTGTCCCTGAAGATAAGCTACAGCGCGTGGCCTACCTCATTCCGTCAAACGTTTCTTATGTTGGTCTCTCCTATCCAAACGTTGCTCACGCAACTCATGAACAGCAGGGTAACTGGCTTGTTGCAACCAGGGTTCTGGGTCTTGATTACCTGTGGAACGAAGTCCGCGTTAAGGGCGGAGCTTATGGTGTTATGTTTAGAAACTCCATCGCTGGCCTGCAGAGCTTTGTCTCCTACCGAGACCCCGCGCTTGATGCAACCCTCGACCGCTATGTTGGCGCAGGTAGCTGGCTCTCTGAGTGGACTCCAGACGCTGACGAGTTTGAGGGCTACGTAGTTGCCTCTGTGGCAGGCGTTGACGCTCCTGTTCCCGCTCGTATGCTTGCTCGCAGGCAAGACATTGAGTACTTCAACCACCGTGATCCAGAGCGCCTTCTTAAGCTTCGCGAGAAAATCCTTCACGCCCAGATTGAAGACATCAAAGAACTGGGAAGCACCATGCCTCAAAGCTATGATGACCTCTCGGTTGTTGTCTTTGGCGCCAAGGAGGCCATTGAAGCCTCCGAGCTTGATCTTGAGGTTGTCGACCTCTTTGGCGGCCAGGAGAACTAGGCCTGGTAGCTGCAATAAAAACGTAAAAGCCCTGTCGTGCGCACGCATGACAGGGCTTTTCTTGTGAGGTGCAAGGTGCAGCTAGACGGTCTTCTCGCCAGACAACGCACTTAGGCAGTGGGCTACTCGCTTCTCAGCGCCTGAACTGGGTCGGACTTAGCTGCCCTACCTGCAGGAATAAGACCTGCAAGGAGCGTCAAGACAACGCTAATCAGAATCAAAATGAGCGCACCATTCAGCGGCAAGACCACCAGGTTGTCCACGTTAAACATGGCTTTGACCACAGCATTTGCGGGCAAAATGAGTAGCTGCGTAATGCCAATACCCATAACACCAGAAATAAGACCTTCGATAAACGTCTCCGCGTTGAATACGTTGGCAATGTCTCGCCTGGAAGCACCAATGGAGCGCAGAATACCAATTTCCTTTTTACGCTCAAGAACCGAGATGAACGTAATGATGCCAATCATGATGCTAGAAACAACAAGCGAGATAGATACAAATGCAATAAGCATCGCAGAAATCATATCAACAATCAGTGTGACAGAGCTCATCAGCGCGCCGACAATGTCGGTATAGGTAATTACCTTAGACTCTTCGCCAGCAGCCTTTGCGTCGGCGTTGTACGTATTAAGAATTTCAACAATCTTTTCTTTACTTGCAAAGTCTTTCGGATAAATGTTGATTGACGTGGGCTTATTAAGGTCCGCATATCCCATCTTAGAAAGATTTGACTCATACGTTGCTGGCGTTGCCCTTAGCATTGACGCAGCAATAGCTGCTAGCTGCGATGGGTCAGCATTGAGCTTAAAGGCACTTGCGAGCGTTGCTTGGTCTACCTGCATTGCATTGGACATATTTGCCACAACGCCCTGCATAGCTGTATTGAGTGCGCCTGCAATCTGATTTTGCATTCTTGAAGCAACCTGCGTCATCACGCTGGTTAGCGCAGTCTGCACGTAAGCACTCATAGCACGGGTAATAGCTGCAGAAAGTGCACTTGCAATCTGTGATTGATAAGCACTCATAAGCCTCTGAGAAACCTCAGCCTGAACACTTGGAAGGTCTGGATTGGTTCCCAGCTTATTTGCCAAAGCAGTAACCAACTGTTGCTGCAGGTCATCGGTATCAACCGCAGAAGAAACCGTAGTTACAATCTGCGTGCGTACCTGATCTGTTGCAAGGTAGTCTGCCATGGTCTTACCGGGATTAGCAGCGCTCCAAGAGTTCCATCCCAGAGCAATATTTCCCATAAGTGAAGAAATGGCAGCTTGTCCTCCTGGTTTGAAATTAACGGTAATGCCAGAAAGGATCTGCTGAATGTCTGCTGCAGAGAGCTCTGGGAAAGCCGCCGCCAGCGCAGCTGGATCAAGCGAAGACGTAACAGAAGACAGAACATCGCTATCAGACAAATTAAGCTGTGACGGATCAAAAGCAGGTAGCTGCACGTCAGAAAGGTCAAGCGAGGACATATCCAAGCCAGACAGATTAATTGACGAGAAGTTCAGCGCCTGTGAATTAAAGTTAAACGCCGAAGACAGCACGTTAGAATCAACGGAAATGAGAGAGCTGATAGAAAGTCCCTCAGAAGTTTGACCGTTCTTCTCGTCCTCAAAGGTTTTACCAGTGAAAACGTCAACATCTGGACGATTCATCTGATCCTGGACAATAGGAGATGTCTCTGCATCAGAAATCATCTTCTGAGTCAGTTGTGGTGTGTAGTAAATGCCCTCAGAAAGCGCTCCCGTGGTAGTTGGGTCTTTTGCCTGAACAACACCAACAATATGCAAGTCAGGTGCATTGGCAATGAGGTTATTCATGTATGACTGATCATCGGATTTGTCTGTCCAGACACCAAGATTGCTATCCCAAACATAACGTTGATTAGGCATAACCAGCTTAAACGTTGGAGACATCAACTGCTCGTAGGTGTATGTACTATGAGACTCTTCGATAGTGCTGGATTCTCCACTTGCAATTTTATCAACGGTAGAGCGCAGGCCAGCGTAATCACGCAGGCCAAGCGTATACTCCAAAAAATCATCCATGGTGCCGTTTGGACGCAACACCAAAACAGCCTCGTTCCAAGCAGTAGGCCATCTACCAGCTCGAACAGTATAGCGATCCTCGTAAATAGAAGGATTGCCAGGAAGCTCACCAAAAAGCGATGTACTTGCAAAAGAAGCCAGTGGACTATATGACGGAATCTTAGGCGATACCTTAGAGAAAGTAACGTCTGGCTGCACCTGAACAGGATCAGAAGAGCCAGAGTCCGCGCCTGCCGGCAGGTAGATGAAGGGGCTTACAGAATAGCCATACGTAATAGCGCTGGCATACGTGTTAATGCCGCCGCCATTATTGTCGAGAAAAGCCTTCAAGCTGGTCAGGTCATTAGAACCAATACTTTCAGCCTGCATACCTAGCCTGTTGTTAGTAGGAATAGCACCTTCAGCAGGTTGATTTTCTAGCTTTGCAGCTTCTGCATTTTTCTGATTTTGCGTCATCTCGCTTTGTGCATCTTGCGTTTGAGAATCAGCCGAGTCAGAGCTACTTCCACTTCCAGAAATAAAGGAAGAAATATTAACGGACTGTTCAGAGATGGTGAGTGGGTACATTGAAAGCGTATCCTCTTCAACCTTCTTGATGTACTCGTTTGCACCATTTGCCAGCGCCAGAATTGCTGCAA
>CALHDX010000101.1:0-4279 GCA_938023105.1 uncultured Atopobium sp.
TAGAAGCTCAGATAGGACTCGCCACCTTGACGCTCACGCATCTCAGTTTCAATCTCGACAACCTTAGCTCCTCGACGCATCAGTAGCGAGATAGTGTCTGGCTCGGGGGAGAAGTCAAACGAGCGCGCATACGTTTCAATAAGACCACGATCGTACATACGCATGCCTGAGGTAGGGTCAGTAATGGTTTGACCAGTGCTTGTCTTGATAAGCCAAGAAATCAGCTTGGAGCCAATCTCTCGAGGAGAGTTTCCGCGAGCCTTGGTAACAAAACGAGAAGCAATAACAATGTTTGCTCCCTCGTTTACCATTGCCTGGGCCATAGGAGCAATGTATTCTGGCCTGTGCTGGCCATCGGAGTCAAACTGCACTACAGCATCGTAGCCATGCTCTTTTGCATAGCGCATACCGGCCCTAAAGCCAGCAGAAAGACCACCATTAACAGGTAAATTAAGGTAGTTAAATCCACGCTCTTTACAGATATCCAACGTGCGGTCAGCGGAGCCGTCGTTGATTATGATGTAATCAACTTGAGGAGCTACCTGGCACAACTCTGTAATAGTTGAAGCAATGCAGGCTTCTTCGTTGTAAGCGGGAACGACTGCAAGAATTCTCACAAGCATCCTTTGAATTGCAAATTACACGTTAACTGCATGAATATCATAGCTCAAAAGCCTTATTAATCTTGACTCGTATATAGTAGATTACCTAAAGAAATCGAAAGGTGAACGTTATGGAGTTTCCAAAAGAGCTTAAAAACCCTATTCAGTCGGGCAATTTTACGTTTTATGACACCTTGATTGAAGGTGTAAAGGTTGTGGACGTAAAGCTGTACGGCGATGCTCGTGGTGGCTTTATGGAGACCTATCGTGAGGAAAACTTTGTTGCTGGCGGCATTGACGCTTCATTTGTGCAGGACAATCAGTCCTACTCCGTTCAGGGCGTGCTCCGCGGTCTTCACTTCCAGATTGAGCACCCACAGGCAAAGCTTGTGCGCGTAATTTCCGGCACTGTCTTTGACGTTGCGGTTGACCTGCGAGTGGGAAGTCCAACCTGGGGCCAGTGGGAAGGCGTTGTTTTGTCCGCGGAGAACCGCAGACAGTTCTTTGTCCCTCGCGGCTTTGCCCACGGTTTCTTGGTACTCTCAGAGACTGCGGAGTTCTGCTACAAATGTGACGACATCTATCACCCAGGTGATGAGGGCGGCATTATGTGGAACGATCCAGAGCTTGGCATTGAGTGGCCAGCGTTTCTTGGCGAGAAAACCTTAGATTCTGCAAAGGTTATTCTTTCCGACAAAGACAAGATTCATCCAGCACTTTCTTCACTTAAGAAGTAGTTGGCGCTGAAGGCAAGTTAGGTAGTATGAACGAACGTAATCGTCGTGAGCGAGAATCCACAGCTCACGAGCTTAATCGCATGAACGAGCCAGAGTGGACAGAGGAAGCTTCTGATAAAGAACTTTCGTCTTCGCCGCTCCCTCGTGCAACCCAGATGGAACTTCTCGCCCCAGCGGGAGGTCCTGCTCCATTTACCGCAGCTCTTGCTGGTGGTGCAGATGCTATTTACTGCGGCTTGGGCAACAACTTCAACGCCCGCCGCGGTGCGGACAACTTTGACGACGAGTCGTTTGCGCGTGCGTGCAGACAGGCTCATCTAGCTGGCGCTCGCGTATACGTCACCGTGAACGTTGTTGTTAAGTGGGACGAAATGCAGCGTGTTTTGCGCTTGATTCGTCGCGCGTGGATTCTTGGTGCAGATGCTTTTATCATCCAGGACTGGGGCCTTATGGCTCAGGTAAGAAAGACCTGGCCAGAGATTGAATGCCACGTATCAACGCAGGCAAACATCCACGATACGCGCGGTGTTGCTGCTTGTAAAAAGCTTGGCGTGGGCCGCGTTACCTTGTCCAGAGAGCTTACGAAAGAAGAAATTTCTACCATTTCTAAGCTTGGTGTTGAGCTGGAATGTTTTGGTCACGGTGCCCTGTGCTTTTGCTATTCGGGCATCTGCCACATGTCATCTATGCGTGGAGACCGTTCTGCTAACCGCGGAGCTTGCGCGCAGCCGTGCCGTCTGCCCTATGAGCTGCTCAACTCTAAGCATGAAGTTGTCTCGATGGGTGGCATTGATAGACTGCTCTGCCCTAAGGATTACTGCACTATTGATGACGTGCCCGATATGATTGAGGCGGGCGTTGGCTCGCTTAAGATTGAAGGCCGCATGAAGGCGCCTGAGTACGTGTACTCGGTGGTGTCTTCGTATCGTCAGGCAATTGATGCTGCCGAGAAGGGCGTGGACAACCAAGCCGATGTGGCGCGCCGCCACCGCTTGCTCAAGCGCTCATTTAACCGCGGCCTGACCAACGCGTACCTGCATGGCACCGCTGGCAATGAGATGATGAGCTATGAGCGCTCCAACAACCGCGGCGAGATTGTTGGTGAGGTTACCGGAGGGCGTCCACTTGAGGATGCTCTTGAGCGCAAGAGTGGTCTGAATGGTGGCCGTGTTAAGCTGCGCCGCTACAAGCAGGCGGATGTTGACCTTATTGCTCACGCTCCCATTGGCAAGAACGACTTGCTTGAAATTAGGCCGCTCGATGAGCCTGACAAGTTCCTTACTGCTCTTTGTCCTGTTGACGTTGAGCCTGGTCAGACGGTCACCGTTCGCACTTCTCGCGTTATGCAGACCGGATCTACGGTACGCATAATTCGCTCCGAGGCAGCGCGCGTGGCGGCTGAGCAGATTTCTTCACTGGAATTTCCTCGTAAACGTGCCGTTGATGTGGCTATTATTGCCCGCATTGGCCAACCCTTTACGGTGACACTCGCTACTGCAGACGGTGTGGCAAGCGCGTCTGCCGAGGGCTTTGTGGTGGAGGAGGCACGCACCAAGGCGGTAACCTCTGACGAGCTTATTGAGCACGTTGGCCGTATGGGAACCTCACCGTTTGAGGCCGTAAGCTTTGACGTCCAGATGGACGATACGTGCGGCATGAGCTTTAGTGCTGTTCACAAGGTCCGCGCTGCGGCATGTGAGCAGCTCGAGGCCGCACTTCTTGAGGAGTACCAGAACCGCAAGCAGAAGATTGCTCCGCTTTCTCGTCTTGCCTATCAAAAGGAGCGAGAAGCCCAGGACAAAGAGAAGCTTTTTGCCTTTGATGAAGCGGCTGCAAAAACAAATGCATCGCAGGCAGAGGTCTGTGTTCTAGTTGAGACTCCCGAGCAGGCACGTGTTGCGCTCAAGGCGGGAGCAAATCGTCTGTATGCAACTACCGATGCGCTCGCAGAGACTTCGTGGCCAGAAGATCTTCTCGCCAAGGTAACCCCATGGCTTGATGAGGTATGTCGCGAGATTGACCATATGCGCCTGGATCCCTACGTTGCTGCAGGTAAGCCGATTGCTGTGGGAAACATCTCCGAGCTGGCGCTGGCCGTTGAGCGAGGAGCCATCCCTGAGGTGCGCGAGTGCATTCCAGTCCACAACGATTACGCCTTACAGGCACTTGCCGACATGGGCGCAGAAGGTGTCTGGCTTAACTCCGAGCTTACCCTCCAAGAGATCTGCCATATGGCGAGAAACGCCTCGATTCCTGTGGGTTATATGGTCAGCGGCCGTATTCGTACCATGACCACTGAGCACTGCATTTTGATGTCTACGGGCAAGTGCATCCACGATTGCGATGCCTGTAAGCTGCGCCTTGAGGAGCACACGCTCAGAGGTATTGATAACGATTACATGCCCGTAAGGACTGACAGACATGGTCGCTCCAAGATTTGGAGCCCCAAGCTCTTTGACGGCGTGCCAGAGATGGCTGAGATGCTTTCTGCTGGTGTGAAGCGTTTTATGGTAGACGCAACGCTTCTGAGCACGGAGCAGACAAGAGAGGCTACCTCTCGCGTAGCTACAGCGATTGCGGCGACAGCGTCGGGTGCATCATTGCCTGCACGTCTCAAAGATGCTTCAGTTGGACATCTTTTCTCGCCAATTGGATAGTGCAGAAATAAGTTTGGAATTTTGGGTAGGATACTCATGTTGTAAGTTATGGGCGCATCCGCGCTTGAAGAGTTTGAATAGGAGCAAACATGGCCATTAATCGTGACCTTTTGAATGCAACCCTTGATGTTATCCGTCAGAGCCTTCAGACCGATGGCGGCGACGTTGAGCTTATTGATGTAAGTGATGACGGCACCGTAACGCTTGAGATGACTGGTTCTTGCGCTGGCTGCCCAATGTCTGCATATGATATGTCTGAGGGTATTGAGCGTATCCTGATTGA
>CALHDX010000102.1:0-2267 GCA_938023105.1 uncultured Atopobium sp.
TCTGGCTAAATACTATCTTTTTCTGGCCAAATGCTATGTGTAATTACAATACACACCTCATAACAGAATGGGTATACTAGTTATGTCTGTGCAATCGGCAAAATGTTAAACCTAAAGAAAGGTGAGCTATGAGCCAGATTTTTGATGTTCACGCACGTGAGGTCCTCGATTCCCGTGGCAATCCAACCGTTGAGGTTGAGGTTGTTCTTGACGACGGTTCCTTTGGTCGTGCAATCGTTCCTTCCGGCGCTTCTACCGGTGAGTTCGAGGCTGTAGAGCTTCGCGACGGCGACAAGAGCCGTTACCTGGGCAAGGGCGTTCTGAAGGCAGTCGAGCACGTCAACACTGAGATCCGCGACCTCGTTATTGGTTGGGACGCAGAGGATCAGCGTGGCCTTGACCTCGCAATGATCAAGCTTGACGGCACTCCAAACAAGGGTCGCCTCGGCGCAAACGCTATTCTCGGCGTTTCTCTTGCTGTTGCTCACGCTGCAGCTGCTTCTGCTGAGCTTCCACTTTACGCTTACCTCGGTGGCGCAAACGCTCACACTCTTCCTGTTCCTATGATGAACGTCCTCAACGGTGGCGTCCACGCTGACAACAACGTTGACTTCCAGGAGTTCATGATTATGCCTGTTGGTGCTCCTGACTTCACCACCGCTCTTCGCTGGTGCGCACAGGTTTACCACACCCTCAAGGACACTCTGAAGTCCCAGGGCCTCAACACCGGTGTTGGTGACGAGGGCGGCTTTGCTCCAGACCTTAAGTCCAACGAGGAGCCACTTGAGCTTCTTTCCGAGGCTGTTAAGGCTGCTGGCTTTGAGCTTGGCAAGGACTTCCGCTTTGCTATGGACCCAGCTTCTTCTGAGTTCTACAACAAGGAGACCGGCAAGTATGACCTCAAGGGCGAGGGTCGCTCCCTTACCTCCGAGGAAATGGTTGCTTACTACGAGGAAATGGTCGAGAAGTTCCCAATCGTCTCCATCGAGGACGGCCTTGCAGAGGAGGACTGGGACGGTTGGAAGGTCCTTACCCAGCGTCTGGGCAAGAAGATCCAGCTCGTCGGCGACGACCTCTTTGTTACCAACACTCAGCGCCTGAAGAAGGGCATTGAGGTTCACGCTGGTAACTCCATCCTCATCAAGGTCAACCAGATTGGTACCCTGACCGAGTCCCTCGAGGCTATCGAGATGGCTAAGCGCGCAGGTTACACCGCAGTTGTCTCCCACCGTTCCGGTGAGACCGAGGACACCACCATTGCTGACCTTGTTGTTGCAACCAACGCTGGTCAGATCAAGACTGGTGCACCTGCTCGTACCGAGCGTGTTGCTAAGTACAACCAGCTTCTCCGCATCGAGGACGACCTCGCTGAGGGTGCTGAGTACCTGGGCATGGACGCTTTCTACAACCTTCGCTAAACCCGCAGGTTGTAGGCTAGACGACGAGCGTCCGGCCCGACCGAGCTGCAACGCCGTTTAGACTGCTAGAAGCTACGAAGCCGCATCTCATTTGAGGTGCGGCTTTTTTGTGCGCGCGGGCGCTGCGCGTGCGCTGCGGGGCGGATGTCGGGTGCAAGTGCGGCGCGGGTCCGAGTGCGGGTCTGGGTGCGGCGCGGGTCTGGGTGCGAATGTGGGTCTGGGAACGGCTGCGTGACCTGCGGGTTTCTCGCCACGTCCGATGTTTCTAGCAGGTGCAAGGATCCCGTTGGCGCATCCGCGCCTAGTTTGAAACGCCCGAACACACCTATGTCAGATAATCTGCTGAAAATGCGTATACATTTCGTGTAAAACGCTTATCTCATGCAGAATATCTTCATTAGATGTGTTTTTTATCCTTGATTTTGCAGATTATCCGACATAGATGTGTTTGCTTAACTCTGAAATTTAGGGTAATTAAATCTTTGATATATATTCATTCATAATTATGTATATCAGATAGAAATTATGCATAATAGTGAATTGAGCGTACGTGATTAAATTCAAATTCTATAACCAAAGCTGCTCCACAATGTATTCGGACTATTGAGTCTGGTTTTATCTGCTGTTTTTTGAGGATTTTCCGTCAGTCGATATAACAGCACCGCAGCTTCCCACCGCGGTTATACTTGATATGTCAACTCTCAAGAATCCGAGGCGCCATGAACACCACATCAGAGCACGTAATTCGCACAATCCTGGTTGGACAGTCGGGCGGGCCAACTGCGGCCATCAATGCATCGCTTGTGGGTGTTGTTCGCGCAGCTCACGCCCAGGGCCTCCGAGTGCTCG
>CALHDX010000103.1:0-4477 GCA_938023105.1 uncultured Atopobium sp.
CTAAAACTATACGTTTCCCTTCTTTCATCCTGTATGATCTACTCACCTTTTTTACATTCAGAGGAAGCAAAGTATCATGGTCAAGATTTGATTCCCGCTGGATCATTTTTCATCTCCTCTCAGACCGTACTAAATTTTTATTCTTCTTTAATATATCTTGAACAACTTATCAATTATCAAAAAATTTACTTACTTCTCATTCTCGTCTTCATCATTTACCACGCCACTAATCCCCAACGTTTTCTGAGCCTCATCGAGATTTTCTAATGCGGTAACAGTTCTCAATTTTCTACTCATAACATTTGTTCTTGTAGTCAAAATGGTATCCAGTGCTTTTTCTGCTTTTTGAACTTGTGATCGAGCCTTTTCTAGCTGAGCCTGATACGTCTCAAACTCTGTCTTAACCGCAGAGAGTACCTTTTGAATTTCGTCGGCATGCTTCTGAATAGCAACAGATTGAAATCCCATTTGAAGACTGTTAAGAAGTGCTGCCATAGTGGAAGGTCCACACACATTAACGCGATACTCTCTCTGTAGCTGCTCAAGCAAACCTGTCTGACTGACTACCTCTGCATAAAGTCCCTCAAAAGGAAGGAACAAAATAGCAAAGTTAGTTGTCTCTGGTGGAGCAATATACTTTGTAGAGATATCTTTTGCCTCTGCCTTAATTCGAGTCTCTAGACCCTTTTTAGCAGCAGCAATCGCCTCCTCATTACCTGCATTGATTGCATCCACTAAATGCTCGTACGTATCTCCTGGGAACTTAGAATCAATAGGAAGCCAAACGGTCTCCCCTGACTCTCCAGGCAACTTAACAGCAAACTCAACACGCTCAGTAGAACCAGAAACAGTAGCAACATTCTCTTCGTACTGCTCTGGAGAAAGAATGTCTCTTAGAATTGCGCCAAGCTGAATTTCTCCAACAATTCCGCGAGTCTTAACGCCAGAGAGAACTTTCTTTAAGTCTCCAACACCCTCTGCAAGGCCGCGCATTTCTCCCAAGCCTTGATGAACTTGTTCAAGTTGCGTAGATACGCGCTGAAACGATTGAGTCATACGCTCATCAAGCGTTTTCTGGAGTTTCTCGTCAACGGTCTGACGCATAAGCTCAAGCTTTGCTTCATTCTCTTTACGCATGTCACTGAGCTGTTTGTCAACAGTCTCTCTAACCTTACCAAGCTGCTCAGTTGAAGCCTGGGAAGTTGTCTTCATGTTCTCATCAACACGACGTTGGAAGGCATCAAAGCGAGCATCAAGCTGGGCAATACGCTCATCAGTCTGCTTCGTCTGATTTTGCAGTGTTGAGGTGAGCTTTTGATCAACTACCTCTCTTACCTTCTCAAGCTTTGTATCCATAAGCTCTTGCATTTTTGCCATGTTATCCGTAACACGACGATCCAACTCTTGGGAGCTTCTTATGAGCTCTGCAGATGATGTTTGACTTTGCTCTTGCAGCGTCTTCACTTGCGAAAGCTTAGAGGAAAGTGTGACAAGGCTCACGATAAGCACAATGACAACTACAGCCAAAACTAACAGCACAAGCAAATCCACAAGACTCCCCTAACTCATAGCAGAACAAACAAACGCAAACACAGCAAACGCAATCTGAGTGTTAACCAAAAATTCCGTAGATTGCTTCTGCAATGCTATTGGTAATGCTCTCTACAAAATTCACAAATGGATTATCGGAATCAACGTCTTTATCTCCATAAGGATTAGTGAAGTAATCCCAGAACTCTTCCCAATAGTTTTGCTGACGATAATACCTATAGGAATCACCATCATCTTCAGTACGATCCTGCTTATCATCAGTATCGTTGTTTGTTTCGTTCTTACTGTTCTTTTCTTTCTCTTTCTTAGTAGAAAGTGTCTCATCAGAACCAAGCGTGACGTTGATAGTAAGGCGGTCTTCTCCACGCATGATTTCTACAGGAACGGTCTCTCCAATCTTGTGAGAGCGAACGGCAATAATAGCTGCATCAGCAGAAACTACGCGCTCTCCACCAATAGAGACAATAACATCACCCTTTTTAATACCAGCACCCTCTGCAGGACTATCATCAAGAAGGCCTGCTACATACGCACCGTAATCTACCGAGAGATCATTGCGCTTTGCAACTCGAGGAGTAACGGTCTGCATAGAAAGACCAATATAGGCATGCTTAACTTGCTGGCCAGAAAGAATCTGATTTGCAATATCAATGGCATAGTTAGAAGGAATTGCAAAACCAATACCCGCAAATGACTTGGTATCTGACGAGAACAACGTACAAATACCCACAAGCTGACCATTAGAGTCAACCAGAGCACCGCCAGAATTACCTGGGTTAATAGCTGCATCAACCTGGATGAGGTTTGCATAAATAGTGGTTTCTCCACCCTCAGTCTCAAGCATATCTCCACGAGAAAGAGCAGACACGATACCTGCAGAAACAGAGTGATCAAGACCAAATGGACTACCAACACTCATAACCCAACTACCAGGAGCCAAGTTATCGGAATTACCAATCTCAATTGGAGTAAGGCTATCTCCTTTAAGCTCTGCATGAAGAACGGCCAGGTCAGAGGTTGGATCTGTACCAACAACAGTACACTCATACTCTTTATCATTAACGGAAATAGAGAACGTGTCCATGCCCTCAATGACGTGGTAATTGGTAAGAATGTCTCCATTTGTGTTCAATACAACACCAGAACCGGTTGAGCCTGAAGAATCACTGGTAGCCTTAACGGACACAACCGAAGGCAAAACCTTAGAAGCTACCGTTTCTGCCGTCTTAGTATCAGTTGGTTCTGCAGCAGGACGAGACGTCGCTGCTTGAGAAATAGTTGCCTGACCAGATACTGCAGGAAGCTTAGAAATTCCCTCTCCCAAAGCAAGTGTAGGGACGCAAGCAACTGCAAAAGCAATTGCGCAAGCTGTTCTTTTTACGCTTGAACTTTGAAGCTTAGACATAAACCCAGAACGCCCAACTGGCGAGAAACGCTTATTTACAGTGGAATCTGTGGTTAAACCATGTGCTTGGTTCTCCATAGACATCCTCCTTAACATCACTTTGATGCAAACAGCTAACGCAAATAATTCTGCGCTAAACACCAATTTTTCAACATGTGTATTCTACCCGTTATACCGGACAAAAATTCGTTTCTCATTATGAGAAAGACGTGCGGGAGTCCTGCTCGTAAGTAAGAAGTTTGCAAATCCCATTAAATACGGTCTATACCTGCGATTATGCTCTAAACAGATAGCCTACACCACGTACCGTCTCAAGATGAGCGGCTGCTTGAGGACCAATCTTTGAGCGAACACGCCTTACATGAACGTCTACTGTTCTAGTGCCACCACAGTACTCAAAGCCCCAAACGCGCTGTAAAAGAGCCTCACGTGAGTATGCACGAGACGGATGGGTTGCCAAGAATGACAGCAGCAGATACTCCATATACGTAAGATCAACAGGAGATTCATCAATATAAACCTGATACGTAGCCAGGTTAATCTTTATGTTGTCAACAATAACCAAATCTCTAGAAGTGCTCTCGGTACCTGGCCACAAAAGCAGTGAGCACCTAAGGCTAAACTCCTGGATAGTTGCAGTAGACAAAATAAAATCGCTCTTGCCCTGAACAGGCAGAACAAACTTAGAAAGATTATCAAGGTCAGCAACAAACAGGCGAGCAATTCCGCCGTTTTGAGCGGAATAATTCTCTACCGTGCTGATAACATCCTGGGAAAGTTCTTTTTGATCAAGAATAATCAGGTCAAAGGTATGACCAGAAGCCGCAGCCTGAGAAAATGAGGCTGCATTTGCAAGAGCGATAGACACATCAATGACATGCGAAAGTTCACGCATACGTTCATGTAAGCGTGTCGTTGCAGATACAAGAAGAATATTCTTGTGATGCATCGATTCCCCCTAGGATAAGCTTAATCTTATAAAGCATACCACAAGCTGCGAATAAAGAGCAGATATACCTTATTATCTGCAATTAGGGCGAGAAGATCTTCTCGCCCTAATTTATTTTTTACGTTTGCGTATTAATTCTAAAAAGTATGGGTTTTACGCAATAGCGCCAATGAACTCAGCTGTTCGAGGGTTTTGTGGATTGTTGAAAATGACATCAGGAGTACCTTGCTCAACTACCACTCCTCCTTCCATAAAGACCACGCGATCTGCCACGTCTTTTGCAAAACCCATCTCGTGCGTTACCACAATCATGGTCATGCCAGAGTTCTTTGCCAAGTCGCGCATGACGTCCAAAACACCACGGACAAGCTCGGGGTCAAGCGCGGATGTAGGCTCGTCAAAAAGAAGCACGTTTGGGTGCATAGCAACGGCGCGAGCGATTGCTACACGCTGCTGCTGTCCACCGGAAAGCGCACTAGGCTTAAAGTCTGCTCTATCGGCAAGGCCGACAGCCTCAAGCTGCTTTAGTGCCTCTACCTCTGCCTCTTCTTTTGACTTTCCTAGAACCTTAA
>CALHDX010000104.1:0-12335 GCA_938023105.1 uncultured Atopobium sp.
TGAGTTCTGGAAGATCTTTTTTCTCTTCTTTTTGGCCCTGTGCTTGTTTTTCTGAAGAGGTATCTTCTTTACCAGCATGTCTGTTGTATTTGTCCAGCTTAAATTCAAGATCTGAGAACTCCAGGCCTTGCTCTGAGAGCCTGGCTCTATAAATTTCTCTTTGTGCAAGAAAATCAATCATGCACATACGATTATCTACATAGACAGTAAGCACAGGGAACTCTCTACCAGCTACTTCTCTGACAAATACGCCGGTTGTATGTTCTGTCTCTCTTTCACCATTTGCTTCAACCCACGCAAGATAGGCGCGACGATTTTTTGACATGCTCTTAGAATCTCTGAAGGTTCCAAGCAGAGAACTCATTAAATCTTTTGCATTTTCATTGCCACCGCGCGCAGGTGTTTCTTGTTGATTATTCATCGCTAAACCTAACTATCTGCGCTTTTTCTAAAACCTCTTCAGAGAAATATCCAAGGTTTGTAGTGGTAATTACCGTTTGAATGTCATGGAATGCAAATTCCATGATGGCTTTTCTGCGGTCTTCATCAAGCTCACTCATAACATCATCTAAAAGCAGCAAGGGTTTCTCGCCAAGTATTTCTTCTGAAAGAAGAACTTCTGCCATCTTAAGTGCTAAAACGACAGTTCTAATTTGACCTTGAGAACCAAAATTTCTAGCGTTTTTACCCTCAATTAAAAACTCAACGTCGTCTCGATGAGGTCCTTTTGTACTTTGCTGACGACGAATATCATCCGTGCGAGCTTCGCTTAATGCCTTCAAGAATTGATCAGTAATTTCTTCTCTAGAAGCTTCAAGAGATACCTCTCCAATTGAAGAAATATAGTTCATTTCTAGGTGTTCTCCACCAGAGAGTTCCTGGTAAATCTCACATGTCTTCTTTGCTAAGCGATCAAACAAATGAATTCGTGCATGAAGAAGCGTAGCCCCTCCTCTTGCAAGTGAAAGATCCCAAGCATCAAGCAAGTTTTCATCTGGCCAATCAGATTTAAGCAGCTTATTTCTTTGCTCAACTGTCTTGGTATATGCCGAGAAGACCTTGAAGTAGCTTTTATTTGCCTGGCGGCCAAAGTCATCAAATTCTTCTCGGCGATACGATGCGCCACCTTTAATCATTGAAAGGTCATCGGGATTAAAAAGTACCGACATCAGCGTTCCAGAAATATCTGCAGCCTGACATTTCTTGCCATTCTTTGAAAATTGGCGGCGTCGTTCTGTAATGGTGCAGGTATTTTCTAGCTTTCTTCCATCTCCTGTAAGAGAAATCTCTATCTTTGCCTCAGAAGTACCTGTAAGAAGGAGTTGTGAAGGTGTGGGTTTTCTAAATGAATACCCAGCAGTAAGAAGTTGTAATGCTTCAACAGTATTTGTCTTACCTGCAGCATTCTTTCCTACAAAAATAGTAGTTTGTGCAGATAAATCTATCTCTTTCGAAGAAAAACAACGAAAGTTATACAGCGAAACATGTTCAACTTTAAGTCCCACACAACCCCTATCACATTAGAGGCGAACAGGCATCAGAAGATATAAGTAGTTAACCTTGCCGTTTGATTTGAAAATAGCTGGCTGAGAAGGACCTTGGAGCTCAAGGCGCAGAAGATCCTTAGAAGGAGCAGCATTCACACAATCAAAGACATAGTGATAATTCAAGGCAATTGAAAGAGAATCTCCCTCAATTTGCGCTTCAATGTGCTCGGAAGACTCACCCTGATCTGGTGAAGAGGCTGAAAGCTTAACCTCTTTTCCATCAGCATCAACATCAAAACGTACTGATGGATTTGCCAGAGCAATAACAGATACACGCTTGAGAGCTGCAGAGAAATCCTCAACATTAATATCAACAGATGCAGTACAAGACGTTGGAAGTAGCTGCTTATAATCTGGGAAATGACCTTCAATCTTTCGCGAAATGTGAGTGGTATTTCCAAACTGGAAGACTACCTGGTTGTCTGTAGTACCAATTAAAACCTTCTCAGTCATGCTACGCATTGAGAGAACGTCGTGGAAAACTTCACCAGAAATAATTGCACTAAAAGATTCACCTGCTGGCGTATCTGTATTGGAATCACAAACAGCAAGACGGAATGAGTCAGTTGCAACAAGGCGAATAGTATTGTCCTCAACGGTGAGAGAAATTCCCTGAAGAATAGGACGAGAAGCTTCCTTTGAAGTTACACGATAAACTTTATCAACCATAGTTGATAGAAGTTGACTTGGAAGCTCGCAGGTCTTCTCAAGATCAAACTCTGGGAACTGTGCCCAATCGTGTGCAGAAAGAGTATTAAGCCTAAAAGATGAACGCTGGCAAGTTACAGAAAGCGTACGCTCTCCACCTTCAAAAGTAATTGCTGCATCAGGAAGATTTTTAACAATGTTCTGGATAACCTTTCCAGAAACAACTGTCTCTCCTTCTTCTTCTACGTTTGCTGCAATCTGATGCTTAATAGAGATAGTTAAGTCACTGGACTGTAGCTCAAGCATGCCATTAAAAGCTTTGAGATAAATACCAGAGAGAATTGGAAGTGTTGTATTAGAACCAATACCCTTAGAAACAATATCAAGTGCCGTCTGGAGAGCGGATTGACTTACGGTAAATTTCATGACGACCCTTTCTATTATTTCTTAGATAAGAATAAAAATATCGTAGTAATAATAAGCTATGTTGAAAAGAAGAAAGCTTTACATTTCTAGAGGTAGAAATATGTTTCTAGAGGTCAGATTTGTTTGCTTATTTTTGACATTCATAAACAAAGTAAAACTCCCTCTCTTAAACTCTCAACAACAAATCACTACTTCTCTTCACCAATTAACATCTTACTAACAGGTTTTAAACACTAACTTTGTTCAAGAATAGTCTTCTTGAGTTGAGAAATTTGATCATAGAAGCTTTTGTCTTCTTTGATTCTCTCTTCAATTACCTCAATACTGTGCAAAATGGTTGCGTGTTTTCTTCCGCCAAAATGCTTACCAATATTTACCAGTGTGTATTGACAAAGATCGTGAGCAAGATAAATTGCAACATGACGAGGCTCTGCAATTTCTTTATTTCTCTTGTTACCAACGATATCGCGATGGCTAATGCCATAGACGTTCTCTACGACTTCTTGGACCTTCTCGATATTTACGGTCTTTGAAACGCGACGCCAGAGAGTATCTGCAATCTTATCAATCTCTTCTTGCTTAATGTTTTTACCGGATTCTTTTGCTTTGATTTGTCCGGTGACGCAACGATTACAGAAGCCTTCGAGCGTTCTAATACTTTGACCGGCCTTGTCAGCCATGTAACGACGAATATCCTCTGGCAAATCGTCTGCGGAGAGAGAAGAATTTCTCTCTTTAAAAGCGCGATCGCAGAAGACGTGAATAAGATTGAGCTTCATCTCGTAACTTGGAGACTCAATGCCAATAACAATGCCACCACTCATACGAGAAGTAATACGATCATCAAAACCGTCAGAGCCCATACCAAGCTGAGCTGGAGTTCTATCGGCTGCAAGAATAATTTGCTTACCTCTATCAATAAGAGAGTTAAAAATATTGAAGAAGAAGTTGATGGTACCCGCTTTACCAGCAAGTTTTTGAACATCATCGATGATAAGTACATCAATGTTTTGGTAGTTATTACTCAGTTCTGTTGCGGCGTTTCCTGAGGCGTTCTTACGAACTGCATTTACGTAGTCATCAACAAAGGCATCTGCGTCTTTGTAAACACAAACGCGTTCAATGTCTTCAGAGTTTATGTAGTTTTGAACGGCTCGCAGAAGGTGAGTTTTTCCAAGTCCACTAGCACCGTAAATAAAGAGTGGATTTGCCTTGCCTTTTGCATCGTTTGCAACGTTTAAAGCATGCTGATGGGCAAGCTCATTCTCATCACCAACAACAAAGCGATCAAACGTGAGGTTTGAATTGAAAGATGTCTCCTCATAGAGAGGGTTACTTTTACGGCGCTTTAAGGTCTGCTGTTTTAGTTCCTCAAGGCTTTGTTCCTGGGATTCAAAATCTTGGATTTGTTCTGGAACAACAGCCTGTATAGGAGCAGTTTTTTGCTTCCAAGCATTAAACTCTTGAGGAGTCATTGTGGAAGTAGTGGTAACAGGAGTAGAAGACTTTGTAAGAGTGAGGCTCAAAATAATGTCTTCAAAAGCTGCTGCCGAAAGGCATCTCTCAACAATCGGTAGATTCTTAAGGATACGGTTATATGCTAAGCGCATTGGTGTTTCAGCGCACAGTGCGTTATCTTCAACTTTAATTGGAGTGCAGGTTCTCAACATAGCGATAAAAGCCTCTGGCTGATTCTCTTCAACCAAGAGGTCAATTGCGTCTTGCCACAGAGCTACTGCGTCTGAATCAATTGATGCATCCATACGTGTCCAATCAAAATGTTGAAAATTGGGACACCTAGTATAGAGGAATGTTGATAACTTTCAGTGAATAATGTTGAGAAACTCTACGAAAGGAGAGTTTCTCCAATAGTAGTGAGCTTATATTTCTGCCCAACTTTTCCAATTATTCCTATGTTTACCAGCGATTTTAATTCTCTTGACCAGGTTGGTGTAGAAAGGCCAAAGGCACCAGTAAGCTCTGTTGCTCCAACCCATTCATGTTCAGAGAGATACTGAAGAACTTGTTTTGCTCGATCTGTTAATACCAGATTAGGAAGTTGTGCAGCTGGTTGTGCAGATACCTGTTGAGATACTGCTTGCGAAGCACTCGAAACCGCCTGATGGTCCTGATTAACAGGTAATTCTTCAGCTTCTTCTTGAGTTGGAAGTGTCTGAATATGAGCATCTTTAGAGCGGCGTGTTGATAAAGTAACAATTGTTCCGCCAGAGATATTGTCTTCAAGGGTAAGGCTTCCGCCCTTCTCAACCATGTATTGCTGAGCATAAGGAAGACCAAAACCAACGCCTCTAATAAACGATTTCATCTCTTCCGTTGCAGAAGAAGTACCAAACTCAAGAGCTCGGTTTTTCTCTTTAATACCAGGTCCTTGATCTGAAAACCTAATGGTATTTCCGTTATCCATGATTGAAATTGTAGGCGCTACAAATCGAGCGTGAATGAAATTTTCCACAATCTCACGCATAACCATAAAAGGAATTTTTCCTCCCTGCTCGTGAGCAAGCTGGTTAACGGTAGCTGCAATTTCATCAAGATAAGATCGAACGTCTTTTGGTTCTACGAGAACAACACGAGGTGCTGCGGCTTTATCGTCATACACTGCAATACGCGCAGCATATCGGACGGTGAGAGAATTATCAGAACCAGCGTCTTTTTCATTCTGGTTTGTGTTTACCTCAACAAAAGGAAAGAAATCTCTTGCCATGACACCCCCTTTTCAACAATTGTTAAACAAATGAAGAAAACTTTTCGTTTTCTTTCACGATGAATGAAAGTTTTCAACAAGTGTTAAACATCTGTAGATAACTTTATATCTTTGTGAAAGACGTACTGAATGATAGTAGCATTTAACGGACATATTTCAGCTTGCAGAAATATTCCTTTCAACAAATTTCTTCACTTATCACAAGTGAAATTTTCAAAATGAAAGGTTTTCTCGTTAGGTTTTTTAAATAAAAAAGAGAAAAAGTTGAGGTATTTGCGTAGAAAATTTGACAGGTACCCATAAACGCGAGTACAATCTGTAGGCTTTTTAATCGATACTGTACCCGTTCGGGAGGAAATAGCTATGAAGCGTACCTACCAGCCAAATAAGCGCAAGCGCGCAACTACCCACGGTTTCCGTGCACGTATGGCAACTAAGAATGGTCGTGCCGTTCTCGCTCGTCGCCGCCTTAAGGGCCGTAAGCGCCTCACCGTCTAAGGAATGTTTCTGTGAAGACCATTAAATCTCGTTCAGAGTTTGAAAGGGTCTTCTCTGCGGGGAAGAGGGCTCAAAGTTCTGTTCTTCGTATACGAGTAGCACCATCCACTGAGGCACATCCTTCCGAGGTAGCCTTTGTAGCTCCAAAAAGATTAGGTAACGCCGTATTTAGAAACAGGTGTAAACGCGTTCTGCGCGAAGCAGCTCGAAAGAGCGGTTTACCTGTTGAGGGATACGGCATTATTCTCTTTGCGACTAAAGATACACACAGCACTAATCCTGCTGATATAAGTGTTTCTTTGGATGCTTTGTTAAGAAAGACAGGGGTCAAATGAGCGAGAAAAGACAAGATTCTTTTCTCGCAAACTTGTTCCTAGGTGCTATTCGTTTCTATCAAAGAAACATTTCTCCCCTTTTTAAGCCTCACTGTATTTATCGGCCCACTTGCTCCGAATATGCAGTTCAGGCCATACAAAAGTATGGTGTTAAAAAGGGAAGTTGGCTTGCTCTTAAGCGTATTGCTCGCTGTCACCCTTTTCATAAGGGAGGATACGATCCCGTTCCGTAAAGGAACGCACCGGAGGAAATATGTGGGATTGGATTGTTAACTTTCTATACACAGTCTTAGCGGGACTTCAATCATTCTCGGGAGACTGGGGTATGGCAGTTATCCTGCTTACCATCATCATCCGTATTATCCTGGTTCCAATGACCAACAAGCAGACGGCCTCTATGGCTCGTATGAGCGTTGTTCAGCCAAAGCTCAAAGAAATCCAGGAGCGCTATGCTGATGATCCAGTAAGACAGAACGAAGAAATGCGTAAGCTTTACGCAGAGATTAACTTCAACCCACTTGGTGGTTGTCTTCCTTTGCTTCTGCAGTCCCCTATCTTTATTGCACTCTTTACCGTTGCAAAGATGGTTCCAGTAGACTCTCGTTTCTACAACATTCTTCCTTCTATCGCACGAGCAACGTCTGACATTTTTGCTGTTGATGGCCTTGTTGCTGCTATCCCTTACATAATTTTTGTTCTTCTGTTTGGCCTTACTACCTTCCTTTCCATGGCAGTAAACGCTCGTACAAGCTCCGGTGAGCAGCGTACCCAGCAGTACATGATGGGCGGCATGATGACCCTCATGATGCTCTGGTTTGGTTGGACTGTGCCAGCAGCTGTTCTTCTCTACTACGTAACTTCTGGTATTTGGCAGCTTGCCCAGCAGCAGCTTATTACCAAGCGCATTATGGAAAAAGAGAAGCTCAAGGCTGAGGCTCAGATGGCTAATAAGCCAATCGAGGTTGACGTGGTGAGAAAAGAAAAGAAGCCACGCCCTCACAAAAAGGCTTAGTAGCTGGGCTTAAACAAAATAACTTTTGTTTACAAAATTTGTTACCGTAGATTAATAGTTAAACTTTTTATATTGACTGGAGGACGACATGGAGGATGAGACTTTCGTTTCTGAGCCAAACGCTCTTAATGAGTCTCCTGTCGTTGATTCACAAGACGAGTTTGCTTCAATTCGAGAGCACTTTGAAGCTGGAATTCAGCTTACTGATGCTGAGATGAATAAGATTGCTGATACAGCTGTCTTCTATCTAAGAGAGCTCCTCTCGTTCTTTGGCGAGAATAGCTGTGCAATTGATGAGTACGATGGAGAAGACGGTGAGCTCATTCTTGACGTAACCGGTGGAGATCTTGCAATTCTTATTGGTCGTCACGGCAATACGCTTGAGGCTCTTCAGATGGTTCTTTCGTCTTTGATGAGCGCTAAGCTTCACTTCCACTATCCAGTATCTGTTGATGTTGAAAGCTACAAGAGCCGCCGCCGTAATAAGCTTCAGGAGATGGCACTCTCTGCTGCTGCTCGCGCTAAGAAGACTGGTAAGGTTTCTCTTGCTCCAATGAGTGGTTATGAGCGCCGTATCATTCACATTGCACTTCGAGATAATCTTGAAGTTACAACACACTCTGAGGGCGATGATCCATATCGTCGTGTTGTGGTAACCGCTATCAATAGCTAAGAACCTCTAACAAGCTTTAGTAATTTGATGAGGAAGGTTTACGCCTTCCTCTTTTTTTGTGACAATTCTTCTTGTAACAAGAAGTTTTGTCACAGGAGAAGCAATGTCTGAATCAGAGAAGTCGTTATTCGATTCAAAAGAGAATGTACTTAAGGAACTTCTCCTTACCTATGGAATCGATTCAACTGAAACCCAAAGAAGACAACTCCTCAAGCACATTGAATTGCTCATCGAGATTAATAAAAACCTTAATCTCACAAGAATCACTTCAATTGATGACGCTCTGGTTCTTCATATACTTGATTCTCTATTACCACTCAAAGTATGTAATGAGTTTATATCTGGAGCTCAAAACTATATTGATATTGGTACCGGTGGAGGCTTCCCTGGACTGCCTCTTGCAATCATGAGCGATAACAAAACATTGCTGGTTGATTCTATTGGAAAAAAGATCAATGCCGTACAGTCAATGATTGATGAGATTGGTCTTGGTGATAGAGTAAGAGCTGAAAAGCTTCGTGCTGAAGAAATTCCAAACGACTATAAACAGAAGTTTGATTTTGTGACTTTTAGAGCTGTTGCAAAGACAAATATTCTTTTGGAGTACGCAGAGCCTTTCTTAGCCCCTCAAGGCACTCTTATAGTAATGAAGGCCAATGTTGATGAGATAGAGCTTCAGGACGCCTCTCAGGCAGCCAAAATTTTTGGGTACGAAAATGTTTCACGTGAAACATTTGAATTACTAAACGATCTTGGTCATCGTGAAATTCTTATTTATAAAAAAGATTCAAAAAGCAAAATTAAACTACCGAGAAAAACAGGAATGGCTAAATCAAATCCGTTTGTTGCAAGAAGAGACTAATTGTGGAATGTTTCACGTGAAACATTCTGTATTATTAAATAAACTTGGTCAAACGGAGGATAAATGAGCTACAAAGACCTTTCGAGGGGATTTCAAGATAGAGATCCTAAAGTTCTGGCAGTAATTAATCAAAAAGGCGGAGTTGGAAAATCAACTACCGTAATTAATCTTGCGGCTGCATTAGGTGAAACAAAGAAGAAAGTTCTCATTATCGATTTTGATCCACAAGGAAATGCGACAAGTGGTTTTGGAATTGATAAAGAGGAACTTGAAGCTGATATTTATGACGTAATTCTCAATGAAACGCCAATCGAAGAGGTATTGCAGCAAACAGTTCAGAAATACGTAACTATTGCACCAGCAACCATTCAACTTGCCGGTGCTGAAATTGAACTTGTCTCCGTTGACTCAAGAGAAAACATTTTAAAAAGAGCAATCGACCAGGTTAAAGAGTATTTTGACTATATTTTGATTGATTGCCCACCATCATTAGGACTTCTAACAATTAACGCCTTAGTTGCCGCAAATAGCATACTTATCCCAATTCAGTGCGAGTATTATGCACTAGAAGGCGTTACCAAGATTGTTGAATCAATGAAGATGGTGCAAAAACAGCTTAATCCAGATCTTGAAATCTTTGGCGTAGTAATGACCATGTTTGATAGCAGAACTTCCCTATCTAAGCAGGTTGTAACTGAGGTTTCAAATTACTTTGGTAACAAAGTATTTAAGACGCTTATTCCAAGAAATGTCAAAATCGCAGAAGCACCAAGTCATGGTTTGCCGGTAACCATGTATGCCCGAATAAGTATGGGCGCACTTGCATACAACAAACTTGCAAAGGAAGTGAATCGTCGTGGTTAAAAAATCAGGACTTGGTAAGGGCCTCAACTCTCTCTTTAGCGAGGTAGACGCAGAGGTCGGTAATAAAAAAGAAGCTACAACACTTCCACTAAAGAAGATTAAGCCAAATAAAGATCAGCCTCGTAAACGTTTTGATGAAGCTGAACTCGCTGAACTCAGTGATTCTATTAAGCAAAACGGTATTCTCCAGCCACTTCTTGTTCGCGAGAAAGGCGATCACTATGAGATTGTTGCTGGCGAAAGACGCTTTCAGGCTGCAAAGCTTGCACAATTAGAGGAAGTTCCTGTTGTAATTAAGGCAATTTCCGATGAGGAAGTATTTAAGCTAGCCCTGATTGAGAATCTGCAAAGATCTGACTTGAGTCCAATTGAAGAGGCTCAAGGTTATAAGCAGTTAATCAAACAAGAGAACCTAACCCAAGACGACTTAGCCAAGGTTTTGTCCAAGTCTAGGTCTGCAATCACAAATACGCTTCGTCTTTTAGACCTTCCAACTGAAGTTCAAACCTTGATGGCGGAGGGACGTATTAGTGCTGGACATGCTCGTGCAATTCTTTCTGTAAGCGGAAAAGAAGGAAGGATTAAGCTAGCCCAGAAAGTAGTTGAAGAGAACTTGTCGGTCCGTCAGACAGAAAATCTTGCTCCACTATTTTCTGTCACAAATGTTGAGAAACCAAAGAGACAGCCAACCCCACAGGCATATAAGCGCGCAGCAAGGCAATTAAGGATTGCTCTGGATACCCCAGTTAAAGTACGAAATATCCGCGGCAAGAATAAGATTGAAATCGAATTCAATGACGAGGATGAACTTGCTGCTCTAGTAGAAAAACTCTCAAACGTTAAAGAAGCATAATGAAGATAAAGTTTGCGATTATATCCAGTGTCTCATTACTAGGAATAGCTTTTCTCGCTAAACATGCTCTGTTGACTAAAGAGGCGCAGAGAAGTTTTCTTCATGCAATGAGAAGATCGAGAAGAGCGCTCGATGCGATTCTTGATGACTATTCAGGTAGCGGAAATAGGAAAAGCGCGATAAACATTCTTTCTCACCAGGCTAGGGTGGAAAGAGAATGGTTAAACGCAATCCAATAGAACATATGTTCTGTATATGAACTAAAAGGAAAGGGGTCCTGATGTGACCCCCAAAAGTTAGACTTTTTTAGCGTAGCAGTTTATATGGCTGCTACGTTATTTTTATGCAGCCAAGAGTCTAAGCCTGTATTGCACTGGACTTAACCATCCTAGTCTTTCTTTAATTCTTTGTTCGTTGTAATACTTTATGTATCGTTCGATTTCTGACTTTAGCTCATCATAGCTATAGTAAATAACGCCATAGTAGATTTCTTGTTTAAGCAATCCAAAGAAGTTCTCCATAACGGAGTTATCATGACAGTTTCCCTTACGAGACATACTTTGGAAGATTCTTTCTTCCTTAAGACGGTGGGAGTATGTTTTCATTTGATAAGCCCAGCCTTGATCCGAATGGAAAGTTCTTCTGTATTTGCAATCGGATGTTATTTCAATAGCCTGTCCCAATGCATCCATAACATTTTTTGCTGAAGGGTGTCTGTCAATTCCATAGCTTATAATTTCACCATTACACATATCCATGAATGGATCCAGATAAAGCTTATGCATTGTCATGTGACCTTTAGCAGTAATCTCATAATACTTAAACTCTGTAGTATCTGTTGTGATCTTCTGGTGTGGTATATAGGTATTAAATCGTCTCCTTATGCGATTAGGAGCAACCGTTCCAACTTTACCTTTGTACGAACTGTATTTACGGCTTTTTCGAATGAAAGAAGTAACCTGTAGACCAAGCTTCTGCATTATACGTTGTACTTTCTTTTTGTTTACACAGTAGCCTTGATTTTGCAATTCTCCAACCACTCGACGATAGCCATAATTTTTGTGAGTCTTTCTGATTTGAAGAAGCTTCTCATCGATTTCTTTGTCAGGGTTTTCTCTATCGAATCTTTTCTGCCAGTACATATATGTTGCTTTAGGCATACTTATATAAGAGAGAAGGTCTTTTAGTTTGAATTCTCCTCGGAGGCTATTGATGACGAGCGCCTTTCTCTCATTTTTGCCTCGTCCTCTAAACGCAGCCTCCTCAGTTCTTTTAAAAAGGCATTTTCAATTCTTAACTTAAGCAGTTCATCTTCTAATTCTCTAATATGTTCTGCACTGGTATCAACTATTCTTTCTTCTGCTTTTTGAACTTCACTATCTATCTGAGGTTTATCCAATGTTTTCTTTCGACCTTTCCTGCGAGTTTTCAAGGCGTCAGGACCGGCAGCACGAAAGCGATTAACCCAGTTAGCAATCATACTCGGATTGTTTATACCTTCTTGAATTGCCAAGTCTTGATATGAAATTTCACTTGATAGATATAGTTCTACAACAGAAATCTTCTTTTCGAAAGAGTATTTTGTTTGTTTACGAGAACGCATTAATCCTTCATCACCGAACGCATTGTATGCATTAATCCATGTGCGTAGCTGTGAATCAGAACCAAGTCCATATCTTTTAGAAAGATATTTCACTCCACCTTTGCCATCTAAATACTCTAAAACGACTTTCTTCTTGAATTCGAAACTATGTTTTGCCATAAAAATACCGACCTCCTAATCGTTAGATTTTGGTCTAACTTTTGGGGGTCGGTACATACGCGGGCTTTTTTATTGCGCTTTGAAGCTCTTACATCTCACGAGAGCTCAGCATAGGTCCATCGGACCAAAG
>CALHDX010000105.1:0-14616 GCA_938023105.1 uncultured Atopobium sp.
TATATACAATAGTTTGCAAAATTCTACTGAAATGTCTTTATCTGCCTACAGAATAGGATATCGCGATGGACAGGTCAAAAGGGTTTTTTATCACGGTAATTTGCTTCGTATATTTTGTTATTTGCGTCCTGTCAGTGGTTTATTTCTTCTTCTCAAATTTCTCTTTCTTCTCACTTGATTATAATACTCCAGTGAGCTTTCTTGGCACTTTGTTGACAATACCACAGGCATTATTTCTTATGTCTATTTTCATTCTAATAACTTCACTAATGCTGTTTTCTAAAATAAAATCTATGGTTGCTTTTTTTAAAAAAGCAACTTATCTATTTGCTATTTATAATATCTCTGTTGCTTTTTGTGCAGCATTATTTTTATTTATTCCTTGTATTTATTCCTGTCAAAATGATTATAAATCTGTAGTAAATACTGGAGAAATTTCATTATCCAGAGTTGTTTTATTTGAGGAATTTGATTTTGGAGGAAGAGAAACTTTACATTTTTATGTTTTACGTTTTCCATTCGGCTTGGGAGAAAAAATAGCAACTGTTGAGTTATATCGCCACTCAATACCAACTGAAGATATTGAGTGGCTACTAGTTCATGAGAATAACCAATATGACATTACAACTACAAACTCAGATGCCATTGAAACCCTAACAAGAGAAGATTCTTTCCCCATACATACAAATCTTATCCGTCTATGAAATCATGAGTTGATGTTATTTCTCAAACTTGCAGAATGAGGTAATGAGATGCTTTCAAAGACTAATCGCCTTGTTCATTTACTAAGAGCGGCCATTTATTTAGCAGCTCTCTTTCTGGTGTTCTATGCAAATGAATTCATTCCGTTCATAACATATCCTACTCCAGTGTGTTTTTTAGGAGTATTGTTTTTTAGACACTGGATGGTATGCTTTATCTTAGCGGCTATAGTCATTTTTTTAATCGTGTCATCTCGCAGCTTTTTTGAGTCTTTAAACTATAGTAGAAAACTTGTACACACCGTTTTACAAACCATTGCGATAATACCTATGTCCGCATCGATTATATATATTCTTTTTACTGGGAGCTTTAACCCTCCAAGTATTAAATGGGTTCAATGTGACACCCCTAATCCTGAGACTCAAATTGCATGTATGACTTTTGCTAATGAGTATTCAGATGATGTGTGGTTCTATTCAATGCCATCACTCATTTGCGAGGGAGAAAAAATTGGTGGGATTTATACACCTCCACAAGAGCCTGAAAAATCAGTCCTTTACTGTGACTGGCATGTTACCTGGAATAATGGAACTGGTCGCATTACTACAAATCAAGAAGTTGAAAAAATAATCAATCAAGAACATGGGGACTATCCCTTGTTCATCATCTCAATAGGCAAGGGACAGTTCCAACTAACTAACTATCTTTATGAGGGCTAATTAAGATGTGTCTTTTATTCCACGATAATCTTTTCCCAGGCATCTTCAAATCTTTTTTCATTTTCCTTCGGATGGATTTTATTAATTTTGTAATAGCCGGCCTAGATCTATTGGTTTCAGCAGCAATCGAACTTGCAGAGATATGTTCGATAATACAGAAAGACTTCCTGGATTCGATTAGTTGATTTAACAGTTGGCGAGAAGAACCTCTTGTAGACCCTCAACCGACAACCCAGCACGCGTAAGAATGTTGTGGTGAACGTCCGCCTCAAGATACGTATCAGGCATGCCCAAACGTAGTACCTGCGGACATGCACCTGAAGTGCTGAGCTGCTCGACAACTGCACTGCCGAATCCACCTAAAACACTGTGCTCTTCAACGGTAATAATCACGTCAGAGTTCTGACAAATTTGCGTCAGAGAAGAGTCAAGCGGCTTGATGTTCGACACACCATAGACCTCGATGTTCGTTCGGACGGGAACGGCAATCTGCTCTGCAGCTCGCTGAGCCGCCTCGACAACTCGGCTGGTTATCTCACCCGTTGCAAGAACGGTCACACGCCTCGGCTGAGTGGCGGTTATGACTTCGGATGCCGCTGCTTCAGCGGACGCCACGCCGTCTACGCTTGCCACACCCGCCGCACGTGACGACTCAAAGAGTTTCTCGACACCGGAGGCATCAAAAACGTAACCATCTGGATGTAGATTGACGCCATCGCACGAGGTCATACGCACGTAAGCTGGTCGTGGATGCTTTGCAAGCTCCATGAGCGTGGCCGCAAGCTGGGCATTATCGATCGGATTGAACACGGAAAGCCCCGGGATGGTCCTGGTAATCGCAATGTCCTCCACGGCCATGTGAGAGGGTCCTGTAGCTGCGGATTCGCAGCCAGCGGCAACACCTACAAGCACCACGGGCGACTTCATCATGCCAAGGTTGACGCGAATCTGATCAAACGTTCGTGAGGTCACAAACGTGGCATAGCACGGTGCAAAAACATGAAAACCTTCATTTGCACAGGCAGACGCCACTTCAATAAGGTTCTGCTCTGCAATTCCACACTGGATGTAGCCGTCTGGTCTAAGCTCACGGAAGCGATCCAGATTCAAACGACGACCATAGTCGGCAACAGCAACAGTTAGCAGCTCGTCATCTTCAGCGAGCTTACCCATTACCCAACCAAATACCTCTTTTGTATTCATACCCGCAAGCATCTGCGACTCTTCAGCCGAAATGCACGATGGCTGCAAAGATATATCTAGCATGAGCATGCCTCCTCTGCAACTCTTAGATCAAGCAATGCCTGCTCATAGAGGTCATCCGTCACGCACGCGTCGTGGAACGAGACGTTATTCTCGGCAAACGAGAGTCCCTTACCCTTGATGGTGTGCGCAATAATCGCGCGAGGCCTTGAAGTTTGCTGCTTTAATGCGTCGTACAATGCAAGCACATCATGCCCATCTACCTCAACGGACTCAAAACCAAACGCATCAAACTTTCTTGCAATTGAACCGGTGTCCAAAATGGACGCGCAAGGGCCGTCCAGCTGCATGCGGTTCTGATCAACAATGACCGTCACGTTGGAGAGCTGGTTGTGGCCGATAAACGCCGCGCTCTCCCAAATGGAACCCTCGTCACACTCGCCGTCGCCCAAAATACAAAAAACGCGAGAAGGAAGATCTTTTCTGCGAAGGCTCAGTCCCAGGCCGGCGGCATAGCCCAAGCCCATTCCAAGGCTGCCACCGGAGATTTCAAAGCCACGCTGAGGGTCTCGCAGTGGATGCTTAAAGAGAACGGCATCGGGTCCAAAGACTCCGCGGTCAATATCCTCTTGAGAGATTATTCCCGCACGTAAAAGAGCTGGGAATAGTGCCAGCGACGTGTGAGCCTTAGAGAGAATCAATCGGTCTCTGAGTTCCCATTCACAATCCCTGTGGCCCACCTGCATAACCTTGCTCAAAAGCACAGAGACTATATCTGCCACAGAACACGCGCCGCCGATGTGAAACGGCGTTGAGCTGTAACGATGTGCTAACTCAATAATGCCTCGACGCACTGCAAGCGCCTCGTGACGCAAATCAAGCTCAAGCTGCGTGCGCTGATCAGAGTCTATTTCTGCAGAAGTCAGTGATACACCCACGTGCTCTGACTGACGAACAGAAGAGATGTCCAGAGGTCCAATAGAGTCATCTACCTGCTCAGATACGCCAACAACACTCTGATGTGGAGCAAGCCAAGTCTGACTCCACTCAATGCAGTTGCCATCGGACAACTCAATTACCTGCTCAAGTACAAGCAAAGCCTCATTTGGAGAACACTGAAGATAATCGGCATGGTCTTTGCCTGCAATTTGCGACTGATAGCGCATGCGAGAGCGCGCAATCTCTTTTTGAGAAGTTCTTTCAACCGCGTCAAAGAGCGACTCATTCTCAAAGTCTGCCTCTTCAAGCTGAGGACAAACAAGCAGGTTAGACCATGACTCCTGACACACTACCGGCCGATCAGAAACACTCCTAACACGACGCAAAAAGAGTACGTCCGAGCCAACGGGAATCTCTAAGTGCTCGGCAACGGCTTGATCTGCAGGAACTACCTGCTTAAATAGGACTTCAGTTCGATACTCAAAGCCACCATCTCTGAGTGCGGCTGCAAATGAAAGTACGGTATTTCCTGCCGCATGACGAACAGTGTTAGAGATGACCTGCGTTGCTCGACCCTTTTGAGTAAGCAGTAAACCCTCTTTGACCAGGGATTGAATAGCTTTTCTGATGGTTCCTCGGCTGACGCCATACTGCGCCATAAATTCGGCCTCAGACGGAATGTACGTTCCCGCCTTCCAGTCTTCTGACAGAATTTTGACGCGCATCAAATCTGACAGTTGCACATGAAGAGGTGTAGCAGACGACGTGTTGAGCCCACCTCTGACCTGCGGGGATAGTGACTCTGCAGCTGCGCCCTCAGAAACTAAAACCGGAAAAACTCCTGTCTCAAATGACATAGGTCCTCCGAAGTGAGTAAGAAATTAGTCATGCATACGTTAGGTACAAGACAAGTAGTATACAAGTTTCTGAAGGAGAACAGAATAGGTATAGAAATAACTTTTGCTAGTCGACATTGCAGAATATAATTATTTTGTTAAATGAATTTACTCTTGATTAAATTAGCCTTTAAGGAGATTGGATAATGACTCAATTACCTGATAGACCATTTCTTAAGTCATTATTTGATAAATATGACCCAGAGTATGTTTTGGAGCACTTTTTTGATGAAAACGGCGTAAAAGATTCTGCTCCAGAAGAGCTAAAGGCTGAATGTAGAAGCGACAAAACCAAATATGATCGTTCTAGTAATTGTCTCTAATCATAAAAGGCAAATGACTTGCGCTCCTTTTCTGAACTGACTAAAGACTAAACTGATAGATAAAACGAGGTTCAGACACGTGAATATGTCTCTATTGAGTGCTCAGAAAGATTTGGTCTAAAATGGACAAAGAGATAAAGAAACTAAAAAGAGAATACGAAACAATACTTGAGCAAATCACGCAGTATGAGTCTTCTGAGAGTGCTGGACTAATCATTGAGACTGAAGAACTCATGAAACAGCAGAGAGACTTATACGATAGAGGAAGAGCAGTTGTTCAAAAACTTCGTCAGCTTGGATATAGAATCTAACCTCTTACCTCACACAAGCGGGATTTTCTTTTAGCCGTTATCATCACAGAAGAATTTTGACGTCGATAAGAAATAGATAGATTGATTGTATTTTCACCGAGATTGGAGGGCTATAAATGGATGCCAAAGAAATAAAAAAGATTTGCGATTTCCTCGCGTCTTTACCAATAGATGCAGTTACTTCCGCTTATCTTATTGACCCTCTCACAAATGAAGTAGTACAGCAGGGTTTTGCAGCACATGATATTGGTGATAAGGTAGTAACCGACCAAGACATTTTGAACTATCGAGCTGGCGTAGAGCAGATACCAGACTTTGCTCTTGAATATGCCAAACTACATATGAAGTAACTCCTAACCCTGCCACAAGCGGGGTTTTCTTTTAGCCATTAATCGCGGAAAGCAATTTATCAGCGTAAAAAAATAGTCGAACTAAATTATGTCCCATTTTTGTCCCATGAGCTGAATGTCGAGTTAAGCTTTACCAGGTCAAGAGCTATGTGCTCTTCACGCTCAAAAAAGCCTAATACTTAAATATTTTCTGAAAATACGCAGTTAAAACGATATTTATTCTGCAACAAAAGTGGTAGGGGCGGCGGGACTCGAACCCGCAAGACCGAAGTCGAGGGATTTTAAGTCCCCTGCGTCTGCCAATTCCGCCACGCCCCCGGATATGTCTAGCTATTATGCCACTACTTTTAATTCAGCGGGCGCAAAATTGGCTGCCAAATCACAGGCGACTGCTTTCCCTGGTGAACGGCAGCTGCAGTTACCACCAGGCCAAAGAGCAGGTCACTCTCACTTACTACCAGGTATTTAAAGCCCGAATTCTTCATCAATTCTGCAAGCAAAATAGTTCCCGCGAGCATGACGGGTGCACGTTTTGCTTGAAGTCCCGTTATGTCTTCTCGCTCCTTTAACGTTTTGCTGGCGAGAAGCCCTTCTATCTGCGACACCTCATCAATCGAAATGTGGTTGAGGTGCACCTTTGCGGGATCGTACGGATCAAGGCGGTCCCTAACGGCAATGAGGCTGGTTGCGGTTCCTCCAACACCAACCAGAAGCTCTGGTGCTGCACACTGCTGCTGAGCTCGCCCAATAGCTTCAGACATCATCTGAGCTGCCATTTTGTGAGCTCCCTCGATGTCCTCAGCTGATGGGTGATCCGATGACAGATTAAAACGCTCGGTCAGACGCCTGCAACCAAGGTCAACGGACTCGACAAAGTTGATGTCAAGTTGCTGCCCTCCAAGCTGATGACCTGCGCCCTGACCTGCGCCCTGAGCCGCAGACTGCCCCACCAGCGTACCAACAACCAGCTCAGTTGAGCCACCGCCGCTGTCGGCAACAAGAATGCGATGATTTTCAAAATCGTGAGAGACACCCAAAAAAGTGAGTGCGCCTTCAATCTCACCTGGAATAATCATAGGCTCAAGTCCCAGCGATGCTAGGCCCATTCCCAGGTCAGGAGCATTTTCTGCATCGCGAGCGGCACTTGTGAGCGTGCACACAACTGCCTCAGCGCCCTCTTTTCTCGCATGATCAACATAAGAAGACACGCAACCAACGCAACGATGAATTGCCTCAGGTAGCAGGCGCTTTGTCGTATCAACACCCTCGCCCAAATTGACAATCTCGGTGTATTTGGCCATGCGAATGACGCGACCGTCCTCTACCTGCGCAAGCGCAAGTCGAGCGGTCACGGTTCCAATATCAATTGCAGCTAGAAGCATTAGTGTGAGTTCCCACTATCAGACTTTGAATTGTCGGCTCCGGACCCCTCAGAAGATCCACCTTCTCCAGAGTTCTTCTGCTCGTGAGACTCTCCAGGAGCTGGTGCAGATGTAGAATCGTCAGAGTTTGCGCTCTTAGGAGCCTCAGTATTGCCGGAATCGCCTGGTGTAAATCCAAAAACAAAATCCCCAACCCTGATGTACCACGGATAGTCAGGATGCTGAACGGTATTCTCGTCCTTCTTTTTATCAAGGCCCTCTACCCGCGCAGATTCCTCGCCGCCAGAAACCAAGCCCTGCTTATGGGCCTCGTCTATGATGCCTTCTTTTGTCTGCAGTCCCTGAACCTCAGACTCAAGATGTTTTTGATCTTCCTCGAGCTTCTGCTGATTCAGCAACAACTCGTCATGCTCGCGAACAGCGTGGTAGTAGCCACGAATTGGCGGATACAAGCCCACAAGCAGGAAGATTACAACGCCGAGAAAAACGACAAGCTTGGTATGATTGCGCGCGAAGTCAAGTGCATTGTCTTTAAGCTCTACCAGAGAAGCTACGCTGAACTGCGGTTTATTGGTTCTTTCAGTCTTCTGTCCGCGCTCGGACTTTTGACCTCTTTCGGACCTCTGAGTCCTATCAATCCTCTTAACTTGAACGGTTCTTTTAGACTTGATGTCCTTGGAACTCTTCTGGGAAGATGTTTGTTTTGATGGCACCGTGTCCTCTGACGACGCTGTATCTTTTGGAGCCGCCACAGCTTTCTTTGACACAGCCGACTTCTGATTAGGTTGAGATTTCTCAGTTACCTGGGGTTTCTCGGCTTTTTTAGTTGGAAATATCTTGAGAGCACCAGCGGCATGCTCCGCGGTAGCCTCTTTAAGAGGTTCAACGGAACGCTTGGTGGGCGTTGTTTTTCTTTTTGTACCACTCTTTTTAGTGGTGTCTTGACTCATCACGGATCTCATTTCTGGTTTGTTTGGTGATGCGTCGCAACAAATTGCAACATCTTTATTATGGCAGAGGCAGCGCCGGTGGCTCCACCTCAGTTTGGAATTTCATCGTTTCACCGAATAGAAGTCGTCGCTCCAACGGCAAGTCGCAAGCTTTGCGGCACGTCGCACGTCTTCGCTGCAATCTGTGCAGCTTGCTTACGCATCAAAATGGCGCTTAGCTTCTTGCCACAAATCTTCTTGAAGTTCGGGTTTCTCGTCAAGAGAAAAGCCTCTCTCAGCAGCAGCTTTCTCCATGTATGACCAGCGAGCACGGAACTTTCTGCAGGCGCTCATCAGCGCTTCTTCCGCATCAACGCCTTCCCAGCGAGCAACGCTTATCAGCGCAAACAAAATGTCGCCAAACTCGTCCGTTTTCTGCTGCGTACCTGGGTCTTCAGCGTCAAACTCCGCGCGTTCCTCGGCAACCTTATCCCACACGTCATCGACAGACGCCCACTCAAAGCCCATCTTTGCGGCGCGCTTTGAAATCTTCTGAGCCTGCATGAGCGCAGGTAAAGACTGTGGAACCGAGTCGAGAAGACCCTCGGTGTGCACGGTGTCTTCTGCGCTGGTGCGCTCCTCAGCCTTGACACTCTCCCACACGTCCAAGACGGCCGTGGCTGACGACGTTGAGCCAGCTTCTGGTCCAAATACGTGCGGATGCCTGCGTACCAGCTTCTGGTTGAGTGCTCGGCACACGTCATCGATGTTGAAGCCCGCTGCGCGGTCGCGCGTGTCAGCCGTACCCGCTGCGCAGTCGCGCGTGTCAGCCGTATCCGCTGCACGATTGCGCGCGCCACCGGCTGAGTTGCCGCCCGCTACGCCGCTGTCCGCCTCAATCTGCGAGTGAAGCACTACCTGTTCTAGCACATCGCCAAGCTCTTCCTCAAGATGCTCGGGAGAGCCCTCAGCAATAGCCTCAACCGCCTCGTAGGCCTCCTCAATCATGTTCTTTGAGATGGACTGGTGCGTCTGCTCCTTGTCCCAAGGGCAGCCGTCCTCCTGGCGAAGACGCCAGATGGTTCTCACCAGACGGTCAAACTCTGGATGTGTCTGTGGCGCGCCGGGACGAGCCTTTGTTTCTTCATCAACTGCGGCAGCTAGCTGGGCGATCTTCTCGTCAGATGTCATGTAACTTACTGCTCCTCGGGGTACAAAAAATTCCAGTCAGTGCGCAAGCCAGTCATGAGCTCCATAACGTCTTTGGAAACCTCAAGCTGCGCCTGAGCAGAAGCGTCTCCTGCAACAGCGGACTCCAGATCTGCCAATACGTATGCCAGAGCGTCAGCCGTGCGACCTACCTGGACTTTCTCCTGCTTGCCACTGTCAGTCCACGTAATGGAGGCAACGTCGGCGCGTGGGTACTCCATAATCTCAATGAAGGCTTTATCAGCAGAAATCATGGCGCGTTTTGGCTGCTTGGAATGGAGCGTCAGCGCCAGAACAACCATCTGACCTTCAGCGTTTCTGAGCAAAATGCCGTCCGTCTGATCAACGCCGGTAGGAGCCGGATTCATCATGGAGAGCACGTCATGAGGCTGGCTCTTCAAGAAAAGACGGGCCAGCGTCAGCGAATACACGCCAATGTCCAAAAGCGCGCCGCCCGCAAGCTTGGGATTGAAGAAGCGATTCTCCATGTCAAACTCTTTGTAGCTGCCAAAATTCTCCTGAATCAGGTTGACTGGACCAAACTCGCCCGCCTCCACGCGGCTGACCAGCTCTTTGTAGAGCGGCATGTGCAAAATGGTGCAGGCGTCCATGAGTTGAACGCCGTTTTGACGAGCAAGTTCTTCGGCCTCAAGCAGCTCGGCGGAATTGAGCGTAATGGACTTCTCGCACAGCACATGCTTGCCCGCCTGAAGTGCTTTGCGCAGGTAGATGATGTGCGTGTTGTGAGGCGTGGTCAGGTACACCGCGTCAATCTCGTCGCTGGCGAGAAGATCGTCAATGCTGTCATACACACGCTTTACGTGGTGTTTTTGAGCAAACGCGACGGCCTTCTCCTGTGTCCTGTTGGCTACGCCGTCGATGGTTCTACCAACCGAAGCCAGCGCCTCTGCCATCTGATTTGCAATGACTCCGCAGCCAATAACGCCCCATCTGAGGTGTGGTGCGGTAAAGATCGTGTCCACAGAGCTCGCAGTATCCTGCGCGGCGCTCGTGGTCCCCGCAGCGCTCGTAGCGTTCTGAGACGTCTTATCTGCTGTTTGGCTCATGTTTACTCCTCAACCTCGTCGTCGCCACCAAGCTCTTCAAGAACTCCCAGGGCGGCGGGCATCAGCTGCTCCTCATTTCGGTGGAACGGATACGCCAGTTTATGCGTCTTTGGATACACAATAGCACCGCGACCCTTCAACTTGAGGGCTTGTTCGCGAGGAATTTCTACACCCAGATATACCAGGCGTCCATTTGTCAGGCTCACTGACGTTGCACCCAGACGCTGCGCGCGGATACGCACGCGAGCACGATCAAACAAGTTCTTACCTGCGAGCGGTAGGGCGCCAAAGCTATTCTCGGTATCTTGCTGAAGTGTATCCACATCGGAAAGCTCGGTAGCAGCGGCAAGACGACGGTACACCAAAACGCGTCGGTCAACCTCTGGCAGATAGTCCTCATCAAGATAGAAATCTGCAGGTAGATTGATGGTAACTTCAGCCTGTTCCAATTCAGCGGACTCACCGCGAGCCTCAGCAACTGCCTCGCCCAACATCTGTGTAAAGAGGTCAAAGCCAACGCTGGAAAGGTTTCCGTGCTGCTCAGCGCCCATAAGAGAGCCGGCGCCTCTAATCTCAAGGTCACGCATAGCAATACGCATGCCGCTACCCAGGTCCTGGAACTCGTTGATTGCCGTAAGACGCTCGGTTGCCTCTTCCGTCAGCGGCAACTCCGCCGGGAACATAAAATACGCGTACGCCTGCTGCCTACCGCGACCAACACGGCCCTTGAGCTGATACAACTGAGCCAGTCCCAGGCGCTGCGAGTCCTCGATAATTAGTGTGTTCGTATGCGAGTTGTCAATGCCGGACTCAATAATGGTGGTGGCCACCAAAACGTCAATCTCGTGCTCCTGGAAGGCAAGCATGACGTTTTCTACCTCGCGAGCGCTCATCTGACCGTGAGCCACGCCCACACGAGCTTCCGGCGCAGCTTCCTCCACGCGAGCCACCGCCTCATCAATAGTGGTCACGCGGTTGGACACGTAGTATACCTGTCCTTCTCGCTCCAGCTCGCTTCTAATAGCTGCGGAAACAAGATCCGGGTTGTACTCGCCCACCATTACCTGAACAGGCTTTCTGCCAGGCGGCGGCGTCAGAATCAGGCTCATGTCGCGCACGCCGCTCATGGCCATCTGCATGGTGCGTGGAATTGGCGTTGCCGAGAGTGTCAGCACGTCTACCTGCTCGCGCATGTTTTTGAGCTGCTCTTTGTGCTGTACGCCAAAGCGCTGCTCTTCGTCGATGATAACCAAGCCTAAGTCGTGCGGATTGACGTCAGCTGAGAGCAACCTATGAGTTCCTACCAGCACATCTACGGTTCCGTCCGCAAATCCCTCAAGCGCTTTTTTCTGCTGAGCAGGCGTGACAAAACGCGAAAGCACGCTTACCTTCAAATCAAACGGAGTAAATCGCGAGAAAAACGTCTCGTAGTGCTGCTGAGCCAAGATGGTTGTTGGGCACAAAATCATAACCTGGCGAGCATCCTGGCACGCCTTAAATGCAGCTCTCAGCGCCACCTCTGTCTTGCCAAAGCCCACGTCGCCGCAAAGCAGACGGTCCATTGGCTTGCGCGCTTCCATGTCCAGCTTAATGTCTGCAACAGCGCTTTCTTGGTCTGGCGTCAGCTGATACGGGAAGCTGGATTCCATCTCCTCCTGAGCGGGAGTATCCAGCGAGAACGCGTAGCCTGGTACCGAAGCGCGACGTGTATAGAGGTCTACCAGGTCAAACGCCAGTTTCTTGGCAGACTTTCTTGCCTTGTTAGTAGCGCGTGACCAATCCGCCGTGTTAAGCCTGGTAAGGCGCGGATTGTTGCCGTCGGGTCCCACATAGCGCGTGATGCGGTCAACCTGCTCCAGGGGCACATAGAGTTTATCGTCATTGGCATACTCAAGCAGGAAGTAATCACGCTCTCTACCTGCAACTTCTTGACGCACAATAGCTGTAAAGTGCGCAATACCGTGCGTTGCGTGGACAACGTAGTCGCCCGGCTTAAACGGGAACGTCACCGTTGTGGGGTCAATACGTTTGGAGCGCTTCTTGTTGCGCGCACTTCTGGCCGTCAAGTCCGAGACAGAAAGCACTGCTAGATTAGCTGTAGGGATAATGATTCCAGCGGGAACAGGTGCGTCGGTAAACGTAACGCGACCTCGCTTAAGTGGCGCGTAAGCACCGTTTTGATCAGGTTCGTTTTCAAGCGCCGTACCCAGCGACTCCTCAAACGGAATGGACTCATCCGAGAAAAGCAACTTGAGGTGCTCTCGAGCAGCACGGTCTGGAACCGCAAATACCACGGCATCGCGGTCTTGTACCAGCTGTCTTACGCGGCTCAAAAGCTTTGTGTCCGAGCCTGCAATGGATGGTTGAACCACAGAAAGTTCTGACGTTACCGCAGCTCCCGTGCGTAAAAGTGACGAGAAGGACAGGCGCTGCTGTGAGCCAAAGTCCATTGCCTTAGGATCTGTGTACAGACCATCTAGTTTCACTTTTGATGCTGCCGCAGATGCAGAGATTTCATCGAAAGCGCGCTGACAATCGTCAAACAGCGAGCGAGGCTCTGCAAGAACTACCAGTGTCTCTGAAGAGATGTGCTCAAGCGGGCTGGCGGTGCCTCCATACAACACCGGAAGATAGCGCTCAAGTGCAGGAGCCTGGGCTCCACGCTGAATGAGCTCTAGGTCAGCGGCAAGTGCAGAGTTTTCTTGCGCGCGCGTATAAAGCGCTTCTTCCGCGCGGCGGATAGTCTCTTTGGTAAATGCAAGCTCTCTAGCTGGAGAAACGGTAATCTCATCAATGGCACCAATGGTCTGTCCGGTAGCCGCCACCATGCGCCTAATACGATCAATCTCGTCTCCAAAGAACTCAATGCGCACGGGACTTGTAGCCTGAGCTGGGAAGATATCAACCGTATCGCCGTGAATGTGGAAGGTACCTGGCGCATCTATCTCGCCCGTATCGGCGTATCCCATGCCTACCAGCAGTGAAGCAACGTCTTCAAAGGGAACATCATCGCCAACGGTAAACGTTGCAGGAAGAAAATAGCCTGAGCCAACAGGAGGAACTCTGCGCATCAGCGCATGGGCGCTTGCAACTACAATGACCTTCTCGCCAGCGGAAAGCTTGGAGATGGCGCGACACCTGGCTCCAATAAGAGCGTCGTCCGGCGTGGTGTCCGACCAGGGACGATCTTTGCGGTTGGGATAGCGCAGCACGGCGTCGTTGCCCAGCCATGCCGCGAGCGAGCGCGCCGTGCGATCCGCGGCGTCCTCGCCCGCAACAACCAGCAGGCATGGACGGGGATTCTGCGCCCAGAGCGCAGCCAGCATCAGCGGACGAGCGCTTTGCGAGAGAGACAGCGTAGCGTCTGATCCGCGCGAAAGCTCTCGTTTCAGCTTCTCTAGCTCGGGCGCGCTCAGTAGTTGAGCTGCAACTCTATTGATAAACACACAGTCTCCCGCCATGCCGCTAAACCCACATGCAAACGCATGCGGGTTACACCAAACCTTGCTGGACGCGCACTGTCGCCGCGACGTCCGGCGCGCAGCCGGCGACGCCAGACGCACTTGCCGCAGCGCTCGGCGACGTCCAGCCGCGTCCGGCGCGCAGGTTTGATAACTTTTCAATTGGGCTGTTATTGTAGTCGTTATGCAGCTATTTTGCTATTCTCGCCCCACGTGATAACGTAACTACATACTGGGTACACATAGAAGGAATTGAGGAGAGGTTATGCCCAGAGAATCAAAGAAAGTCAAGGTAGAACGCGGTATTGAGCTGTGCCGACGCATGCACGAGCTCTATCCAAGCGTCCAAAGTGCGTTGGATTACCACGACGCGTTTACCCTGCTCATAAGCGTTATGCTTTCGGCGCAGACTACTGACGCCGCGGTAAATAAGGTCACGCCCGAGCTGTTCCACCGCTGGCCAGACGCGCCATCCATGGCGGCCGCTAATGCTGTCGAGGTCGGAGAGGTCATTCAGACCATCGGCTTCTGGCGCGCAAAGGCCAAGCATTGCGTGGAAACCGCCCAGATTCTGCTGACGGAATACGGCGGAGAAGTCCCTGGCACCATGGAAGACCTGGTCACGCTCCCAGGCGTCGGTCGAAAGACCGCAAACATCGTGCTCAACAAGATGTTTGACGTGGTCGACGGCATCGCGGTGGACACGCACGTGTACAGAATCTCCAAGCGCATGCGCCTGAGTTCGGCTTCCACGCCGCTGGCCGCCGAGAAGGACCTGCTCGCGCTTCTCCCCCACGAGCTCTGGAAAGACGTCAACGAGGAGTGGATTCACTTTGGGCGAGAAACCTGCACCGCTCGCAACCCCAAGTGCGTCGGCTGTCCCATGAGCGACATCTGCCCTTCCTACGAGCAGCCCAACCGCTGGTTCAAGGGATAAGCGCGGGGCCCGGCACGCTGGCCCGGCACTGAGCTACAAGCGCACGGGTGCCGCAAGTGCACGGGTGCCGCAAGTGCACGGGTTTCTCGCCAGATGCTTCTGAGTTGCGAATCCAAACTCAAGCGCCGCAATAAGCCTGAAAAGTGCATGAAGTCTGAGTAAATTTACTCAGACATGACGAGAAAAAC
>CALHDX010000106.1:0-5823 GCA_938023105.1 uncultured Atopobium sp.
ATTCCATCTCCTTTGACGGTGATTTGCTGCATTGTCATTATTGTGGGAACGGTTCTTTCGGCTACTCCAGACTGGAATGAGCTGCTCAAGAGGGATTAATTTGTTGCTGTAATTCTAGGTGCTCTACTAGGTGTCTTTACAAAAAGCGAGCCATTCTGCGATAAGAACGGCTCGCTTTTGTATGCCTAAGGTTGGAAACTGCGTTTGCAAGGACTATTTATCGGAAACGAGTCTCCAGTTATTTCCCGTTAAACTCCAGGTGGTAAAGTCAGTTGCGTCACCATTGATGACAAACTCTCTAAGCTCTGCATCATGGTTATTCTCGGTAATAGTTTCAATATAGTAACGAGGACGAACCTCTCCCTCATAGGACTCATCAAGAGGAGTGGTATACCTGGAGAGCATCTGAGGATCTGCACCCATATCCTTAAGTGTTTGAGCCAAGATATCGTAGTGCCAAACAGGAGCATCTGAGACCTGCATAGGCTGAGCTGCGGCTTCCGCGCTTTGACCGGCAGGTTTATAGAAAATTGCTGGAGCAGAAGTCTCTGTAATGTCGTTTGGTGTTAGATACCAACGACCATGATCAGCAGTCACAATAATAGAGGTATTTTCATAGAGACCAAGGCGTTTTAGCTCTTCAATATAAGCATCTACGATTTTCCAAGCACCACGTGTCTGCTCAATCTCATTTTCTTCGCTTGGATCTTTAGGGCGCTCAAGGTTTCTATTAAGGATGAAAGGACCATGAGAACCCATAAGGTGGATGAAGCGGAAACTTCCCGTATCGTTTTCATCGTGAACAGACAGGCCATAGTGCTGGAGTTCTTGGTAATACTTAAGATCGTCTTCGTTATAGCGCTGAGAAGACATGTCAACCTCGTCATACGTAAATTTCCTCATCATACGCATGTTAAGGTCCTCGGTGTAATACCAGAAGCGAGGTTTAATTACCCAAGGCATATCTCTGCAGAAAGCCGTCTTATAAAGAATACGCAGCGCACCAAGAATGTTGAGCTGATTCTCTGAACCACGACCGCGAAGCTCGTGATAGTTGATAGTGCGGTTGTGCATGTAGTCGGTATAAATTGAGTTGAAGTTATCGGTATACAAGCCAACGGAGTAACCAAGTTTATTGATGTCATCTAGATAATGGCTGTTGTCCGCCCAACCATTAACAAAGTCTCCAAATGATTGACCGGGTTGTAGGCGATTTTCAAAGACAAGAGAAGGAATTCCGTATCGTGTAGGAATCATTGATCCAACAGAGTTCCTGTACCAGGTAAAGCCTGTCATATGAGTAAATGTCTCGGGATATTCGTTATAAATTTGCTGTACAAAGGCGGTGTCGGTGGTGTCTAGGACAAACACCACGACGTTCTTCTTGGAAGAAACATTAAAGAGACCATCTCTTGTTGCATAAATTTGCTGAGATTCTCTTGTGTTTACATCTGTAAAAGCTGCTACAGCTGGTCCCCACAGACTTGCAACGCCCACTGCCTGGACAATGATAAGCGCTGTTGCGGTTACCAGAAGACCTGTTCTAAGCTGACGTGCTTTTAGGAGCGAGAAGGTCACTGCAGCTGCAATGATTGCGAGCCAGATGACACCGGAGACAATCATTTGACTGGTGAAGTCTGACCAAATAACCTCGTGACCATCTGCAAGTGGCATACCACCGTTCAAGAATACTGCCTGAACGTACGATGCCACACCAATGGCTCCTATAAACGCAATGGCAACGTTAAACACACGCTTACGCAGGAGCGATAGAAGCACTGTAAGAATGATCGTAATGATAAGGCCCGCAATAATAACGGGACCTGCGACATCGTTGAGGTTGAAAGAAAGGTCTCGCGCATTGCTTGCCACCAGCTCAAGTGGGGCTACGACCAAGATAGTAAAGACAGTAAAGAGAGAAACAAGAAATGCAACACCAATGCGACCCTTAGGTTTGAGGGTTCCCTCTTTTTGCTCTTTGAGACGGATGGCTTCTGCTGCAAGGATTTCTTTCATCTGAGTGTTTGCAGCTTCAGCACCTTTGGCGTCAACCTTGTGAACTTTGCCTTCGACAATCTTATTGGCGTTCTCATCAATCTTAAGCAGACGAAAGAGTACTTTACGAGAGCGTCTGAATGCCACACCTAGCACGGCAGAAAGCGCAACTACAACTGCTGCCAGTGCCTGGATGGTGTAGGTCATAACTGACGGGTCAACGTAAGCCTGAGCTGTTGCTGGTAGAAGCGCCCACCAGACTAGAGTCAACGCTGCAACATATAATGTAGCATGCACAAAGAGTGCATGTGTCTTGCGATCGGCGGTACTAACTGATGTCTTCACAGATGAAGTGGCCGCTTTACGCACGGAGATCACTGTCCTTCTCGGCGTTGCCGTTGCTTGCGGCGTCGGCGTCAACCTTGGTTGATGCGTCGTCGGTTGCTGCGTCATCGGTTGCTGCGTCGTCGGTCTTCTCGACGTCAGCGTCCGCGGTTCCCTCCTGGTGCGCCAAAACGCGCTCAAGAATGAACTTACCTGCGGCTTCTCCGCCGTGGCCGAGGTTGAAGATCATATTGTTACGAATCTCTTCAATCTTGTGCGACCAGCTATCGGTCTCCTCAAGCATCTGCGCAACCGCGTCACCCAGGCCCGAGAGGTCCTTAGGATCAAAGCTGCGGCCAATCTCGTTTCTGAGCGTAATGTCACATGGATCCGAATGAATCTTGCTCCAGTCAGGGTTGTTCTCCTTCATTGCGGTGTCAATGAAGACCGACGGCTTGAGCGTGGTAAACGAGAACTCCTCAGCAACACTCGACCAGTCAGTAAACAGCAGGTCAGCCGACAGAACCGAAGTGTTGGAGCTGAAGTCGGTCTCAAAGGAGAGCTCCTCTGGGTCCGCGTCAGCGTAGCGAGCAAGAATCTCCTCCATACGGGCAGGATAGCGCTTCAAATACTCTGGGTGTGGGCGAACCACAATACGCCAGCCGCGGCCCATGAGCTGCTCAAGCAGGCCGTCAAGGCAGCTGTCCATCAAGTTGTCGTACTGCCACGAAGGACCAATCAGCAACAGGGGTTTCTCGCCAGGTTTGCGCTGACCCAAATTCTGTTTCTTATAGTTCTTGATTGACCTGTCGAGAAGATCGTAGCCAATAGCAGGCTTTCTTTTAGATGGCGTACCGTAGTACTTCTCGACCAGTTCAAGATCATGCTGCTGATGAGGGCCAACGCAGAGGACGTCGTCGTAGTAGGTGTACTCGTTGCGCGTTGAGGTAACCGTCATGGAAGTCATGTGGTGGCACATGTACATGTACTCAGCATCTTTACGCACGTAGGAGCGCTTCATATAGGAGCTCTCCAGGTCACCGAGGGAAGTTACCACAACATCAGCGTCGAGCTTCATGAAAAGCGTGATAAGGCGACGCTGACCCAAGTAATACGGAATCAGGCGAGGTTGCTGTTTTGCCAGTTCAAAGACCTGGTCGTTAGGGTCAGAGGTGACATAGTGGATACGAATGTCAGAGTTTGTCAGCAGCCACTCGATGGCGCCCTGGAAGTACTTGTAGAAGCCGCTTGATTCGGAGTAGAAGACCAGGTGCTTGCCGATGGTGTCAAAGAAGCGCTTGTAGTCCTCTTTTTCGCGAGCGGCATGAGGATCGCGCTGGAACCACTTGTGAGTAGACTTGGTTGCTGCGTCCATTGCCTCAAACTCGTCACGAGCAGCATTGAGATCGTCGTAATCAACCTGTTTACGCGGGTCGATAATGATATTGCAGACAATTTGGACCAGAATTGAGAGAAGGTTTGAGCAAACCCAATAGAACGCCATACCGCAGACAACATAGACCGCAAGCACAAGTGACATTGCAATAGAAAGGCCATTAGTGGTGTTCTTCTCTGCACGAGACTGCTCGCGCTGAAGCGGATTCAACTTGTTGGAAGCAAGGCCAAGAGCAACCGAGGACAAAGCTGCTGCCAGTGGCATAATCCAGGTGATACCACCGTCGATAATTGGAGTCATGCCCAAAAACTCTGTGCCAGGTGCACCAGAATCAGTGATGCCATGGATAACGTCTACCAGGCCAAACAGGATGACTACCTGGATAGCCAGAGGAATAAGGCTCAGCAGCGGGTGATAACCTGCCTTTTTGTTGAGCTCATTGGAGCGCTCCTCGATGGTCTCTCTGTCGCCGAAGTAACGCGTCTTCAAGCGGAAGGTCTCAGGCATAAGGCGCACCATAACAATAGAGTTTTGCTGCGTCCAGAGCGCCAGGGGCATCAGGATGATTTTAGTTGCAAGAGTAAAAAGAAAGATTGCAGCCCACCAACTGCCGGTCAAGTCGTATGCGGGTTGAACGATAAGTGAAAAAACGTGTGCAAGCTGCTCCATATACAAACCTTCTACGAGAAACCTCTACAGAAGCCAATAAGACCTAAACCTAAAACCTGCAAAACCAATGGAATTCATGAAAACTAAAAGAAAGCTACGACATCTCAAAGAAGTTTGTAGTATCTAAAGTTAACCTGAAGAAACCATTTGTGCATAACTAATTTATGGTATCAAAAAACGCTATTTATCGGCAGTTTAAAGCGAACAATCAAAATGTAAAATCTTTAATTTGAATGGACAAAATTTATTCATAAATTGTTCTTTTTAAAATCATTCTATAAAAGTTACGTAGGCAATTGTCTTTCTCGTTAATCAAAAATTAACCCCTGAAATGGTATTTTATTTTATTTTTGGGTTGCAATCGCGGTTCTGCTGGCTAAAATACTCTCCATGTTATTTTTAATATTCGGCGCATTAGAGCGCTTTTGAAATGAGGAGATTCTATGCAGGCAAATCTGCAGGAGCTAAAAGAGACCTATTCGCGGCAGACGTATAGTGTGTTTTCGATCAACCGCCAGCAGAAGATCGCTGACTCCCAAGTTACCTTTTCGCTTGCTCACTCTGTTTTCATCATTCCTGTATTTGGATCAGCTGAGATTACTATTGGCGGCAAGGAATTCATTTGTGAAGGAACCACAGTTGTACACGCTCCTGCAGGTCAGACCGTAACGTATCGAACCCTTTATGGACGCTCGTTTGACCACGTAAACATCTACTATGATGGCGTTCAGGGCGATGCCACTAGTCCAATCTTCAATGCCTATGCATTTGATCCTCAAGGATTCGACCGCATTCTTGATAAGGCACTTGACCTGGAAAAACTTAACACCACCCCATCGCTGGACAATCGTGTTGCTCAGATTGTCAATGGCACCGAGCTCATCAAGTCTATGTTCCTACTCACCAACAGTCAAAAGGTCCAGGAGAGCATGGCCGAGGCTCGCACGTACATTGAGCTCCACTTTGCAGAACCAATTACCATCCCTGGCCTGGCTAAACGTTGCGGAATGAGCACTCAACGTTTCTCCAACAATTTTGTCCAAACATTTGGCGTTCGCCCAATGACATTCATCATTGCAAAACGTCTTGATCATGCTCAACAGCTGCTTCAATCTGGCCTTTCTGTGCGCGAGACTTCCGAGGCAGTTGGCTATAGCGATCCGTTCTATTTCAGCAGACTATATAAGAAGCACATGGGCGTTACGCCTCAGGATGTTCACGACAGCTATGAGGGAAACGTCCTGATTAAGTAGTTGTCGTTTAAGATTGCTTGTTGCTACTTGCAGAAATTACGCACCCAATTACTTGTGGCAAAGAAGGTCGCAGGTTTTATTGCAAATCAAGGGGTCAAAACGTTTTGTTCTGACCCTTTTTGCATAATCAAGTTGTTATATTCATTTCCATGAATACGTAATTTTTAGGCTCAAAATTATGTGCTG
>CALHDX010000107.1:0-8292 GCA_938023105.1 uncultured Atopobium sp.
CAGAAATCTCAACTCTTCGGATTCCTTAAACCTGGCGGAGATGCAACACCTATCTTTACCTTTACGTTCTCAAAGACGCAGTCTTCTGATGGAGTAAATATCACCATGGTCATTACTGGTGCAAACGATGCCATTCAAAAAGAGCTACGAGACCAGATTGCCACGTCATTTACGCCGGTCCGTGTGCTTGGCGGTATTGTTGGTGGAGACTCTTCAACAAAGAAGAACACCACTACTAGTACCACCGGAACCACTAACAGCACAGGTACAAGCGACAGTTCTTCAGGCACTAAGTAGTCTACGTACCTGCAAGCAACAAAGCAAAAGAGCAAAAGAGCCGCTGAAGTCAGCGGCTCTTTTGCATGAGCAGCTAACGGCGATTCATTAGGAGGCTAGTGTACCTCGAGGTGGTGATGCCGTGGATGATTTTGCACGTTAATTTGACTGAAAGTTATGGAATCGATGTTTCCAAGACGATTTTGGTCCCAAAAAGGTAAAAAAGCCGTTTAGTTGGGGGTTTTAGTCTTTATGCACAGCGATTTTGAGTGATTTTGAGTCAGCAATGTGTCGCTTGATTAACGCCAACTGGGCTTTTATTAATATCAAATCTTTAATCAATTTCTTTGATTTCCAACTAAACGGATTTTTTACCTTTTTCGCCTTATTTTGAAGCTCAATTTTTGTTTGATAAAAAATGAAACGAATAAAGGACTAGGAAAATGCATTTTCATGCATAACGGCGCTTGCTTGCATAAAAATAGGTGCTCACTCTACGCGAGTGAGCACCTACGACAAAGAAAAAGAATACTTCTCTGCGGCGCAAAGGCCTGTGTGAGCAGTTTGCTTTTGTAAAAGCGTCTTACTCCTGCAGAAGCTGGGCAATTAGGCCAAGCTTTGTCTCAAATGAAACGCCACGAAGCTCAAAGTTTGGCTGTTCACGAGTAATTTCCATGGACTCGCAGACAAACTCACCAGCAAACTCCACTGCGTCAGCGATTTCCTGACCACACATAACTGCAGCTAAAAGCGAAGAAGCAAACAGATCGCCGGTGCCGTGCAGCATGTAAGGCAGAAGCTCGGAGACAATCTCGCCACGCTCGGACTCAGTAGCAACAAAATTGCGGATAAGGTCATCGCCGCGAACAATACCCTTAAGGACAACGCACTTTGCGCCCATCGCAAGCAGTGCATCAAGCAGCTCATCTACCTGCTCATCAGTCAAATTCTGACCAGCGTATGGAATGCCCGTCAGAATTGAAGCCTCAGTGAGATTTGGTGTCAAAATATCTGCGCCGTTTACCAGGGACTTCATTGCCTCACAAAGCTCTTGTGTATAGGTTGGGTACATCTTGCCACCATCGCCCATAACTGGGTCAACCACGCGAAGCGCCTTTGGATGCTCCTGGTACAAGCGCTGAATGCTTGCGACCTGCTCTGCTGCACCAAGGAAGCCAGAATAAATGGCGTCCAGGTCAATGCCCTCTTCCTGCCATGCATCCAGGTAATCCTCGAGCATGTTGGTGGTGTCGTGCATGTAGAACGTAGGGAACTTGGTGTGTGCCGAGAAAAGCGACGTAGGCACAGGGCAAACGTCACATCCTGCTGCAGAAAGCACCGGAATAGCTACGCCCAGCGAGCATTTTCCGTATCCGCAGAGGTCATGCACTGCGGCAATGCGAGGGATGTACGAGCCTTCTCGCTGGTACAGAACAGAGTTGGTTTCATTCATTACAGTTTCCTTTCACGTGGACTGATGGACCAACGTTCAAGAAAATCATACTCTATACTGTGAGATGGATATTTGACGTATCCGCCTATTTTAAGAGACGTAACAAAGGAGCAGAGATGGCAGATCAGCCTGTTGTCGGCATCATCATGGGATCTAAGAGCGACCTTGCAACTATGGAGGGATGCACCGCTGAGCTCGAGCGCCTTGGCGTTCCATATGAGCTGGTCATTGCGTCCGCACACCGCACTCCAGATAAAGTTCACCAGTGGGCCGAGACCGCTGCTGACCGCGGCCTCAAGGTAATCATCGCAGCCGCAGGAAAGGCCGCTCACCTGGGCGGAGTTGTTGCTGCATTTACTCCACTGCCTGTCGTTGGCGTTCCAATGAAGACCTCTGACCTCGGCGGCATGGACTCCCTGCTCTCCATGGTTCAGATGCCATCCGGCGTGCCTGTTGCCTGCGTTGCCATCAACGGCGCCAAAAACGCAGCTATCTACGCTACTCAGATTCTTGGCGCATCTCTTCCAGAGTATCGTGAGAAGATCGTCCAGCTCAAAGCCGAGATGGCTGACGCATAAGCTGACTTACAGCCCGCGAATAGAACCGCGCCCGCGCATACCCGCGCACCCACACACAAGACCCGCGCTTTAGAAAACCTAAGGCGCGGGTTTTGCGGGTTTTGTGTAGCTGCAAATGTGATTATGCGATGACTTCATAAGATGCACAGAGATTTTTGTTTCGTGCATAGCTAAACTTTTAAAGGGTATGACAAAGGAATGACAAAGAGTACCTTCAGAAGGGAAGTGCATGGAATCAAAAAACGGCAAGCATTTTGCTTCATTCGCCGCTGACGATCAGACGGCTGGAAATACTCACACCTCAAAAACATCCGTCGAGATAGTTTCTATGAAAAATTCCGCGTCTTCAAAAAAAGAGGGAAACAAAAAAACCTCTCCTAAAAAGTCTGGCGAGAAACCCGCTAAGAAGAAAGGTTTTGCCTATATTCTTTCCACGCTCTTGCTGGTAGTTGGTATTGGACTCTTAGTTGTTGCTGGCGTTATGTTTGGCAAAACCCAGCTTGAATACCACGAGCAAGACGTCATCAACGAAGAGCTTGCTACATACGCAACAGTTTCCGAGAAAAAAGACGAGGCTCCAGTTATTGATTGGGCTGGTCTTCAGGCAGTAAACAACCAGGTTGTCGGCTGGATTCAGATTCCAGATACGCAAGTCAACTATCCTGTGTATCAGACTACAGACAACGATCACTACCTGCACACAAACGCAAAAGGTGAGTGGTCAATCGGTGGTCAGATTTTTATGGACTACCAGAACAATCCAAACGGCCTTACTGATCAGCAAACCATTCTCTATGGTCACCATATGAGAAACGGCTCCATGTTCCAGTACATTGGAGCAATGAATGACCAATCTACCTTCGATAAGGTTGAGACCATCTGGTACGTCACACCTACTCAGACATATGAGCTTGAGCCGGTATTTACCTATCACACCGACGAAGACGATGAGGAAGTCAGGCAGTTTAACTTCGGCTCTGTTGATGAGTTCAGGTCTTACTTGAAAGATAGGCTTTCTAGGGCAGTAAGCTCGCGTTCTGATGCAGCAGATGTTATTTCTCGCGCTGATCATGTTCTTACGCTCTTTACCTGTAACTACACTGATCAGTACGGCAGGACTATGCTTATCTGTGTTCCAAAAACCGAGGCTCAGCCAAAGGCTCAGTAGATAACACAGCCAAAGGCTCAGTAGCTAAAAAAGGGCGGCTCACAGAGCCTGTAAATGCAACTTTCTTAAAAATTTGTTACACGCTCCGAACAAATATGTTCGGAGCGCTTTTTCTTGAAAATTTCCAGGTACACTGTATGTATTGTTGCCAGACGTGAGAGGCGTTTGATCAAGGGTGGCTCAAGCTGAGGCATCCGGAGGGGATCCAATGGAACTTCACGAGGAATGTGGCGTCTTTGGAGTATGGGCGCCTGACCGTGACGTTGCTCGACTCACTTATTTTGCGCTGCACGCGCTGCAGCATCGCGGACAAGATTCTGCAGGTATAGCTGTCGGCGACGGCCATACCGTGCTTATCAGAAAAGATACGGGCCTCGTAACCGAAGTTTTCAACAATGACGACCTCAACGCAATGCCAGGTAAAGTGGCTATCGGTCATTGTCGCTATGGTACCGCGGGCGCTAAGGGTTGGGAATCTGCTCAGCCTCACATGTCGTCCATCGACGAGACCCTCATTGCTCTAGCACATAATGGCACCCTCGTTAACTTTGACTCCTTGCGAGAAGAACTGTCTTCTCGCCAGATTTCCTTTAGATCGCACACGGATTCCGAGGTAGCAGCCCAGCTTATCGGCTACTTTACTCGTCGTACACACCGTCTGCGTACCGGTATTGCCGCAACCATGAACCTCATTGAGGGCGGTTACGCCATGGTGCTCATCCGCGAGAACGCCCTCTATGCGTTTAGGGATCCTAACGGTATTCGTCCGCTGGTACTTGGCCATATTGGCGAGGAGGGCGAGAATAACTGGGTAGTTGCATCCGAGACGTGCGCGCTGGATATTGTGGGTGCTACGTATGTGCGCGAGGTGGCTCCTGGCGAGATTATCCGCATTTCCGACAGTGGCCTATCTTCTGAGATGGGACTTTCTCCTCGTCAGCAAGCAGATTGCATCTTTGAACAGGTGTATTTCTCGCGCCCTGACTCTATTATTAGTGGTCGCTCGGTGTATTCTGTCCGTCACCAGATGGGTCGTCAACTGGCAAAAGAGACTCCAGCCAATGTGGACCTGGTAATCGGTGTACCTGATTCCGGAGTTCCTGCAGCTGAGGGTTTTGCGCAAGAGCTGGACGTGACTTTTGGTACTGGCTTGATCAAAAACCGCTACGTTGCAAGAACGTTCATTCAGCCTACACAGCAGCTTCGTGAGCTGGGTGTTCGCTTGAAGCTCAACGCGCTTTCGGACGTTGTTGCAGGTAAGCGCATCGTAATGGTAGACGATTCTGTTGTTCGCGGCACTACTTCTAAGCAGATTGTTCAGCTGCTTAGAGACGCAGGAGCTACTGAAGTACACGTCAGAAGCGCATCTCCAAAGGTTATTTGGCCTTGCTTCTATGGTATTGATACTGCCGACCAGCACCAGCTTGTTGCGGCAAAAATGACTACTCAAGAGATTTGCGAATATATTGGTGCAGATTCCTTAGGCTTTCTGAGCCTAGAGGGTCTGCTTGCTTGTGTTCCTTCTCGTGGTTATTGCGAGTCTTGTTTTAGCGGCAGGTATCCTGTGGCAATTCCGGAAGACTTCCACCAGAGGTTCTTGCCAGAAAACACTCCAGATAATCTAAACCCATCTTTTGCACGTAAGTTTGACCAGGTAGAACAGCAGTTAATTGACGAGGGCTTTGTCCCCTCAAAGCAGTAAGAAGGAGAACAATGACTACTTCCGCTGATCCAACTAAGCAGATTACCTACGCCGATGCAGGCGTTGACGTTGATGAAGGCGCTCGTGCGGTCGACGCCATCAAGGCTGCTGTTGCTACAACTACTCGTCCCGAGGTCATTGGCGGCTTGGGCGGCTTTGGCTCCTGCTTCTCGGCAGCAGCACTCAAAGACATGGAAGAGCCTGTACTGGTCAGCGGCACCGACGGCGTTGGCACTAAGCTTGCCATCGCCCAGCTGCTCAATCGCCACAACACGGTGGGCGAGGACCTGGTTGCCATGTGCGTCGACGACATTGTTCCCATGGGCGCCGAGCCGCTGTTTTTCTTGGATTACGTTGCTGTGGGCAAGCTTAAAGCCGAGGCAGTCGCCGAGGTTGTTGGTGGCATTGCAGAAGGCTGCCGCAAGAGTGGCTGCGCGCTGGTAGGCGGCGAGATGGCCGAGCATCCAGGTGTTATGAATCCTGACGACTACGATCTTGCTGGCTTTGTCGTAGGCGTTGTCGACAAACCAAAGATCTTAGGTCCCGAGAAGGTCAGTGAAGGTGACGTCATTCTGGGACTTCCTTCTTCTGGCATTCACTCCAACGGATATTCGCTGGTACGTAAGGTAGCCATTGAGGGTAAGACTGTCGAGGAGCTTAACCAGCCACTAGAGGAGCTCGGTGGAGAGTCACTCGCAGACGCTGTTTTGCGTCCAACCACCATTTATGCAGGTGGATTGCTTGCTGCACTCCGCGCAGGAGCTCCTATCAAGGCTATGGCACACATCACCGGTGGTGGAATCACCGAGAACCTTAACCGTGCACTGCCAGCTCACCTTGATGCAGAGGTTGATCGTGGTGGAGAGGCAGGCCCTGCATGGGATATTCCACCAGTTATTTCATACGTTTCTAGCGCAGCAAACCTGTCTCTTGATGAGCAGTATCGCACCTTCAATATGGGTGTTGGTATGGCTCTTATCGTGGACATGGATGACGTTGACGATGTAGCAGAAGCCCTCTCTGACCAGGGATTTGAGCCATTTGTCATGGGCCAGATTATCCCAGGCACCGGAAAGGTGGTCTACAACGATGCCAATTAAGCTTGGCGTTCTTCTTTCTGGTTCAGGTACCAATCTCCAGGCTATTATTGACGCCATTGATGCTGGCAAGCTAGACGCAACTATTGAGCTGGTTGTTTCTTCTCGCCCCGATGCATATGGTCTGAAGAGAGCAGAGGCAGCCGGCCTGCAAACCCTGACGCTCTCAAAAGAGACGTACGAAGATCCATTTGTTGCAGATATGGTTATTGCCACCGAGCTCAAGCGCTACAACGTGGATTACGTTGTTATGGCTGGTTATATGCGCAAAGTTGGCGTTCCTATTCTGAACACCTTCCTTAATCGTGTGCTCAATCTGCATCCGGCGTTGCTGCCAAGCTTCCGTGGTGCACATGCTATTCAGGATGCGTATGAGTACGGCGTCAAGGTGACGGGCGTTACCGTTCACCTGGCAAACGCTGATTACGACCGCGGTCCCATTATTGCTCAGCGCCCCGTTGTGGTCGAAGAGGGCTGGACCGTTGATCAGCTTGAAGAGGCAATTCATCAGGTAGAGCACCAGCTGTATCCTGAGGTGTTGCAGCTTTTTGCTCAGGATAAAATCCACGTTGAGGGGCAAAAGGTTCGCATAGAGTTAGGCGAGTAAATGTCGAGAAGTGCCCGGATTAAACTGAGCGACGTAGCTACATCGCGAGTCAATAACCTGAACTTTATAAGGTTTGTTGCCGCGCTGATGGTCATTGTTTCCCACTGTTATGCAGTTGTTTTGGGTGGCGATGCCGGCAGCTATCTCTTGAAGTTTACTGGTGACCGCTTGAGTCCAGGCGGTGTTTCTGTTGGCGTTTTCTTCCTCTTTGGTGGATTTTTGATTGCACGCAGCTGCGAGCATCATCCTGAGGCAAAAAAGTTTTTCTCGGCACGTATTTTGAGGCTTTTTCCCGAGCTTCTATTTGTTGTTATTTTGACTGCGTTCGTGCTTGGTCCAATGCTTTCAACGCTTTCACCTGCAGAGTATTTTACTAATATACAGACGTATAAATACCTGCTTAATGGTGCCTTGATTATGGTTCATCAGTTGCCAGGAGTGTTTACTAACAATCCTTCGGGTGACGTGGTTAATGCTGCGCTATGGACGCTTCCTGTTGAGTTTATCTGCTACATTCTGTGTTTTATCAGCTATAAACTCACCAAGTTTGATAAGAAGAAATTTTTGCTGCTCTCGATACCTGTTTTTGCGTTGGCAGCAGTGTATTACGTGAAGTTTTCTCCGCTTCAGCTAAGCGTTGTACGTGCGGTTCTTCTGTTTTTCCTGGGTGTTTTGATCTGGGTACTTAGAGACCGTATTACTATCTCACCTGTTTTAGGCCTTGCGTCGATTGTTCTGTGGTTTGTTATGGTCTTTAGCGGCATCGATAATCTGGCAATGCTGACGGTTTTTCCTATTGCTTGCTTCTGCCTTGCGTATGGAATGGGCAACCACTTTAGTACGTTTGGCACCAAATTTGAGCTGTCCTATGGTATTTACCTTTGGGCTTTTCCAATTCAGCAAGCGTTGGCACAGTATTTCCCAGCATGGCATCCTTATGTAAATGCACTGGTTGCAGCTTTGCTTGCAACCTGCGGAGCGTTTGTGAATCATTTTGTTGTTACTGCTCCGCTTGGAAGATTCCTCAAAGAGCATCGCCAGAAGGCTCATGAAGAACGGAAGTCTTCCGAAGAGCAGAATAATGCCGCCAAGAATAAGGAACTTCCTAAAGGCGAGAAGCCCATTAAGCAGTAATGGAACGGCTGCGTTACTATTTTGCTGCAAGTAAAAGCGCAAATATTGTTTGCGTATAAACAAATGAGGAAGCAAGCCAAATAAGCGGAACAACCAAGTCTCTAATGGTAATAAAACGATCTGATTTAGAGTGTTTTGCTATTTGTGTAAAGATTGCGCACGCAACAGCAATAGCAATAATTCCAACTATATAAGGAACAAGAAATTGCTGTTTAACTATAGTTTTAGTGGTAAGAAGCATTATGTCTACAAAGAAGACCATAGCTATAAAAAGGTA
>CALHDX010000108.1:0-7201 GCA_938023105.1 uncultured Atopobium sp.
TTTCTTGGACATAAGAAATGGGAGGCAGTTCACATTCGTCGGGCGCTTTTTATGCCGTTTACGGGAGTACATTTGGAACGCGGCGTGTGTACTGGTAAAATATTAAAAAGTTGATGAAGGAGGTATGTATGTCACTACGTCGTCATCTGATTAAAGGTTTGGGTTCAGCCCAAAAAATTGCGCTTGCTGCCAGCACTTTTGTCATGACAATCGCGCTACCCGTTATTGCAAAAGCTGATGTTATTTCTACGCCAAGAATCGGTAGATCATCTAGCTTCTTAGCCATGGCTGCAGTTTCCACTCTTGTAGCAGTAATTGGCGTCATCATGATCATAAGGCGTCGCAGGTAAAACCTTGTCCACAACACAGCAGATTCTTCCCAAAAAAGAAGTCACTACCTTTGCGTATGCACTTTGTCACTTTGTAGTTGACTTTGCATGCGTATCTACCATGCTCTGTGCCGTAAGCCGAGTGTTGGGCGAGTCTGGCCAGGGTTCGATGGAAGTTGTTGCGCTCAGTATTTTACTGTATGACATAGTTGCCTTTACCCTGCAGCTCCCTATAGGCATTGCGCTGGATCAGCTGGATAAGAACTCCTATGCCGCCTTACTTTCGTATGCTTTAGTGGGCGCTGGAGTTATTCTTTCGCTGGTCCCTATAGCCCTTCTCGAGTGGCCTGCGATTCTTTTGCTTGCGATTGGAAACGCACTCTTCCATAGTGCAGGCGGACTGAGCGTCCTTAATATCTCGCAAAAACATGCAGGACCTTCGGGAATCTTTATTGCAACTGGTGCAATTGGAGTCTTTTTAGGTACACAAAGTGCTCAAATGGGAAGACTTCAGATTGCGTTTTCCCTGCTTGTGCTGTTGTTCTTATGCGCGCTTATCACGCTTGTAGTACAAAAGGTTAACAAGAAGTACTGGAACGTGCATAACGTTTCGTTTGATATTTCGGAGCTTTCATTCAATACATTGCTTGCGATTGTACTGCTGAGCCTTGTGGTGGCGCTGAGAAGCTATGTCGGCATGGTTATGGCATTTCCTTGGAAGAGCGAGATGCTCTTACTGGCATTAAGCATCCTTGGTGTATTTGCAGGTAAAGCGCTTGGTGGAGTGGTTGCTGATCGTATTGGCTTCAGGACTACAGCTATCTTTTCGCTCATTGTTGCAGCCACCTTGTTTGTGCCCTCATGGGAGATACCGGTTATGGGCCTTCTGGGTGTATTTTTCTTCAACTTTACTATGTCCATTACGTTGGCATCTCTGGCAAATATCTTGCCTAACGCAAAAGGCACCGCGTTTGGACTGGCCAGTTTCTCACTAGCTGTAGGTGCGTTGCCTGCGCTCGCAGGATTCCGTATTGAACATCCTGCGATGCTCTCTGGTATCAGTTTGGTCTCGGCACTTTCGTTGGGCGTAGGTCTTACGTTAGTCAAAGATTCCGTGGCTACAGGGCCATTTGGTCATGAGCGTATGTTCCAGGCGGCACAAGTTGTTGAGGCTGTAGAGGAAGATGTTCTAATCGCAGAGCCATCTGATCAGGTTGATGAGCTTGCGGTTGAAGATGAGTGTGCGGCTGAAGACTATCTTGTTGCTGAAGACAAACAAGTAGAAGGCTAATGGCATGGACGACCAAATATTTTTGTTGCCGTATTTGTTGACCATTATTCCGATATTCGCGTTTTGTCTGATTCTGACTATTACTGTTGAGCTTATTGTCGCAAAATCGCTGGGCGTTAAAGACAATCAGGCACTGTTGATTGTTGTTGCTGCTCAAGCGCTTACTAATCCAATTGCTGTTTTTATCACAAGCGCCCTTGTTGATGTGGTTGCTAACGACGTTCAGTACTGGGCGTGCGTTATAGCTGTTGAGCTGGTTGTTATTGCTGTTGAAGGTCTCATTTACAAGGTAAAAAGAGTAAGCAACACCCCATGGACTCTTTCAATCTTGTCCAACCTTGCGTCAGTATCCGTAGGTATTCTCGTTCAAACACTTATATAAAAATTTAGCGAGAAACTCTTTGAATAGAAGGGGTTTCTCGCCAAATCTGGGTGATTATGAGATGAAACCTTAATGAACAATTGCGATAAGAAGAGCTCCGACCATAAGACCAATGGATGTTCTGAGAGCCGCTGAGGCTTGCCTGTGCAAGAGCTTTTGCGCGCGGGTTGTGTGCGTGAGCTGGGCTTCTGAAGTGTTGAGTGTATGCATTGGTCCTCCTTTCTTAGTTCTTGTCTAGTATATGTCTAAAAGTAAGCTTTGGTAAACTCTTTAGTATAAAAATGATACAAAAGACCACGCCGAGGGTGAGTCCAATCATTCCTCCAGAAGAGGCGTCTAAGTAATAACTGCCTGTTATTCCAATCAAAACGCTGACCGTGGCAATAAGCGGAGAAATCCAGAGCATATGCCGCATCTGATTGGTAAGAAGCCTTGCGCAGGCACCCGGAACAATAAGCAGCGAGACTGACAAAATGACGCCAACTGCCTGGAGCGATATGACAATTGCGAGGGCTAGGGCAACAAGCAAGAATGAAGTGAGTGTTTTAGTAGAAAGACCGATTGCTTGAACCTGCGTGGGATCAAATGAAAGCAAGGTCAGGTCCTTGTTTTTAAGGATAAGCAGGATTGCAATAGGCAGGCCAATACAAAGAACTTGCAGCATGTCGGGAGTAGTGACCCCCAAAAGGTTTCCAAAGAGTATGTGCGAGAGGTTAATTTGGCTTGGAACCTTTGATATAAGAACTGTTCCTAGCGCAAAAAATGTTGTAAATACAATGCCAATAGCAGTATCAGGGCGCACAATTTGGCTCTTTTTGACTTGTCCGACCAACACCACGGTAATGAGAGCAAACACAAGTGCTCCCACCAGATAGGGAAGCCCCAGCAGGTGAGCAATGACCACGCCTGGGAGAATAGAATGCGAGATGGCGTCGCCCATAAGCGACCATCCCATGTGTGTGATCCAGCAGCTCAAAAGCCCGCAGACTATGGCGGTTGCAATTCCGGTGATGAGGGCTCGCTGCATGAATGCGTATTGGAGAATGTCTACCTCAGGCATGGAGCACCTCCTCAATGTGGGTATCTTCGGAAATACCAAGGTTCTGCAGGAGGGCGTCTCCAGAAAGAATTTCTTTCGAGGGACCCTGCGCGGTTATGGTTTTATTGATGACCAGGCAGAGCGGGAATTTTTGCTGGGCCAAATTGATGTCGTGAATTGAAACGAGCAATGTTTTGCCTTCTTTACTGAGGTTATTGAGCTGTTCGGTGATGATGGTTTCAGAGCGAGCGTCTACTCCCGCAAACGGTTCGTCGAGAAATACCAGCTCAGCAGCTTGCGCTATTCCGCGTGCCACAAAAACACGCTTTCTTTGTCCGCCCGAGAGTTGGGCAAGTGGACGATCTGCAAGGTCGGCCAGGTTAACGCGTTCAAGTGCCTGGGCAACCAGCTCTTTGTCCTGAGTGGAAGGTATGCGCATCCAGCCCTGATGAACATATCTTCCCTGCATAACAACGTCTTTTACGAGCAGCGGAAACGTTGCGTCAATTGCCTCCGTTTGAGGAACGTAGGCTACTTTGCCCTGCTTGCGCGCCTGTGAAAGAGGTTGCTGACCCCAAGTAAGTGACCCCTCCCATGCGATGGTGTCCATCAGCGCTTTGAAGAGCGTAGATTTACCGGCGCCATTGACGCCAACAAGTGCGCAAAGATCTCCTGTTGAAAGCGAGAAATTCACGTCATAAATGATGGGTTTCTCGCGGTCTTTTTTCTCGTACCAGGCGCAAAGTTGCGAAACACAAAGATTCATCGAACAATTACCTTCCCATGAGACCAGATACGATTGCGTCTGCATCGTGTTGCAGCAGGTCAAGATAGGTGGGCACGGGGCCGTCGGCTTCCGAGAGGGAGTCTACGTACAAGATGTTCTTCTCGTCAGTTCTGAGGACAGCACCCGTCTCGTCGGCTACCTGCTGCATTGCCTTGGGGCTTACCGTGGATTCGCAGAACACCGCAGGAATTTGCTGGGCTTTTACGGTTTCGACGACCTTGGCAATCTGCTGCGGAGTGCCTTCATCAGCGGCGTTAACGGCCCAAAGGTAGAGTTCCTTCATGTTGGTGTCGCGACATAGGTATGAGAACGCTCCCTCGCAGGTCACAAGCGTGCGCTGGTTTTCCGGCAGGGCGCTGAGCTCCTCAATCAGGTGAGAGGAGATGTTGTCGAGCTCCTTTTTGTATGCGTCGCCGTTGGCTTCGAAGTCTTTGGCGTGGTCAGGGACAAGGTTGCTGAGCGCGCGGACGATATTCTCGACATAGATCTTGCCGTTTGCGGGCGACATCCACGCATGCGGATTGGCCTGACCCTGGTAGTCACCCTCGGCGATGGGGATGGCGGTGATGCCTTCGCTGAGGTCGGCGCGTTGAGCAGGCGAGTCATCGACGAAGCGCTCAAACCAGCGCTCAAGCCCCAGTCCGTTGTTGAGGATGAGCTGGGCCTTTTGCGCGCGCTTGAGGTCGTCGGGTGTTGGCTCGTAGTCGTGGATCTCGGCGCCGGCCTTGGTGATGGACTCTACCTGGCAGAACTCTCCCGCAACGCGAGAAGCCATGTCTTGAATCACGGTGAAGGTGGTCAAGACGAGGGGAGCCGAGGAGTTTTGGTTTTGCGCGGAGCTTGAGCTGGCTGCAGAATCGCGTGGACTACAAGCTGCGAGCGAGGCGATGGCTGCTGTGGAGCTTGCACTGAGCAAGGTGAGCGCTGACCTACGGGAAAGGAGAGGGTTGCGGGTGAGGCGCGATTGTGGGTTTGCGACTGTTGAGATATGCGTGCAGCGATGTTTCATAGCGACTTCCTTCAAAGAGATGAGAGCAGGTAGCTACGGGACTGAAAGCAAGAAACTGATAGCGTGAGGCCAAGAGTTAGGAGTTTGGAGCTACGAGCTCAACGGGTTTCTCGCCCTATTGTATTCCTAAAAGTTAGCTTTGTCTAACTTTTTTAAATTAATGGAATCTTGAAAGCAATAATTTGCGGACAAATGTCCAAAAGATTGAACATGAATTTTAATGTGTCATTTATGTCGCATTTTAAGCAAATTACTTTCTTTTATCTAATTTACCTTTGGATTTGTCTCTTTAAAATAATTTTTCTATAGAAAATTATGTGAATATGGCTAGAATTTATTTGTTTCCTAATGGTTTGTACTCGTTAAAAAAAGGAGAGAGCATGGCATTCGATTTTACAGGTAAGTTGGTTCTGGTTACAGGCGGAAGCGCTGGTATTGGCGCTGAGATCTCCAAGGGTATTGTTGCTGGAGGTGGACATGTAATCGTTTGCTCTCGTCACGAGGACACTGGCCGCAAGTTTGTCGAGGAGCTCGGCGAGGGTAACTTCTTCTACACAATGGACATTGCAGATGCCGAGGGCGTCAAGAAGACCGTTGCTCAGATTCTTGAGGAGTGCGGCGACGTCAACGTTCTTATCAACTGCGCTGGTCGCATCAGCTCCGTTCCTTTCACCGAGGTTGACGACAAAGAGTGGAACAACACTATCAACACCAACCTCACCGGTACCTACAACGTAACTCACGCTCTGTGGCAGCACTTCATTGATCGTGGCGGTGCTCGTATCGTCAACGTTTCTTCCGTTGCAGGCAAGATTGGCGGCGGCCTCCTTGGTACTGTTGCTTACGCATCTTCTAAGGCTGGTATGAACGGCTTTACCAAGGCTATCGCTAAAGAGGGCGGCAAGTACGGCATTTCTTGTAACGCTGTTTGCCCATCTTTCACCATTACAGATATGACCACTGCACTCTCTAACGATGAGGAGAAGTACAAGAAGGTCGTAGGCATCATTCCTCTTGGCCGTCCTGCTCAGGCATCCGAGCCTGCACAGATGGTACTGTTCTTTGCTTCCGACGCTGCTAGCTTCGTCAACGGTGAGGTTGGCGACTGCGACGGCGGCATTGTTATGGACTAGGTGATTATTGATGGCTACAAAAGAACCAATTTCTCTTCAGCACCCATTTAAGGCACTGGGCCGCATTCCAGGCGCAAACATCCTGGTACCACTGCTTCTTGGCGTTTTCATGAACACATTTTTCCCAGATGTATTCCCAACGCTTGGTAGCTTTTCTGCAGCTATGACCGTTAAGGGTACTGCTGCTCTGGTTGGCGCTTTCATGCTGTGTGTTGGCGCAACTATTTCGTTTAAGAGTGCACCAAAGGCTGCACTTCGCGGCGCAATCATCATCATCTCTAAGGTTGTGTTCTGCGTTGCTCTTGGTCTTGCTGTTCTGTTCTTCCTGAACGATAACCTGCTTGGTCTTTCTTCCATGGTCATCCTTGCTGCTTGCTCTGGTGCAAACAACTCCATGTATGCAGGACTGATGGCTGATTATGGTAACGAGTATGAGCAGGGCGCAGTCGCAATTACTACGCTGGTCGTTGGCCCTCCAGTTACCATGCTTGCTCTTGGCGCAACTGGTCAGTCTCCAATTAACTGGTCTTTGCTTGGTGCAGTTCTCCCAATCATCTTGGGTATCATTCTTGGCAACTGCTTCCCATCCATGAAGAAGATGCTCACAAGCGCTCTGCCAGCAATTATTGTCATGACCTTCTTTGCTATGGGCACAACCATGAAGTTTGATTCTCTCATTATGGCTGGTCCTGCAGGTATTCTGCTTGGCGTTATCTGCTCCGTCTGCGGTGGCTTTATCAATTACTTTGTTGATCGTGCAACTGGCGGAACTGGTATTGCTGGTGTTGCTATTTCTTCCTGCGCAGGTGCAAATGCATTAACTCCTGCTGCTATGGCAGAGGCTAATCCAGCACTGTATGGCGGCGCTGTTCTTGCAACAGCAAATGCACAGGTAGCAGCTGCAGTTATCGTTACTGCAATCCTGACTCCTTTGATTACTGGTTATGTTGCTGAGCACTTTGCTAAGAAAGACAACACTTCAGAGGAAGTTGTTGAGGCTGCTTAATTGCCCTTAAAGTTTCAAGTGTAAAATCCCAGCACCTAGTGGTGCTGGGATTTTTTGTGCTGCGAAGCAGCACTGGCTCCGTGCAAGAGTTGCTCGAAGAATGGCGATGGGCGGCTGATGGAGGGGAAGTGGATGCAGAGATCCTTCGCGAATCACTCGAATAAGTCTCCAAGTGGTAAAAAATGCGTTTAGTTGGAGATTTCATTTTTCTGCATACAACGTTTG
>CALHDX010000109.1:0-1721 GCA_938023105.1 uncultured Atopobium sp.
CTTTAACGATGGTAGATGAGGTTACTTCATCTGGATCCAATTGGCCATTGCCGTTCTTATCCAGACCAACTTTAACAGTGTGAGTGCCGTTGTTATTATCGACAACTTGGGCTAATGATGGCTTACCATCTTCTCCTTTAGCGCCAGTCGCACCTGTTGCGCCTGTTTCACCTTTATCGCCTTTTGGTCCTGCTGCACCGGTGGCTCCGGTCGCGCCAGTTGCACCTTTATCGCCTTTTGGTCCTGCTGCACCGGTGGCTCCGGTTGCGCCAGTTGCACCTTTATCACCTTTTGGTCCTGCTGCGCCGGTGGCTCCGGTTGCACCAGTTGCGCCTGTCGCACCCTTATCACCCTTAGGTCCAGTTGGTCCCGCATTACGTTTGACAACCATGATGGTATCTACAGGATCAACGTAATTGTGTCCCTTAAATCCTCTTACAGTTCCACCATTTTTAAGTGTCTCAAGTTCTTGAGCTGTAAACTTAGGATTTGGTACGTCATTTAGGTTTTCTGGTTTTGGTCCTACAACAATAACTTGTCCGTCTTTACCTTGTTGGTAAACAATCTGAGAACCAGTTTGATTGTCGAAAGCGCGTTTTTGATCTGGAGTGGCATTCTCATAATCTACGACTCTGACATTATGTGGAATGTCCATAACAAATCTGTCATAAGATTTTTCTGGTTCTGGTGCTGGAACTTCATTGACATATGCTGCAGGAGTATAAGTCAAATTAGGGTTCGTTACGACGTTATTCGCTTTTACGTTGGTATTAAATGAGAACCATTGGCGAATTGGACGTGGCCAGTGCTGACCAGGGTTAGTGGTAGCAATATCAAAGCTCAATGATGTACCACTTGTAACTTTTGCAGCACCCGCTCCCCAGAATTCATTCGGATTACCTTGTTGGTCCCATTGATATTCAGTTTGGCCTTTATAAGAGTTATTCTTACCATTTGCATAGTACCAACCATTTGCCTGTGGAACGATAGAAGAACCTACAATTTGTACATTCTGCATATTTGAGCTCAAATTACCATAAATTTCAGCGTAAATATCGTCCCCGTGGTGGTTACGTGAGGCGAAAGAAACAACACCAGGTGTTCTGCCAAAGTCTACCTTAGTGCCATCCGCATAATAGAATTCCCATTCCATATGCAATTGGTTACCAGTTCCTTTACGATCATAGCTGGATCCATTCCAAACTGTCATAGTTGGATCTTTATGGATAGCCATTACCATACTATCATCATAAGCAGAACTCTTCTTAGGCGTATATCGAGCAATAGCTTTCGTAATAGGTCGACCACCGGCAAATGAGTTATGCAAGGTGTACTCTACTGTTGTGGTTCTACCAACTTGCGTATGAACCATGTAGTAAGCATCTGTTTGATCCTTGATGATTCGCTCTGCTGCCGGTTGGCTTGTATCGGCTCTAGTGATAACTGCATTCGGTTGAGTAGTTGTCCCGTCTCGCCACTCATTGTAGCTCCGACTATCCAAAGCTTCACGAACATATTGATTTCGGGATGTGAGCGTACTGTCTTTGACGAACCAGTCTCCTTGTGCCAGCCTAATCCTAGCCGTTGCGTTTGGCTCATCAGAGAACACGAGGTTTTGCGGAGCAATTTGTTGCAAGCTTCCTTCTCTACCTGTTAATTGTTGAGCTCTTTGTTTAGCCGTCAAGTAATCAGAGATTTTTTTATTCATTGCCTGAGCTTCA
>CALHDX010000110.1:0-73008 GCA_938023105.1 uncultured Atopobium sp.
CAAGGCGCTGCTACACGAGGTAAGCCCTGTTGATTCGTCTGAGCCACAGAAACTGGATATTGAGACCATTGATTCTGATCGCCTCTTTGACACGGGTGTTGCCGCGTATCTGCTTGAGTCCGATCGTTCAAGCTTTGATATCAACGGCTTGGTTGAGCTGTACTTTGGCTCCGAGCTTCCTGAGCCTACAGATGAGATTCCTGCTGCAGCACTAAGAGCTGTAGCTGCTAGGGCTCTTGTGCCTGTGCTCACTAAAAAGCTTGAAGATGATGGTTCCCTGGAGCTCTTTACTTCTCTAGAGATGCAGCTACTGCCTGTACTTGCAGCGATGGAGCGTCGTGGTCTCTACGTTGATCCTCAAGAGCTTGCTAAGCAGTCTTCGGAGCTGGGTGAAGATATTGCGCAGCGTGTGGCAAGCATTCATCAGACAGCAGGCGAGGATTTTAACTTGGATTCTCCAAGCCAGCTTTCACACATCCTGTTTGACGTGCTCAAGCTTCCAACCTATGGCCTCAAAAAGACACGTTCTGGTTTCTACTCCACCAACGCAAAGGTGCTTGGAGACCTGGCACAGGAGTATCAGATTGTTGCTGATGTTCTTGAGTATCGTGAGCGTGCCAAGATTAAGTCAACTTATCTCGATGCGCTTCCTTCGCTTATTCGTGGCGATAAGCGCATCCACACCACGTTCAATCAGACTGTTGCTGCAACAGGTAGGCTTTCCAGCTCTGATCCAAACCTGCAGAACATTCCTACCCGCTCTGAGCTGGGACATCGTGTTCGTACTGCCTTTACCGTTCCCGAGGGCAGTGTGTTTCTCGCCTGCGACTACTCTCAGATTGAGCTTCGCCTGCTTGCGCATCTCTCGGCTGACGAGCACCTGGTAGCAGCATTTAACTCTGGTGCCGATTTCCACGCCGCAACTGCTGCACGCGTCTTTGGCGTGCCTGTTGAAGAGGTTACGCCAGCACTTCGCAGCCGTGCTAAGGCAGTTAACTTTGGCATTGTCTATGGTCAGCAAGCCTTTGGTCTGGCAACGTCTCTGAAGATTTCCCGCAAGGAAGCGCAAGAGATGATTGACCGCTACTTTGACGCATATCCTGGAGTCCGTGCATACCTTGACGATTCCGTTCGTACTGCTCACGAGACTGGTTATGCGATTACTATGTATGGTCGTAAGCGCCACATTAGAGAGTTCAACCAGTCAAATCGCCAGCTTATTGCCTTTGGCGAGCGCACTGCTATGAATCATCCTATGCAGGGAAGTGCTGCAGACATTATCAAAATTGCAATGATTAATGTCGAGAAGCACCTGCGTGATGAGGGTCTTGCGTCAAAGCTGATTCTTCAGATTCACGACGAACTTGACTTGGAAGTTCCAGAGTCAGAGATTGAGACAGTCTCTGCGTTGGTAAAAGAGACCATGGAAGACGTTGTTACCCTGCGTGTCCCTCTGATTGCTGATGTCAGCTATGGCTCCAATTGGGCTGAGGCAAAGTAAACACTTAAGAGGCGCGTTCTAGAGGAGATTTGGTATGGAGGCTGCAACCTCATATATGCACGTCACAGTCTATACAGACGGTGCGTCTCGAGGAAACCCTGGTCCTGGTGGCTATGGGGCAGTGCTTCTGTACACCGATCCCTCTGGACAGCAGCATACAAAAGAGTTCAGTCAGGGTTATAAAACCACTACAAATAACCGCATGGAGCTCCTTGGCGTCATTGTTGCACTTGAGGCTCTTAAGCGCCCCTGCCAGGTAGAGCTCTATTCCGATTCAAAGTATGTGGTTGATGCGTTTAATCAAAAATGGGTTTCGGGATGGATTAGAAAAGGCTGGAAAACAGCTTCTAAAGAACCCGTTAAAAACGTAGATCTTTGGAAGCGTTTGCTTTCCGCCATGGAAGACCATGAGGTAAGTTTCAAGTGGGTCAAGGGCCACGCAGGTCATCCACTTAACGAGCGTTGCGATCAGCTGGCAACTGAAGCAGCTGACGGCTCCAATCTACTTGACGACACAGGCTTCTTCGCGGATCAGCCATTGCTGTAACCCCAGACGCGTAGGGCGAGAAGATCTTCTCGCCACACATACTCTCTACAAGAAAACAGCCGCCTGAGTGGGCGGCTGTTCTTAGTTGCATGAGGCGATTAACTGTTAGTAACCGAATACGGCATAGCCAACAAGACCTGGTCCGGTATGGACAAGAAGGTCCGAGCCAGCCTCGACATACCTAAAGTCGGTGACATTAGGGATTGCTTCTTTAATCATGGCCTCCATTTCGGAGTAAATGATGTTAGGCGCTGAACAGCAAATTCCCACGTGAACGCGATCAAATTGTTGAGCAAAAGCTGATCCTAGCGCAATCTGTCCTGCAAGAGACTTCTGCCAACCGCGTGTCTTCTTGGCAATGGTGTATTTGCCGTTCTCATCGCAGGTAAGAACAGGTTTGATGTTTAACATGGAACCAATGCGATAAATTGCCTCAGAAATGCGGCCGCCTTTGCGCAGGTACTCAAGGCTTGGAACGGAGAAGTATACGCGTGTGTTCAGAGAAGCCTGATCAAGTTTGGCGCCAATCTCCTCAAGAGAAAGACCCTGCTCAATAAGACGTTGAGCCTCAATAACAATAAGGCCGGAAGCAATACCAATGTTTTTGGTATCAACAACATAAATAGGGAAGTCTGTAATGGACTCTGCAATCATGCGAGCAGTATCGCAGGTAGCGGAAAGTCCGGAAGAGATAGCAACGTAAACAGCACCCTCGTATCCTGCTGCTTTTGCGTCATCAAAGGCAGCCTTAATGCCCTCAGGAGAAGGAAGTGAAGTCTTTGGAACCTCTTCTTCAAAGCGAGCAACAAGCTCTGCTGGTGTGATGGTAATGCCAGACTCGTAGGAAGAGCCATCAGAATAGTTAATGCGAAGTGGGGTGATACGAATATTGTGTTCAGCAACAAAATCAGGTGGGACATTAGTTCCTGAGTCTGTGATGATGGCAATTCGCTTAGTGTCCATTATCCGCTCCAAATATATACGTGCTACAAGTAGCTAAACGTTGACTTTCTATTACCCACATTTTACATAGAGATATACCCCGTTTTCTTGAGATATGACAAGTTGCCCTCAACGGTAGGTAGACGGTACACTAGGCATATACATCGAGAAAAACTTTCATAGCTAACGGTCAATACCATTTAGATAAAGAGAGAACGGCAGATAATGTCTAGTATTTATAGAGAGCCCGCAGTTGTAAGAAGAATTAGTCAGCGCTCTTCTCTAAAGAAAATCACCTCTAACAGCACTATTGCAGCAGCAGTCATGGTGCTTGCGGCTCTTATTGCACTTGTAGTTGCCAACTCACCTGCTCATGAGGTGGTTCGAGAAATTCTTGAAGTCCAAATGAGTTTCTCGCTTGGAATGATTCATGCGCATATGGCTCTAGAAACCTTTGTGAATGACTTCCTTATGGCAATCTTCTTCCTACTTGTAGGCATTGAGCTCAAGTATGAAGTAACTGTTGGCCAGCTCAGAAAGCCAAGACAGGCAATGCTTCCTATGCTTGCGGCTGTTGGTGGCGTTGCAGTTCCTGCTCTTATTTATCTGGCGCTTAACGCAAGCACTGCCCCTCATGGATGGGCAACACCAATTGCAACCGATATTGCCTTTGCGCTTGGCGTTATGTCGCTCTTAGGAAACAGAATTAGTCCGCAGACTAAGGTGTTCTTCCAGACACTTGCTATTGCCGACGATATCCTGGCTATTGTGGTCATTGCGCTTTTCTATGGTCACACGCCAAATATTGCCTGGTTAGCAGCTTCTCTTGGTGTTCTTGTTATTTTGTGGGGAATGAATCGCCTGAAGATTTATTCTTCTGGTCCTTATTTGCTTGTTGGTTTGGTGCTCTGGGTCTGCATGTACCACTCGGGAATTCATGCAACCCTTGCAGGCGTTCTTCTTGCCTTCTTCTTGCCATCTCACTCTGATGTTCGCTTGAGCAAGCTGGGAAGCTGGCTTTCAAGACGCGCTCGTGAGCTTGACGATCACTACGACGATGAGCATCACGTTTTGGGTCAGCATGACTTTACACATGGTGCTAACTCTATTGAGCAGGTCATGCACCACGTAACTCCACCGCTTCAGCGTGTTGAGCACTATATTTCCGTCTTTGTAAACTTTGTTGTTCTGCCTATTTTTGCGTTTGTAAACGCGCAGATTACGTTGGTGGGAGCAGATTTCGTTGCTCTATTGAGCAGCTCTATTGCACATGGCGTTTTCTTTGGTGCCGTTCTTGGTAAGCCACTAGGAATTATTTTTGTAACGTTGTTGCTGGTCAAATGTAAGATTTGCAAGCTTCCTGCAAAAGTTGATTGGATTCAGATTACTGCCGTAGGTCTTATGGGCGGCCTTGGCTTTACCATGTCAATTCTTATCTCTAATCTTGCATTCCCCGATGCAGAGGAGATTCTTGCAGCTAAAGTAGCCGTTCTTGCTGCATCATTTGCTTCAGCTATCTTGGGCCTACTTTTTGTACATATCGCAGAGTTTCACAAGCGTCAAAAGAACAGCAATATAAAGGAAGACAGCGAGTAAAAATATAGACCTAATGAGACGTACGGATCTTTCTATCCTTGACTATTAAAATGCAGAGCCCCACAAAATAATACGCAGAAGTTATTAAAAAACTGGCACGTAGAATGTTCACTCCGCCTATTGAGGCATCTTGCCCTGCAGGAGAGAGACACATCGAGACAATGGTGAATAGCCATATAAGAAGTAAACAAATATTGACTATCTTATTAATAAGATAAGCTATTGGAGTAGAAGCATCAAAAAATATACCTCTATTAAAGATACTAATGAAAAAATCTTTCCAAGAGTCATACATGACGAGCCTCCAACTTGTTAGAAAAAGACCCCATATATATGCAATTTTATCACTTATATAAAATCAATAAACTATGGTTACTCAACCGTGCCATAGGTAAAGCCCCAACCGTGCGCCGTAACAATTGAGTTAATCTGATCGCAGAGGCGAGCACGGACATATGTGCCAGAGGGAATCAACTCAATAACTTCTTGCAAATCTTCTTCAAGATCGTCTACTTCAGCTTGAATCAGCACGTCAACCTTAGTGACTGTGCCCGAAGGCTTGCGCTTATAAAGATTATCAACAAGGTGCTGGAGTTCGCCATATGCCTCCGAGCGCATGCCAGGCTGTGCAGAATTTGCCATGATTCTCCTTGTCGCGTCGATTTTCAAATCACCTATACTTTGTATCACGCAGAGACCGAAAAGGGGAGTGTCATGTTTGAGCTAGTTTCTCGCGAGCTGTTCCAGCCAAAATCAACCTCTGAGCAAAACGCTTATCAGAAGATGAGCGATGCTGAGCTTAACCAGGCCCTTGAGCTTATTGGACAAGAAGCTCGTGCACTTGGCGAGAAAAACCTCAAGCTTGATATGGCTCGCGGAAAGCCAAGCCTTGCGCAGACGGCGCTGTCTAAGCCTATGCTTGATGAGCTGAACTCTGCTTCTGACCTAACTGACAACGGCTCTTTTGCAGACAACTATGGAGACCCTTGGGGTCTTCCTTCTGCGCGAGCTTTCGCTGCAGAGCTCACAGGTGTACCTGCTGATCAGGTCATCGTAAACGGCTCTTCAAGCCTTAACCTTATGCACGACATTATTTCTCATGCCGTAACCCACGGTCTTTCTGGTCAGCCTTCTTGGGCAGAGCAAATGGCGGCTGCAAAGGCTCAGGGTACCACGCTCAAGTTCCTGTGCCCTGCTCCAGGCTATGACCGTCATTTTGCTATTACACAGCATTACGGATTTGAAAATGTTGCAGTACCTATGACTGAAGACGGTCCAAATATGGACGTGGTCAAGGAGCTTGTTGAGAACGACAGCTCTGTTAAGGGAATTTGGTGCGTACCACGTTTTGCAAACCCTACCGGTATCACCTATTCAGACGATGTTGTTCGTGCGTTTGCAAACCTCAAACCTGCAGCTCCTGACTTTAGAATCTTTTGGGATAACGCCTACGCAATTCACGCCTTTGTACCAGAATCTGAGGCTCCTCAGCTCTTGAATATCTTTGACGCACTTGCAGAGGCTGCCGCAAACGATGCTCAAAAGAACCTGGTGATTGCTTTTGCCTCAACGGCAAAGGTAACCTTCCCAAGCTCAGGCATGGCATGGGTTGCCGCAAGCCCTGCGGACATTAAAGAAATCCAGAGCGCTTTCAAGGTTGCTCGTGTTTCTCCCGAGAAGATCTCTCAGCTGGCGCATGTACGTTTCCTCAAAGATGCTCGAGGCATTGCAGAACATATGCAAAAGCATGCTGAGTTGCTCAGACCACGTTTTGAACTGGTTGAGCGCAAGCTGCAGGAAGGACTGGGCGATTTAGCTGTTGCAACCTGGTCTCATCCAAAGGGCGGCTACTTTGTCTCATTTGATGGTCCTGTTGGCTCTGCGCGTGCAATTGTTTCTCGCGCACATGAGCTTGGCGTTACTATGACACCTGCAGGTGCTACGTGGCCAAGTGGCAAGGACCCCTTTGACACTAATATCAGAATTGCTCCAAGTTACCCAACGCTGGAAGAGCTTGATGCAGCGCTTGATGTCTTTATTGTTGCTGTTAAACAGGTAAGTGCTCGACTAGCAAAAGTTGATCGTGGACAGAGCGTCTGGGGATAGCTTGTGTAACTTTGGTATTTACTTTGAAAGTAAGCCCATTCTGCCGTATCTTGATTAACTATGTTTAGAAAAAGCGATTGGATGTTGAATGCCAACTAATACTTCAAAGCCAGAACTTACACCAGAACAGAAGGCAGAAAAAGAGCTGGTTGCTATGGCAAACCAGACCGCAAAAAAGAAGGCAAAGGACCGCAAGCCCGATGAGGCTCCTAAAAAACCAGGTCCCTCTACAGGCATGAAGATTGCTATTGGAGTATTCTCGCTCTTTATTGCTATTTCTATGATGTTGCCTTCCCTGGCCAGCATTTTCTCTAACTCTCAAAAGCAGAATCAGACTCATCAGAATTCTCCTGAGGCTATTAACCAGGTCTATCAGAAACAGGCAGAAGAAAAAGAGTCTGCTATTCAGTCCAATCCAGATAATCTACCAGCACATCTTGATTTGGCTCGTACGTATCTAGGTTGGGGAATGGCGCTTAAAAGTTCTTCTCAAGATGACTCTGTTCAGAAGCAGTCTTTACAGCTGATTAACAAGGCAATCGCTGAGTACGATACGTATCTTGCTTCAAATGATTCTGATGAGGTTCGTGTTGATAGGGCTATTGCGCAGTTCTATGCAGGAGACCAAACAGGCGCCGTTGAGGCGCTTAAGGCAGTAACAGATCGCTCTCCAGACTATGCTAACGGTTGGCTTAATTTGGGAATGATGTATCGTGTTACTGATCAAGTAGATCTTGCAAAAGAGGCACTGCAGAAGGCAATTGAGAAAGATTCCGATAATAGCGCCGGTGTGAGGGATAATGCACAGAAAGTTCTTGATGCATTAAACGGAAACACCTCTACCTCTTCAAATAACACTAAGTAAGGAGGAGTTATGGCACTAGAGATAAGCTCTGAAATTACAGATGAAAAGGCCATTATTCGCATTGAGGGCGAGGTAGACGTATCAAACGCCTCTGAGCTTCGCGATGCTTTGGATACCGCGCTCGCCGATGGAGCAAAAGAAGTTGAAGCTGATTTTGCTGAGGTAGCTTATATTGATTCGACGGGCATTGGCGTTTTAGTGGGTGCCGCACATCGAGCACAAGAGAGTGGTTCTGTGCTTGTTGTTGCAAATCCTCAGAAAAACGTGGAGCGTGTCTTTACGCTTCTTGGGGTTGATAAAGACCTTAACGTTCGCAAGTAGGTTTGGTAACTTGTAAGCTCTTTGAGAAACGGTTCAAAGAGCTTGTTTATGTTTGTTCCAGAAAGGTATTGCTTGTGTTTGGCATTGGAGAAACAGAGCTCGTACTAATTTTGCTCTTTGCATTTTTAGTATTTGGTCCTGATAAATTACCTGGTATGGGTCGCACGCTTGGCCGCGCTCTTAGACAGTTCCAGAACGCGCAAGAAGGCTTTAATAAAGTTGTCCGTGCAGACTTACTTGACCCTGCAGCGGATGCACTTCACGAGAAGCCCAAGCGCTCCGAGCAGCTCAAAAATGCTGCATCTGATGCTGATCGCGAGGATACTGACCATCAGGAGACCTTTGCTGAGCGTCGTGCTCGCCTCAAGGAGGAGCGCGAGGCAGCTGAGAAGGCAGCTGCTGAGCAGAGTAAGCAAGCTGAGCAGACCCAGGAGGTTGAGCAGGCGGAGACCGCTTCTGCAGAAGAGGCTCCTGCAGCTGCATCACAAGCTACTTCTTCTACTGGCTTCTCTGGCGATTCTTCAGAGGTAGCTGAGCACGTAGCACCTCAGGCCACAGAATATGCCCCCGCAGCAGCTCCATCTGCAAAAGACCTCTATAACCTTGGATCTGCACGTTCTTCTCGCTCTATGGCAGAAGACAAGAAAGAAGATGCTGGAGAGGAGGGAGAAAGCCAGGACGCATAAGTCCAGCTTTCGCGTGTAATGCCTATTACTCCAGCTCGTATGCCACTTTTTGACCACCTGGGAGAACTCCGTCGCCGCGTGACCATTGTGGTGGTATCGCTATTTGTTACGGCAATCATTATTTATTTTGCAACACCTGCATTGATTGAGATTTTGATTGACCCTATCAGGGAGTTTTTGACCGATGGTAAGCTTACGGTTATCTCGGTTCTTGGCGGCTTTAGTATCAGGTTTAAGGTGGCTTTCTTCTTCTCGGTGATTATCTGCACACCTATTATCATCTGGGAGATTATGGCATTCTTCTTGCCAGCGCTTAACGCTAAAGAGCGTAAATGGGTTGTTCCTACCGTAGCTGCCATGATTACCCTGTTTTTCTTGGGTATGCTGTTCTGCTACTTTGTCATTTTGAACACAGCTATTGGTTGGATGATTGGTCAGTCGCAGGAGTTTGCAGGAACCATTAACGAGGCAAGCGATTATCTCAATATTATTATGATGTTCGAGATTGGTTTTGGTCTTGCGTTCCAGCTTCCACTGGTCATTTTCTACCTGGCCATTCTTCACCTTGTTCCTTACAAGGATATGCGCGAGCAGTGGCGTTACGTCTATGTTGGCCTGATGATTCTCTCTGCAGTAGTCACTCCTGACGCATCTCCTGTCACCATGGTTTTGATGTTTGCTGCTCTTATTCTGTTGTATGAAGTTGCTCTGGCTGTTGCTCGTTATGTCATCATTGCTCGCGATGGAAAAGCTGCTCTTAAGTGGAGCCGCGAGGACTACGAGCAGCATGAGCTGGACAAAATCTAGTAATTCCGCTTTTACTTTGGAGAGTGTTGTTCTTTGATTCTAGTTGTTACCGAGAAAAACGACGCAGCGCAGCAGATTGCTCGCCTTTTGTCTGAATCGGGTAAGCCTGAGGCAGACAAGGTATACAACACTCCTGTTTATCGTTTTAGACGTGGCGGAGAAGACCATGTTGCTATTGGTCTTCGCGGTCATATTCTTCAGCCAGATTTTCCTCTTGCGCTCAAGTTTGACAAAGAAGAGGGTTGGTACGGAGAAACTGCAGAAGGGGAGCATCTTCCTGCAGACGTTCCAGATGGTCTTGAGCGTCCTCCTTACAAGGTTAAGCGCAAGCCTTTTATGGCAGATGGCGTTGATCTTAAGGGTTGGAAAATCCCCAGCTTGCCTTATTTGATTTGGGCTCCTGTAGATAAACAACCTGCAGAAAAAGAGATTATTCGCGCCCTCAAGAACCTTGCTAAGAAGGCAGAGTCTGTCATTATCGGCACAGACTTTGACCGCGAAGGTGAGCTTATTGGTTCTGATGCGCTTGCTCAGGTTCTCTCTGTTAACCCTAACTTGGCAGTGTTCCGTGCTCGCTACTCTGCCTTTACCAAGACAGAGATTGAGACCGCCTTCAATAACCTGGTAGACCTTGATTACAACTTGGCTGCAGCAGGTGAGTCCAGGCAGTATATCGACCTCATTTGGGGTGCTGTGCTGACCCGTTACCTGACCACCGCGCGCTTTGGCGGCCTGGGCAATACGCGTTCTGCTGGTCGTGTTCAGACTCCTACGTTGGCACTTGTTGTTGAGCGCGAGCGCGAGCGTCTGGCATTTAAGCCAGAAGATTATTGGGTTATTTCTGGTGTTGCTGCTCCAGAAGATGATGCGGAAGCAACCTTCAAGATGGTTCACCAGACCGCAAGGTTCTGGGATCAAGCTGAAGCAGACGCAGCTTACGCCGTTGTTAAAGATCAGACGCAGGCAACGGTTGTCGAGATTGAGTCTCGTAGCAGAAAGCAGCAGCCACCAGCTCCGTTTAACACCACGTCGCTCCAGGCGGCTGCAGCTGCAGAGGGTATCTCGCCAGCTAGAACTATGCGTTTGGCAGAGTCTCTGTACATGGACGGCTTGATTTCATACCCTCGTGTTGATAACACCGTTTATCCAAGTTCGCTTGACTTGAAGGACTGTGTCCGTACGCTGTCTGCAGTTCCTCAGTATGCTCCTACCTGCAAAAAGCTTTTGGGCCAGCCAAAGCTTCATGCCACTCGTGGTAAGCAGGAGTCTACTGACCACCCACCAATTTATCCAACAGCAGCAGCAAATCCAGATGCTTTGCAGCCTGCAGCTTGGAAGCTCTATAACTTGATTGCTCGAAGGTTCCTCGCAACTCTTATGGGTCCGGCTACTATGAGCGGTACCAAGATTACGCTTGATGTTGCTGGTCAGCCCTTTGTTGCAAATGGAACCGTACTGGCTGAGCCAGGCTTTAGAGAGATTTATCCCTTTGGCCTTAAGAAGGACGATCAGATTCCTGATGTGGGCGAGGGAGAGATTGTCTCCATTCAGTCTCTGTCGCTTGATGCTAAGCAGACAGAGCCACCTGCTCGTTATAGCCAGGGAAAGCTTATTCAAGAGATGGAGAAGCGCGGCCTAGGTACAAAGTCCACGCGTGCCTCCATTATTGATACGCTTTACCAGCGTAAATACCTTAAGAACGATCCTGTTGAGCCAAGCCAGCTTGGTATGGCAATTGTTGATGCACTTTCGCAGTTTGCACCACACATTACCTCGCCTGATATGACGGCAGAACTTGAGTCCGATATGACAAGCGTTGCTGAGGGCAAAGATACGCGTGATGGCGTTGTTACACACTCAAGAGCCCTGCTTGCAGGCATGATTGATACGCTTATTGACCACAAAGAAGACCTGTCTGAGGCTATTGCTGATGCAGTTACTGCTGACGCAAAGGTGGGAACCTGCCCTAAGTGCGGCAAAGACTTGGTTGCTAAGAGCTCTCTGAAGACTCGTGGAAGCTTTGTGGGCTGCATGGGCTGGCCAGACTGCGATGTCACCTATCCGCTGCCTCAGGGTCGCGTAGAGCCGCTTGAGGGAGACGCTGGAGTCTGTCCAGAGTGTGGCGCTCCTCGCGTAAAGGTCCAGCCGTTTAGACAACGTGCCTATGAGACTTGCATCAATCCAGCTTGTCCTACAAATGCGGAGCCAGATCTTATTGTGGGTGAGTGCCCAACCTGTAAGGCAAATGGCAAGCATGGGGATCTGGTAGCTCATAAGTCAGAGCGTACGGGCAAGCGTTTTATTCGCTGCACCAACTATGAGGAGTGCGAGACTAGCTATCCTCTGCCTGCTCGCGGAAAGCTCGAGAAGACCGATGAAGTCTGCCCAGACTGCGGTGCTCCTATGGTGGTTGTTACTACTCAGCGTGGTCCTTGGAAACTCTGTCCAAACTACGACTGCCCTGGTAAAGAAAAGAAAACTGCCCCGCGTAGAGGCGCTCGTAAGAGTACAAAGAGCGCCAAATCCACCAAGGCAGCAAAAAAGTAAACGTATGACGGTGCATCGAGAGGTGCACCGTTTTCGGAAGAACGAGCGCCCCTCTCCAACGCCCGCTCCATACGTATTTTTACCCATTTTTGAACGCTTTTCATGTGGAAATGCGCAAAACCTTTAGAATATTCATGGCGAGAAACACAATCTGCCTGTATCGTGAGATAGTTAAGAGGGAGGGAAGCATGAACAAAGACGCACGTACATCACAAGGCTTGTTTATCACGCTTGAAGGCGTTGATGGCTGTGGCAAGTCAACACAAGCTTCTCTTCTGCGAGAAGATCTTGAAGTTCTTGGCTTTGATGTGGTCTTTGTTCGTGAACCTGGTGGAACTGCTATTTCTGAGCAGATTAGAGGCGTGGTACTTAATCCAGAAAACGGCATGATGTGCGATGAGTGTGAGCTGTTGCTCTATGAAGCAAGTCGTGCCCAGTTGGTAGGAGAGGTTATCCGACCAGCTCTAGCTGCGGGCAAAGTTGTCTTGTGTGATCGCTTCTATGACTCTACGTATGCCTATCAAGCAGCTGGCCGCGGTCTTGACGCAGACCTCGTTCATCGTGCAAATCGTTTGGGAAGCTGTGGGGTTTCTCCTGATAGAACTCTTGTCTTTATGCTTGAGCCAACAGTTGCTCATGCGCGTGCTACGCAAAATGATGCCGATAGGCTAGAAGCAGAAGGTGTTGCCTTCCAGGAGCGTGTTTTTTCTGGTTATAAGCAACTTCTGCAAAATGAGCCAGAGCGTGTAAAAGCTGTAGATGCAGATGGCACAATTGATGAGGTTCGTGCACGTACTCGCCAGCTGTTAGCTGATCTTATCCCAGGCATCTGTGAGCTTGGTGAGTGATACGTTCATGACACAAGAGAGCACACATACTACTCAAAATACCTATCCACTCCCTCAGGCACTTACACGTCTTCAGGATCAACCTCAAGTTCAAAATCTGCTTGCACGCGCACTTCATGAGCACAAGCTTGGACACGCCTATCTGTTTGTGGGCGCTCCTGGTTCTGGTAAAGGTCTTGCAGCCAAAGCTCTGGCACAGTGTGTACTTTGCGCTCAGGGCGGTGACGCTGCCTGTGACGACTGCATTCGTATTTCTCGCGGTACTCACCCTGACGTTCACGTACTTACTCCAGCTTCCGCAAATGGCTACCTCATTGAGCAGATTCGTCAGCTCATCGCTGATGTTAGTCTGGCGCCTATGCGCTCAACTCATAAGATTTACGTGATTGACCGCGCTGATTTGCTCAGAGAAAATTCTGCAAATGCACTGCTCAAAACAATCGAAGAGCCACCTGCAGACACCATCTTTATTCTGTCTGCACGTTCTTCTTCTGCGGTGCTTCCCACCATTGTTTCTCGTTGTCAGGTAGTTGCGTTTAGAACGCTCACTGACGCTGCTGCTAAAGCCGCTATTATGCGAGAGATTTCCGCCACAGAGCAGGAAGCTCGTATTGCGCTTGCAGCAACAGGAACCCCTGGTAGAGCTGTGGAGTTTTTGCAGTCTTCTACGCGAAAAAATATCCGAAGGCAGCTCATTGATGTTTTTGGTAATCTACTCAGAAATGATTCGTGGGATGTGCTTACTTCTGCAAAAGAGCTGATAGAAGCTGCAAAAATTCCTCTAGGGGATGTAAGGCGAGCCCAAGAAGAGGCGCTTGCTCAAAATGAAGACTTTCTTACCAGCGCTGCGTTAAAGCAGGTTGAGACGGCAAATAAGCGAGAACTCACAGCGCGCGAGCGTTCGGGTATCATAGAAATGTTGGCAGTTCTGGAATCGCTTCTTCGCGATGTACTTTTATGTTGCGAAGCGGTTGATGAAGAGATAGTAAATACGGATGCAGCAGGCATTATTGACCGCGTTGCATCTCAAACTCATACCCAGGGTGTTTTGGGGGCTCTTGCTGCGGTGCAAGAGGCTCAATACAACCTGGATCGCTCTGTTTCTCCCCAGCTGACCCTTGAGGTTATGCTGCTGCATATCAAGGAGGCACTTACATGCCCACCGTTGTCCCGGTGAAATTTGAATACGCCGCGCGCGACCTTTGGTTTGATCCAAAGGAGTCCGGCGTTCTTGAAGGTGACCACGTCATTTGTCAGACTGAGCGCGGTCTAGAGATTGGTCTTGCTGTTGCTGATCCTCGTGAGATTTCTCAAGAGGAGTTTGAGTACAAGACAAACAAAGCCGAGCTCAAAGACGTTGTTCGTGTAGCAACAGAAGAAGATCTATCTCGCGCAGAAGAGCTTGCCGCTAAGGGCGAGGCTGCGCTTCCCGTATTCAGGAAGTTTGCTGTTCAAGAAGAACTTGAGATGAAGCCTATTGGTGTCGAGTATCTTTTTGATGGCGAGAAGGTCGTGTGTTACTTCTCGGCTGATGATCGAGTGGACTTTAGGCAGCTTGTCCGTGAGCTTTCTCATGAGCTTCATGAGCGCATTGACATGCGTCAGATTGGCGTCAGGGAAGAAGCAGCGGTTATTGGTGGCTACGGTCACTGTGGACAAGAGCTCTGCTGTAGAAGGTTTGGTCTCTCTTTTGAGCCAGTTTCTATCCGCATGGCAAAAGAGCAGGATTTGCCTTTGAACTCCACTAAGATTTCTGGTGCTTGTGGCCGCTTAATGTGCTGCTTGCGCTATGAGTTTGAAGCCTATCGCGACTTTAAGAACCGTGCTCCAAAGCGCAATGCTGTCATTGAGACTCCTTTGGGTATGGCAAAAATTGTTGAGTACAACACGCCAAAAGAAGAGATTGCCCTTCGTTTAGAAAGTGGAAAGATAGTACGCATTCCTCTTGCTGATATGGACACATCTCCTGCGGCTCAGCAGAAGTCAGAAGACCTGGGATGTTCTTGCAGGCCAGATAGCGTTTCTCGCGCTGCACTTGAGCGTCTTGAATCTGTTGAGGTTCAGATGGCGCTGGCAGAGCTTGATAGGGCAAATGGTCTGATTGTTGATGAAGAGCCAGAGATTAACCCTGATCTCTTTGTGACTGAGGCTCCAAGGCGCAAGCGTGAGCGCTCTGAGCAGAGCTCTGCAAATAGGCAGGAAAACGCCAAGAATTATGGTGCAAGAAATGCCCGAGAAGAGCAAGGCGCTCAAAGTTCTTCTCGCACCCGTCGTGTAAGAACTTCAAAGAATGCTCAGGTCAATCCTGGTTCCAGTACTTTTGATGCTGCGACAGATACGCTTCGTCGTACCCGCCGCCGTCATCACTCAACAGATGATGGAGCATCGAATACTCAGGCTCCTCAGAAGAATGAGCACAGCTCAGCTTCTGCACAGAAGCAGCCCCAAGGTAAACGTTTTAGAAGGACAGATACTCCTCAGGCGCCACAGAAAGCCGATGAGGCACAGGCACCAGTTCGTGCAAAGAGGACTCGTCGTCCAGGCGATAGAGCGGGCATGAAGACCCAGAGTGCTCCACAGAATGCTTCTGGTTCTAGCGGTGCACCTAACGTTGCATCTAGAGATGCTCAGCCACAAAATGCTACGCGTCGTAGACATAGAAGAACTGGACGCGATGATCGCGGTCGCGGCTCGAAGGACAACGAGTAATGTATACGCTTAAGACCGAATATGCCTTTGACTCAGCGCATTTTCTTACCAACTACTATGGCAAGTGTGAGAATCTGCATGGTCATCGCTGGCACGTAACCGCTTGTATTTCTGCTGCAGAGCTTGGTGAGTCTGGCACAGAAAAGGACATGGTTATGGACTTTGGTGTTTTTAAGCGCAAGGTCCGTGCGCTATGTGATTCCCTTGATCATACGTTTTTGATTGAAGAGGGTTCTCTTTCTGAAAAGACGTTGGCCTGTCTTGAAGAAGAGGGTTTCTCGCTCACCATTTTGCCTTTTAGAACAACGGCAGAAAATCTGGCTAAGTATCTGTTTGAGCAACTTGAGGCAGAGGGATTGCCAGTATCTTCTGTTGAGGTTGATGAGACCCCTAACAATTGCGCCATATATTCAAAAAATATGAAGTAACCTGTTGTTTTTTAAAGCTCGTGTGAGCAACATAACCTCGATGGGTATACTCTACGTATGTAGAGGTTTTATCTTTTGGCGAGGTGGAATTTCATGGCTCACGGAGCGTTGCGGGGTGTCAATTTAACTGGTTGGCTTACGCTTGAACCGTGGGTAACTCCTGAGCCGTTTGCACGCACAGGGTGCGTTGATGAGGCTCAGCTCATTAAAGTGTTGGGCGTTGAGGACTACCACAATCTTGTTAAAGCGCATCGTTCTTCATTTATTCAGAGTTCTGACTTTGTCAGCATTGCCGCTCGTGGTTTTAATGCGGTAAGAATTTCTGTGCCTTGGTACGTTTTTGATGAAGAAACTGCAGGGACTCCATATGTTAGCTGCATTACCGAGCTTGATAGAGCTCTTGAATGGGCAGAAGAACTTGGCCTGCACGTTATTTTTGTACTGGCAGTAAATCCAGGTTTGCCTGATGGCTTGAATGACCAGCCAGGTGGTGCTCCGCGTACCAGAATTTCTGGGGAAAAATCCCTTTCTATTCTGCATAAGCTTGCCCTTCACTACGCTCACCGCAGCGGTTTTTATGGTATTGAGGTAGCCGATGAGGTTAAGCCTCGCGTTCGCAAGGGCTTTAAGTTGACTGACGGAATCCCTGGTCACTCGCTGAGAAACTATTATCGCCGTGCTTATGAGACCATTAGATCCGTGGCAGGAGAAGAGCCTGTGGTTATTCTCCCAGACGGTGGTTGGCCTCAGGGATTTAGGCGTTTTATGAGCCAGCAGGCCTATCAAAACGTTTGGCTTGATGCACACCTTGATAAACCCTGCGAGGGAATTGATTGCTCAGGTCCTCGTGGTGTGCAGCAGCTCATTGATAAAAACGAAGCGTATTTGAAGACTTCTGCTTCAGGCGGTCTGCCGGTCATGGTAGGTAAGTGGTCAGCATCACTTCCAAGCATTGACGGTGCTATGACGGCAGAGGGAAGAATTGCGCTTGAGCGCATTTACACTTCCGGCCAGCTCAAAGTGTACAATACGTGTCCTGCATGGTTCTTCCAGACCTGGAAGACCTCCGCATTTTTGGCTGCATGGGACGCACGCGTTGCGCTTGCAACGTTTGAGAGGGGAATGCTCGAGTAATGACAGAATCTACTCTTTTAGCAGGTAAACTGTCTATTGTGGGCACGCCTATTGGTAACCTTTCGGATGCGTCACCGCGCGTTAAAGAAACGCTTGCAGCAGCAGATGTCATTTTATGTGAGGACACGCGCGTGACCTCAAAGCTCCTCTCGGCATTTGACATTCATGTACCACTGCAGCGCTGTGATCAAAATATTATTGAGTCGCAAATTGAGCCAACGCTTGAGAGGCTTCGTGCGGGTCAGCATGTAGCGTTTGTGTCAGATGCTGGCATGCCAGGCATCTCTGACCCGGGTCAGCATTTGGTTGATGCGGCGCTTTCAGAAGGTCTTGCTACAGAGGTTATTCCAGGTCCTTCTGCGGTAACCTGTGCGCTTGTTGCATCAGGCCTGGCAAGTGACCATTTCTTCTTTGAAGGATTCTTGCCCAGAAAGCATGGACAGATTGTTCAGCGCCTACAGCAGCTTGCATCAATTCCTGGCACTATTGTGCTGTATGAGTCTCCGTTTAGGGTGCCTGCAACGGTCGAGGCTATAGCCGAGGTATTTCCAACTAGGCAGGTGGCTCTTGTCAGGGAGCTCACCAAGCTGCACGAAGAAGTGGTGCGTGACGCGGCTTCTTGTCTTGTTGAGACACTTGCTGCAAAAGAGAACCTCAAAGGCGAGTGTGTTTTAGTTATTGCAGCTCCCACAGAAGAAGAGCTTGCCTCTGCATCGTCACAAGTGGCAGAAGAGTCTCAGCTCTCGCTTGAAGATGCAATAGAGACTGGTCTTGCTGCTGGTACGAGAAAATCAGTCCTGGCCAAGGAACTTGCTCAGAAGTTTGGTATTGCGCGTGATGAGGCATACCAGGCAATTCTTGCTCACGAGGCATAATCACCATACCAACACAAGTGCGCCCAGCATTTGCTCTATACTGGATAAGTTATTGCAACTTATACAAAGGGAGTCATTATGCCCGAGGCCAAGCCGTCATACTTTATTACCACCCCAATTTATTACGTCAACGCAAAGCCACACCTAGGAACTGCGTACTGCACCCTGCTTTGCGATATCCAAGCTCGCTTTAGACGCGCTGCTGGTTACGATGTATTTTTCCTCACCGGTATGGACGAGCATGGCGAGAAGGTCGCTCTTGCTGCAGCTGATCACGGTTTGTCTCCACAGGCATGGTGTGACTCGCAGGTTCCTTTCTTCAAGGGACTCTATGAAGAGCTGAATATCTCATATGATGACTTCATCCGTACTACCGATGAGCGCCACGTAAAAGCTGTCCAGTATCTGTGGGAGCGCATGCGTGAGGCTGGCTTCATCTACAAGGGATCCTACGATGGTTGGTATTGCATCCACGAGGAGACCTTCTTCACCGAGACTCAGGTAGAGAAGGCAGATGAAGAGACTGGTTGCAAGGGCGCACATCTCTGCCCAGATTGCCATCGTGAGCTTGAGCGTGTCTCTGAGGAGTCTTGGTTCTTCAAGCTCTCTGCATTCCAGGATAAACTGCTTGAGCTCTATGCTAAGCACCCAGATTTCATTGAGCCAGATTTCCGTGCAAACGAGGTTCGAAGCTTTGTTGAGTCTGGTCTCCAGGATATTTCTGTATCCCGTACTAGCTTTGATTGGGGCGTTCCAGTTCCTTTTGATGAGTCTCACGTAACCTACGTCTGGTTTGATGCTCTTCTCAACTACTACACTGCTGTTGGCTATGGCGATGACAGTCCAGAGGCTGCTGCCATGAGAAAGCGCTTCTGGCCAGCTCAGATGCACGTTGTTGGTAAGGATATCATCCGCTTCCACTGTGTTATTTGGCCTGCAATGCTTATGGCCCTTGGCGAGGCTGTTCCTGAGCACATTTTTGCTCACGGTTTCTTGAACGTCCGTAACTCGGAGACTGGTGTTGTTGAGAAGATGAGTAAGTCTCGCGGAAACGCCATTGCTCCTAAGGACGTTTTGGATCTGCTGGGTGTTGAGGGCTATCGCTACTACTTCATGACCGACGTCACCCCTGGCGAGGACTCTGGCATTTCTTTTGAGCGCATGGAGCAGGTCTATAACGCTGACCTGGCAAATAGCTGGGGTAACTTGGTTTCTCGCGCCCTTAACATGAGCGATAAGTACTTTGAGGGCGTCACCCCAACCTTTGATGGTTCTTCTGTTGCTGCAGACCACCCACTGCGTAAGCTGGCTGAGGGCATCTATGACCGCTACGCTGCGTGCATGGAGAAGATGGACTACGTGGGCGCTAAGAACATCATTATGGAGCTTGTCCACACAGCTAACCACTACATTGAGGACGCCGCTCCTTGGACCGTAGCTAAAGACCCAGAGCGTGCTGCAGAGCTTGCAGAGATTATCTACACGCTGCTTGAGTCTATTCGTATTTGCGCACATCTCTTTATGCCATTTATGCCAACTACGTCTGCAGAGGTTCTGCGCCGTATGAGCCTTGATGAGGCAGAGATTACCTCTACCGATACCCGTAGCGAGTGCGTATGGGGTAAGCTTCAGGGCGGCCTGGCTGTCTCTAAGGGAGACGCTCTGTTCCCACGTCTTGCAAGCAAGTAATCGTGTCGGAGCACACATCGCATCAGACATCGTGGCTTGCTAATCAGCGCGCCACTAAAGAAACGCTGGAACGTTTTGGCCTTGCCACCAAATACAGGCTGGGTCAAAACTTCTTGGTACAAGACCATGTTATCGAGAAAATCGTTCAGCTTGCAGAGGTTCAGCCTACCGACGTGGTCGTTGAGGTTGGACCCGGTTTGGGTACCCTTACGGTTGCCTTGCTCGATCGCGCCCGTGCAGTGTGTTCGCTTGAAGCAGACTCCGAGCTGGAGCAAGTCTTGGCGGTAACCTGCAAGGAGCCTCATCCAGACTCGTTTGCGCTGGTTATGGGAGATGCTCTGGCAATCACGCCGCAGAAGCTTGCTGAGGCTTACAGTGCACTTCCTGCCGTTGCTCAGGGCACAGCGCTGAGCACCCCGTCGAGCGCTCCGATGCCAACCAAGTTTGTATCCAATCTGCCGTATCAGGTGGCAGCTACGCTGATCCTTAAGTTCTTCCAGGAGCTTCCTTCGCTTGAGCGAGCAGTAGTCATGGTGCAGGCTGAGGTAGCCGACAGAATTGCTGCCAAGCCTTCTACCAAGGCATATGGCGCTTACACCGCAAAGCTGTCTTTATTTGCGCAGGTTACTGGCAGATTTGAAGTGGGTCCTGGCAACTTTATGCCTCCACCACGCGTCAACTCTGCCGTGGTTCGCCTGGATCGCACTACGGCGAGAAACCCGGTGACCTCCAAGCTTCTTTCTGAAGAAGAGCTCTTGCATACCATGAGCGTCATTGACGCCGCCTTTGCACAGCGTAGAAAGACCATTCGTAATTCAATGAGTGCCTCTGGTTTTGATAAAGACAAGCTAGACCAGGCGTTTCTCGTCACAGGAATTGCGCCTACCGTGCGCGCAGAAGTTTTGACTAGCCAAGACTTTATTTGTCTTGCGGCTGCTTTGGAGCCTTTGAGTGAGTAAGAAAAAGCATCATTTACCAGCAGAAGAAGTGGAAGCGCTTTCTTTTTCTGACGGTCAACTGTTCCACGATATATACGGTACACCTCGTCCAGCCCCGCGTGTTTTGGCGCCTGTTGCTGATACCCATGGTCACCTGGGCAGCCTCCACGAGCACAGCGCTGCAGAGTCTCTAGCACGAGCAGCAGCAGCGGGCGTTCGCATGCTTATTGTTCCCGTAGATATTGCTACGGAGTTTCCTCGTAAGTGGGCAGATACCAGTGCTTTTACCACATGGTTTGAGGATACTCTGAGCCAGGCTCGCCAGGCTTATACAAAGCTGGCTGAGGCAGATCTCTGTGTGCCCTGCGATTTACCTGCAGAGTATTTGTTTGAGCACACGTATTTTGTGGTTGGTGCACATCCTTATAGTGCACCAGATTACAACCAAGAAGCTGAACAGCGCTTGTTTGAGTTGCTTGAGCATCCTCTTTGTGTTGGTGTGGGAGAGATTGGCCTTGATTTTGGACCGTACTGTGAGGTTCCAGAAGAGGTCCAGTGCCAAGCATTTGAGCGCCAGCTCTCCATTGCACACGAGCATAATCAACGCGTTGAGCTTCATTTACGTGATGGTGCTGATGACACGCACGCTCATGATTTGGCGTTTGAAATTTTGAACCGTCTAGGTGTGCCTAAGGCTGGCTGTGACCTGCATTGCTACACCGATGGTCCTGAGGTTATGAAGCCTTTTGCAGACCTTGGTTGTTTTGTTGCCTTTGGTGGCGCGGCGACGTTTAAGCGCTCTGATGATATCCGAGCTGCAATGATTTCCTGTCCAGAGGCACAACTGCTCTCAGAGACTGATTTCCCCTACATGGCGCCAGAGCCTTTACGTGGAGGGGAGTGCACGCCAGCGATGGTGGTGCACACGGTTGAGCGCTTGGCGGAGCTTCGTTGGCAGCGACTTGATATCCCCAAAGAGAAGACGTATACCATACTGTGGGAAAACGCCCAGCGCTTTGTAGGACTTGCATAGCACAGCAGGAGGTGAGCACATATGACAAAAATCTTGGTAGTAGAAGATGACCATCAGATTCAGCAAGAGTTGGTGCTCCTGCTACAAAGAAACGGCTTTGAGGCCCAGGCTCTCACGTCTTTTGAGTCAGTACCTCAACAGATTATTGCCGCACATCCAGATTTGGTTCTGTTGGACCTTAACCTTCCTGGCATTGACGGACAACAGATTTGTCGAGAAGTGCGACAGCTCTCAAACGTTCCCATCATTGTAGTTACCAGCAGAAATACTGACCTTGATGAGCTTATGGTACTCTCATTAGGAGCAGACGATTTTATCGCCAAGCCCTATAACACCCAGATTTTGCTTATGCACATCAGCTCGGTTTTGAGGCGCGCAAATAGTGATGTCACAACAGGAACAAAGCTTTCGCACGCAGGTGTGACGCTTGATTCTTCTTCCTGCAAAGTTTCTGCAAATCAAAAGAGTGTTGAGCTGACTAAAAACGAGCTCAGGATACTTTCACTTTTGATGCAAAATGCAGGAACAGTTGTTTCTCGCCAGCGTATTCAAGAAGAGCTGTGGCAGTCGGACGAGTTTGTTGATGACAATACGTTGACGGTAAACATTAGCCACCTCAGAAATACTCTTGCAAGTATTGGTGTTGAGGACTTCGTAATGACACGCCGCGGACTTGGCTACGTTATTGAGTAGGCTGTCATGACGCTTTTTAAGTATCTAAAAAATCGAACTATTTTCTTTATTGCGCTTATAGCGAGCAGCACGTTAATTGGCTTTATGCTTAAGGGCGTTGGGCTTAACGCGTTTGCTATTGCCTACTGTATTTTGGTTTTATGGGTAGTGGGAGCAGCTGCACTATTAGCCGATTATTTTCATCGTCGTTGGTTTTACCAGCAGCTTGCTGAGAATTTAGCAGCAACTGATAAAGAGAGCTATCTGGTTCCTACCATGCTGGACACGCCTTCAACGCTGGAAGAACAGCTTTTTAAAGATGCACTTTCAAGCATGTCCAAGTCTATGATGGACCAGCTTGCTGATGAGCATATGCGATCGAAGGAATATCGTGAGTACATTGAGATGTGGGTGCATGAGATTAAAACTCCCATCGCTGCAGCTCATTTGGTTGCTCAGAATAATCCATCGCTACCTATGGATGACGTGCAAACGCAACTTACCAAGATTGAAACTCTGGTAGAACAAGCTCTCTATTATGCGCGTAGCGCGTCCGTGGACCGAGATTTTTCTATTCGAGACGTTAATCTGCAGTCCATCGTAAAAGATGCTCTTAAAAACAACGCACGCGTCTTCATTGACGCTGGTGTTTCTCCGCATTTTGATGATTTGGCTCATGTGGTCAAGGCTGACCCAAAATGGCTTGAATTTATTTTGCGACAGCTCCTAATTAACGCTACAAAGTATTCAAATCCAGAGCTTGCACCTGGCGAGAAGAACGTTTGGATTTCTGCCTCTGTCTCAGAGCCACGTGAGGGAACTACTTCAACCACTCTCTTCATTAAGGATAATGGCATTGGTATTCCTGAAGAGGATCTTTCTCGAATTTTTGATAAGGGATTTACCGGCCAAAATGGACGTAAGTACGCAAAATCTACCGGTATGGGCCTCTATCTCTGCTATGAACTCTGTAAGAAAATGGGCCTTAAGCTGGCTGTCAGTAGTACAATTGGTAAAGGTTCAACCTTTTCTATTACGTTTAATCAGTCCTTCACGGATTTAAAATGAAGCTGTAACTTTTAACAGCAATTGCGTTAGTTCTCAATTAGAAGCTCCCACAATTCATCCGTTTGAGGATCGCTTCCTACTGGGAAGGTATGCTGACTAAAGCGCTTGAATCCCCAATGTGAATAAAATGCCTTAGCAGGCTCATTGTGTTCCCAAACACCCAGCCACACGCGTTTTTTGCCCTTATCTTTTGCTAAATCAAGGGAAAATTTCATGAGCTTTGATCCAAGGTGCAGGCCTTTAAAACGCGGAAGGATATACAGGCGCTCAATTTCAAGTGAATCATCACGTTGACCTTCGGTTTGCTCATAACGCGTATTGAGCTTCAGGTAACCAGCTACTTGACCTTCTACCTCAATAAAATAAAAATATGAGTGTTTAGCAGATAGCTCTCGAGCAAGCTTTTCTGTGTTGTAGAGCGAGTCAATGCAACTTGCTAAATCATCTGCTGTATTTGAGTCAATAAAAGTGTCTACAAATGTCTCTACGCTAAGCTTCTGCAGTGTGCGCAAATCGGCAGCTTCAAGCGGTCGAATAGATACATGAGCATCATCAATGTTGATGGTGTTTCTTGTCTGACGATATGCATCAAGGTCAAAGGAGAGCAAATGGTGGAGGACGCCAAAGTGATCAAGCACCTTAGAAGATACCTGCGTAAACCCAGCGTGCTCGTAGAAGGGCTGAGCTTTGAGTTGCGATTCAACTAACACCTTGGAAGCACTATTTTCTTGTGCCAGGTAATCAAGGGTATCGTGCAACAGCTTTGAGCCAATACCAGCGCCTTTGTTGTTGACGCATACGCGCCCAATAAGAGGGGAGTTGTAGGACTGCCCTGCATCAATGATGCGCAAATATGCAGCTACCGAGTCAGTATCTTGATAAAAGACATGGGTAGAAACTTGATCAACGTTATCAAGATCGTTGTACATAATCTGCTGATCAACAATAAACGTTTCTGCTCTTAGAGAAAGAATTTGATATAACTCTTTAGCGGTAAGCTGCCCAAATCTTTTAATTACTGACTGCATAGCATGCCCCTCCCGTATGCTTGATAGTGATATTTTGACACATCAAAGTGAGAAAAGCGTAAGGTTTCTGTAAGGTCAATCGATGGCAACGTGAACGGTAGTGACGGAGTATATATCTCAAGATTTACTCGCTCCCAATGAAAGGACGCAACATGGTAGCTACTCAATCAGCTCCAACTCAGCCAACTGTTGTGGCTGGACAATCTTCAGCACTTACTCCTCACACCGTTTTGGTTTGTCAAAACCTCGAGAAGTACTATGGAACTCGTGGAAATATCACTAAGGCGCTGGACGGCATTAATCTTTCTGTAGCTCGCGGTGAGTTTATCGCTATCATGGGTCCTTCTGGTTCTGGCAAAACTACACTTTTGAACTGCATCTCTACCATTGATCAGGCATCTGCAGGCCACATCTTTATTGATGACCAAGAGCTTTCCAGCCTGCGCGGCGCAGAGCTTTCTGCCTTTAGACGTGACCGCTTGGGCTTTATTTTCCAGGACGCAAACCTGCTTGATAGCCTTACTGCTCGCGAGAATATTGCACTCTCACTAACTATTGGTCATGTTCGTGCTCAGGAAGTTTTGGAGCGCGTAGAAAACGTTGCAAAACTGCTCCAGATTTCCGAGGTACTGGACAAGTTTCCTTACGAGATGTCCGGAGGCCAGCGTCAGCGTGTTGCTGCAGCTCGAGCAATTGTTACTAACCCTTCGTTGGTTCTGGCAGACGAGCCTACCGGCGCGCTTGACTCAAAGAACGCCCGTACACTCCTTGAAAGCCTTGAGAACCTTAATCGCAATGGCGCAACTATTGCCATGGTTACTCACGATTCATATGCAGCTTCTTACGCTCATCGCGTTATTTTCATTAAAGATGGTCGCATCTTTAATGAAATAGTTCGTGGCGAGAAGCCCCGTAAGCAGTTCTTTGACCAGATCATGGACGTTGTTTCATTCCTGGGAGGAGAGGGTGCTGATGTACAGTAAAATCGCGCTTGGCAACGTCAAGAAATCACTGCGCGATTTCAGCATTTACTTTCTGACCTTGGCGGTAGGCGTTGCACTATTTTATTCTTTCAATTCAATTACGCAGCAATCTATGGTGTTGAATCTTTCTGAAGATCAGCGAAACATTGTTCAGCTTTTGAGTAATACCATTTCTGGAGTAAGCGTTTTTCTTGCCGTTATTATGGGATTTCTTGTTGTCTACGCTAATCAGTTTTTGATTCGTCGTAGGAAAAAAGAATTTGGTATGTATCAGATACTGGGCATGACCAAGAGAAATGTCTCAAAGATTATGAGTATTGAGACACTGTTTGTTGGTTTTCTTGCCCTGGTAGTTGGACTTGTTGCAGGTATTTTTATCTCTCAATTTATGATGTTTGCAACGGCCCACATGTTTAACACAACTCTTGATTCATTCAAATTTGTATTCTCGCAAACTGCACTGATTCAAACGGTTATTTACTTTGTGGTTATGTTTGTGGTTGCACTGATTTTTAACGTTACCACGGTTTCCCGCTACAAGCTCATTGACCTTCTTAACGCAGACAAAGTAACTCAGACCGTTAAGGTAAGAAACCTTACCATCTCTGTACTGCTCTTCTTGGCCTCTCTTGGAATCATTGCTTATTCCTATATCTTGCTTCAGCACAATGGTTTAAAACAGATAGATGAAGAGTTTGCCATGGCTACTGCTTTGGTATCTGTGGGCACAGCACTCTTTTTCTTCTCAATCTCTGGTTTCTTGCTCAGATTTATGCAGATGCAGAAGGGCTTCTACTACAAGGGTCTTCACTCATTTATCCTGCGTCAGTTTAATGCCCGCGTTAATACTGCTTGGGTTTCTATCTCTTTAGTCTGCGCTATGCTCTTTGTGGCAGTCTGTGGACTTGGTACGGGTTTCTCGCTTGTTGACTCTATGAATGCTGGCTTCTCTAAGCTCAAAACGTACGATGTTTCTGTAGCAATCAATCCAGGCTCAGAGCGCAGTTATACCCCTGGTCCAGCGGACCCATATGATTACCTTTCTGTAGTGCAGAAGCTAGATCCAGAGTGGAATAAAACTATCAAAAACGCCTTCCAGGTTGATACGTACTACGCTCAAGATGATCCAACAACACCAAGCTTTACGTATAGCTCTATTGATGCGGTAACAGGCAAGCGCTTTGATGATTACTTTACCGGCTATAGCGGTCAGGGAGATCCTGCGCAGAGCAATGTGACTCTGATGCGAGCCTCTCAGTACAACAAGCTGCGTGTTGCGTCTGGTCTTGAGCCTGTTGACTTTGGTACTGATGGTTATATGGTTTGGACGCTTGATACTAATCTCACAAAATACTGGCAGGATTCTCTTGCAAATAATCCTGAGCTTACCATTCAAGGTCACAAGCTCCATGCTGTTGGTGGAACACTGGATATTGCTCAGACGCAAGGTGGCCCTCATCTTATGCCTGTAGCTGGAATTGTGGTTGTTGCTGATCAAAGTTTCCCTTCAAGCACCGTTTTGACCAACTCATACATCTTAGGCAACTACCAAACTCCAGGTGATGCTACTGAAACACAGTTCCAGGGTCAAATTAAACAGTACTTAGGCGATGGCGGCGTAACTGGAGGTGATTCCGACCCATATTCTTTAATGCTTGTTGTTACTGCCTCTCAATATATTCAAGGTACTGCTGGATTCTCTGGTATTGTGACGTATCTGGCACTGTATATTGGCCTGGTACTCTTTATTGCTTGCGCTGCTATTCTGGCACTTCAGCAACTCTCGGAGGCATCGGACAATGCTCGCGCCTATCAAGTTCTTGCAGAGCTTGGTGCCGAGAAAGGCCTTGCAAGTCGTGCACTCTTTGTTCAGATTGGCGTGTACTTCTTGTTCCCGCTGCTTATGGCAGCTGCGCACGCTACCTGTGCGATGTCAATTATGGTCTCTGTTATTAAGTCAATCGGTAACTTTGATGTAGCCAGTAGTATTGGTGGAGTGGTTGCAGTAGTAGCTGCTCTCTATGGTGGATATTTCTTAGTTACTTACTTTGCTGCACGTTCAATCATCTTTAGGGGCGCTAAGAGAATGCAGTAAGTTGCACTTTCGTGTTGTAAATTCGTGAAAGAAGGACGGATGTTTCTCTGTGGAGCATTCGTCCTTCTCGCTTAGGTAAAATAGAAACGTTATGTCAGATGGTATCTGTGCAGAGCACATACTCAAGGAGGCATCATGGGTCTTTGGTCAAAGGTTAGAAATGTGTTTGTTCCTTCTAATGGAACAGAGCAGCCTCAGAAGGCTACATTTGCTACCAGGGAAGACACTATCTATGCACCAGTTTCTGGTGTTCTGGTAAGCGTACAAGAGGTTCACGATGAGGTAATCTCAAGCGGTCTCTTTGGCCAGGGTTATGGCATTTTGCCCGTTGGTCTTGATTGCGTCTATGCTCCTTGTAATGCCCGCGTTACCGCAACAAACGTAACCAATCATTCAATTGGTCTTACCACCGATACAGGTATTGAGATTTTGATTCACATTGGTGTTGGTACCATTGAGATGAACGGCAAGGGTTTTACTCGTTACGTTCACGCTAATGATGAGGTCAAGGCTGGTACTCCACTGATTTCGTTTGACGCTGCTGCCATTGAAGAGGCAGGATATGAGAACGTTGTGGTTGTTACCGTTGTTAACGCAGATACGTATGAGCGCATTGACCTCATTGGTGAGTCCGGAACACTGATTGGTGGTCGTCCACTGGTTAAGATTGGCGATCCTCTGATGTGCGTCAAACACTAGGGTTTCTCGCCAGCAAAACATCTGCAATAAACGAGGTTTTACATGCTTAGAGTTACTAAGGCAATTCTTCACGTCTTTGATTTTGAGACGGGAACTAAATACTTCTCTCAATCTACTTTGGATTTAGAGGACCGTCAGACAAAGTCATACGTACAGCGTAGACTGCGCAAGATTACGGCAAATCCAGAGTCCAGGCACGGAGAGTTTGCTCCTACCAGCAATTTTGCTGGAGGTCTTCAGGAGTATGCTCACGGAGACGTTGAGTTTGTAGAGTTTTCTCACCAGATTGCCCAGTGGTTCTGGGAAGAGCTTCGTCGTGCAGATGACGTTGAACAGTGCGATCTTCTTGTGGCGGACTACATTGATACCGATGCAGGTCAGGCGTTTGCCAGTGCCGCTGAGGATGACGAGGATGCTCAGGCTGAGGCATTTGAGGGTGAGGGAAGACGTCTTTTTGCCATCGTACTTCTTCCACGCAAGCAAGCCTTTATTCATGACGTCAACGGCTCTGCAAATGAGATTTTGCGCCAAGATGCAACACTGCCTTCTCCTACGCAAAAAGTTGATTCGTATACGGTCATTGACTTGGACACAGGCGCCATTGATTTTCATGATCATGACCGCTCTGTAGCAGGAGAGGGAAAGTTCATCATCCCAGAGCTCTTCCTTGAGTGTACGTCAGAAGCATCAAGCCATGAGGTTATTGGCGAGGTAACTGTTATTGTTCAAGACTTGGCAGAAGAGTATGGTCTTGAGCCTGCTGTTGAGGTGTCTCGTGCTAAGGCTGCTGTTGCAGAAGCAGCAGAGGTAGAAGAGGTAGTTGATCCTATCAAGGTTGGTAAGCGCATCTTTGAGGAGCGTCCTGAGATTCAGGAAAAGTACGAGGCTCAGGTGGCAAGTAGAGAGCTCCCCGAAGAAGTTCCTGTTAAACGCGGTGTTGCTAACAGAATTGCAAAGAATCATAAAATCCGCACCGATACGGGAATTGAGATTTCATTCCCTTCAAACCTAACAGAACGTCCAGGTTACCTAGAATTTTCTCACGAGTCTGACGGTAGGATTACCATTTCAATAAAAAATGTTGCACATATTGAAAACCGCTAAATCCTATCTCTGACCTCACAATTTAGAGTCAAAACTCTCCGAAATTTGTTTCGGGGAGTTTGTAAATTACGTATCTTTTTGAATATCATCGTGTATCTCGGGTAGAATAGTCTCTCAAAGGTCACACCGTACTACTAAACGTTCTAGGAGACCCTTATGAGTTTAAAGAAACAGCAAAGCACAACCATTGAGGAGCAGAGCGCTGCTCTTTTCAATCGTCGTGATGCTCTTAAGATTTTTGCCGGCATGGGCATTGCTGCCGCTGCCGTTACCGCATCTCTGATCAATACCCGTCCTGCTTTTGGTGTTACCCAGGCTCAGATTGATGCTGCTCGTAGCGATTACGATGCTGCTCAGAAGCTGCTTGATGAGATTTCTAATGAGGTTTCTAGCATGCAGGCAAGCCTCAATGACACTAACTCTCAGATTGGCGCTATTTCTGATCAGATTGCAGATAAGCAGAATCAGATTGATGCTAAGCAGAAAGAGATTTCTGAAAAGGAAGCTCAGATTGCCGAGAAGAGAAAAGCACTTGGCGCTCGTATGTCCAGCAACTACAAGGCTGGCCCAGCTGGTGCTTTGGAGATGATTCTTTCTTCTGCAAGCTTTGAGGAGCTCACTTCTAATATTTACTACCTCGATAAGATTTCTGAGTCCGATCAGAAGATGATTGAGGAAGTTAAGAACCTGAAGGCCGCTCTTGAGTCTGATAAGGCTGCTCTTCAGTCCGAGAAGACCGAGCTAGAGAATAAGAAGGCTGAACTTGAGAATCTCCGTGCTTCTCAGGAGTCTCAGCTTAATGATATTTCTGCTCGTCAGGCGGATGCTGCAAACGTTGTTGCAAATCTTGATGACAACGTAAAAGAGCTTATCGCTCAGCGTGATTCTGAGCTTCTTGCTGCTCAGCAGGAGGCAGAGCGTGTTGCTGCTCAACGTGCTGCTGCATCAAGCAACAGCGGTGGTGGTAGTAGCTACTCTGGTGGCGGTGGCGGAGGAGGAACCTCTTCTGCTGGTTCCGGTTCTGCTGCTGCAGTTGTTAATGCTGCGGGCTATACCGGATCTACCGGTGCTGGCTTCTGTGCTGCTTGGGTTTCCAATGTCTTCTCAAATGCAGGTGTTGGCACCTTCTATGGCAACGCTTGCGATATGTACTATTCCTGGTGCTACTCTACTGACCAGAGTGCTATTGAGCCTGGCATGATTATTGCTGTTCCAACCCTTGGTGGCTCTGCTGCAGCTTTGATTTATGGCCACGTTGGCATCTACATTGGTGGCGGTATGGTCAGGCACTGCCTCTCTGGTATTGTAAGAAGCCAGAGCTTGAGTTCTTGGATTTCAGAGCTTGGTGCTTTGAGTACTCCAAGGTGGGGCTGGCTTGGCGGCGTTGTCCTAAGCTAAGGTATTGGTCCCTCATAACTTGTTACGTAAAAGAGCTTGGCTGCATGCAACCAAGCTCTTTTTGATGTCTCTTTAACGCAAAAAGGAAGGGCGCAGATGCCAGAAGCACCTACGCCCTTCTCGCCCTATAAAGAGGGAGTGGATTACTCTTCAACCTCGAGAAGCTCAATGTTGAAGTTAAGGTCTTTACCAGCCATTGGATGGTTGGTGTCAAAGACGATAGTGGTGCCGTCGTTAGAAACAACGGTTGCCATAACAGGGTATCCCTCAGGGGTGCCCAGAGTAACCTGCTGACCTGCAACAAGATTCTCAGAGCCTGGAAGCTGAGCTACGGGAACAGGCTGCACTGCCTCTTCATGGCGCTCACCATATGCCTCTGCTGCTGGAATGTGGACGTCAACAATCTGGCCAACGGTCATATCTTTGACAGCCTCATCAAAACCAGGGATCATCTGACCAGCCATGCAGGTAAATGCCAGTGGCTCGTTGCGATCACGGGAGGAGTCAAACTTAGTTCCGTCATCAAGAGTGCCTACGTAGTGGACCTTTACCTTTTTACCTTCGTTGCTCATGAAACTCCAATCGTTAAAAACATATCTTTGGCATTCTACCCAAGAGTGACGCAAATCAACCTTTGAATGATAAAGGTATACTATTGTCTAGTAATGTTTGTATGTTTCATACTATATTTTACCTGCGGTTATGTAAAAAGCTAGTTCGCTAAATTGGTGTGTTTTAGCAAATTAGGACACGCTAAGGACACAATATCTTATGTCTGTTCTAGGCTTTATATTGGCTAGTTTATAGTTACAAATTCCCAGTTAAACGGCTTGTTGTAAGCCGTTTTAAGGCACACAAATTGCATAGTGGAGTATTTACACATGAAAAAAGACCCCTCCTGCCGTAGCAAGAGGGGTTGTAAGTCTAGTCTTGCACTCTTCCGAGCAGCTCTAGACGTGTTACTTAGTGCAGCGAAGTCAATCGACCAGCATCATCGGTATCAACTTGCACCGTGCTGTCAGCCTGGACAGAGCCGTCAGCGTTGACTGCGTAAGCGTGGTTGTTGTATACGTGAACGCCAGCAGGAAGCAGGTTGCCATTCTCGGAAGCAAGGTACTTCTTGCCTTCCGCATCGAAGATACCCGTTGCCATACGACCATCATTGGCAAAGTAGTAGTCGCAACTTCCAATGTGCTGCATACCTGTCAGCATGGCACATTCTTGAGGTCCTTCTTCCTGGCATAGATAGAACCAGTCTGTGCCATCAAAATACCAGCCTGTAACTGCGTAACCTCGAGCATCGAAGTAGTACCAGGAACCGCTGATGAACGCCCACTGACTGTAGTAATACGTGCTTGGACTGGTTGCATACCACCAGCCTGTCGCATTCTTGACCCAGTGTGGCTCAAAGTTAGACTCACCCTGTGCAAGCTGCTCCCACTCTGCATAGGTCAGTTTCGCGACATCGAGGTCAACAGTACCGCCTGCGCTAGAGTACTGCCAAATGGTCCAGTCGCTCCACGCGCCAGTGTTGTAGATCATGGCAGGCAAGTCCCACGAGAAGCGATTATCTGGGTACCCTGCAATCCACAGACGTGAGACATCAGCACAAGACGCTACCTGTGAGCGTCCAGCAGGGTAGGTGTATACAACAGGATAGATGCCTGTCTTAGCGTAGACGCGGTCAACAAACTGCCTTGCCCATACTGTTGAGCCCCACGCGTCATTGTCACCATTCTCCCAGTCTAGACACAAAAGAGCCTTTCCAATGTAGCTAGAGACGCAAGCAACAAACGCGTCTGCTTCTGCCACAGGGCTGCCACCTTCAGCGTAGTGGTAGACACCAATAAGCTTGCCATCTGCCAAGGCACGCTGAAGCTGTGCAGTCATGTAGCGGTTCATTGGCTGAGTGCCTTGGGTAGCCTTAGCAATCACGAAATCAGAACCACTGTAGGCAGTCTCGACATTAGGGTGCGAGTATGTCGCACCCAATGCCTGATAACCGCTAACGTCAATGCCCCTAAGCATTGTTTACCTCTTCCTTTGTTGGCTCTTCTGCTGGCTGTGTGTTAGTTGGTTCAGCATTTCCTGTCATGTAGCTTGCAGGACGCTCAGAAGGCTGTACATAGGTCATTGCACGTGTAGAATCGCTTAGTCCCTTGGTTGTTGGGTCAACGGTTACGCCAATAGCACCCAAGACGGCAACAACTACAGTACCAATCAAGTATGGATTGCTGATGAATTTCACGAACACATCAGCAAGGCTTCCCCAAGTAGTAAGGTCCGAGTATGCCAGTCCAAGGTATGCCAGGACAGGACTCATAACGATACCAGCCATTCCAATCCACCAAGCGGGATTGTGTAGACGTACTTTCCAGTTAATCATGTCGATTCTCCTTTACTTCTCAAGCTTAGTAATGCGTGAGTCTAGGTTTTTTACGTCCGTTTTGACCTCTGCGAGGTCTGTTGCTGCTTTTTTTGACACTTCATCCGCCCTTCGCGCCACGATGCCAACCACAGACAGCTCAGCCGTGTGCTGTGTCAGTGTTGCAGTCAAGTCAGAGAGTGATTGCTGATACTTGCCAAGCTGCTCATTCATGACTTGTTGGCGGGTCTCTAGTCTGGTGAGGGTGTTGGTGATGGTGCTCTTCCAAGCGTCTTCTTTTTCTTTATCTTCTCGACTAGCACGCTGCCAATTCGAGATAGCAACAAGACCACCCAAGAACGCGCCCACAATGGAGATGAAGAAGGACACCATCTCAGCTGTAATGTTCATGACCTCACCTCCTAGTGACTTACTGTGTATGTGAGGGAGCCTACACGCCAGGCGTTAGAGACTTTTCCACCCATGTCCTGCAGGTAAATGTTTCCGTCAGGTCTCGCTGAAATAGCAGTAATAACGTCAGCGTGTCCAGGGCAGATGCCTGAGTCATAGACGATTGACTCATTGCCATCTGTGGCTGAGTTGTACTTCTCATGGTCTACAAGTGGAGGTCTTGAGTTTTCTGGCAATGTAAAAGGACATCTCACTGCATCGTAAGAGATGTTATTGGCGAGCCAACCTCGAACCTTGATGGTTACAGAATCGCCTGTCCTGTAAATGTGCCAGAAGTTGTTGTAGCTGCCTTGTGGTTGCAGGAAGATTACGTCAAAGTCAGTATCAGACTGCTTCTTGTCGTCTCCAAGAACGTTGATAGTAGGCAACAAAGATACAGGCTCACCAACGGTAATACCGTTGATTGGCAGACGATAAAGGGGCATACAAGCTGTAGTAGATCCAGAGAGAATGTCACCCTTTACATAGGTTGGGTCTACCGGATTACCTTGGTTGGTTGGAGTGCCCTGGATAACCTCACAGGTGAACTTCTCTACACCGCCAACCTGCTTAGAGTACTTAAGCACGACCAAGTCATTGCGCTTGTAACCTGCACGACCATTAGCAACATTAAGTTCAAAAGGTTCCTCATTAGTCACCATGCGTGCGTCAAAGAGCACGTCACCTGTGTCAATGCGAACTCTATTGGCTGTCTGCATGGCAGCCTTAATTTGGTTCTGAGTCTGTAGAATGCCACGAACAGAACCAGCAACACCAGCGATTAGCCTACCAATCTGAGGAGCTGTAATGTGGTCCTTGCCTTGGAACGAAATAACACCATCGAAAGCCATTTAACCCTCCTTTACCATGAATTGAGCGAACTCTTCATCACGTTTACGTGCGAGCTCGCGATACTTAGCAGCACAGTCAGGACAGAGAAGATAACTCTGCTGAACACCGTCTGCTGATACTCTGCTTATGCTCTTCCATTGCGAGGTAGCAAAGTCACTTTCAAGTAGAAAGGCTTCTTTCTTGCATCTATCGCATTGAAAGCGTGCAAAGCCACTTGTTTTTGCCATTAAGCTGTCCTTTCCCATTTGAAGCAGCCAAGAGAAGGTAGTTGTTGCCATCTACCTCCGTAGTTTGTTGCAGGGTTAACAAATGAAGTTGTTTCAATGACAGAGCCAACGGGGAAAGAGGGTGTAGTTGCACCGCCTTGAGTTGCTCCCTGGACGTTGATAGTCACGTCACTAGATCCGTCAAATGAAGCTGTACCACTTACAGAGCCAACCAGCTTGATGGTGCGTGGCTGTGAGAGCTTCTTAGCAGCATTAGCGTCACCACCCGGGGTAGATGCGCCAGCGTATGGATGTGTGTGGCTCGCAGGAGCTGCACCAACTTCTTGCGCGGTGTATGTTGGCTTTGCTGGAAGCTTTACGGTATGCGTCTGAGCGTCTGTAACGTGCCCTAAAGCGTCTACATTCACAGTTGCACCTAATTGCACCGTATCGCCCCAAGAAGCGTCTACGTTGCTCTCAGAGCCGTATGTGCCAGCGGTCACACCGGATGGCTCGTGAGCAAGAGCAACTGTGCCACCCGTGCGCTGCGCCTTGAGAGGTGTAGTTGCTGTGACTTCTGCAACCTTAGAGTCAACCTGCAGTGTGGCTCTGCCAATCTCACTGGCTGAATCTGTAGCTACCTTGCGGGCTTCATTTACTTTGTTCTCAAGGCTCTTGAAGTCTGCTCTTGATACTTCTGCAGAGATAGTACGTCCAGCAATAGAGATACCAGTGCCCGCTGTGTATGAGCTTGATACTGCGCCTGAGCCTGTGGAAGAGCCACGCTCAGCGGTACCGGATGAAGATGTATTACTAGCTGTACCGCCAACCTTGTAGCTGATGCTTACTTCAGTATCTGTGACAATGATGACCTTAGTGCCAACCGTTGCTGTAACGTGTAGACCAGTGACAGGATCTATGCCGGGGACAATGTCACCAATGCCAAACTCTTCATCATCGTCAAGTGTGACGTTAATTGAGTCAGCAGCTTGATACTCTTTGAGCTTCTTAGGACCGTCTTTTTCCAGCTCTTCACGACTTGCATTGGTGTAGTTGTATGTGGTTGTGCGCTCATCAATGCCAAAGAGCGTCTGTGTAGTGGAGATATTGCCACGCTCGTCTGCGTAGAAATGCAGCACAATACGGTTTTTAAGCTCACCAGAGCCAAGGCAAATAAGATGGTTGTAAGGTCTTACAACGCTCTTAATGGTTACGTCAGAATGTTCTGCGTCTGCGCCATCAGTCCAGTCTGTAATGGGCTTTACCGAAAGCACAATCATGCGCTCAATGGAGTCATACTCGATATTGAGACGCGCTGAAGAATCAGCAAGCATCTTTCTGATGCCTGTCCAAGCATCACAGTACCTGTCAAAGGTGTATTTGATGGTAATACCAGAGGTATCTTCTGAGACTTTGAACTGGTTTGCAAGTCCCAGACGCTGCACAAGCTGTTTTAGAACCTCATGAGCTTCACCACGCACGCTGAGATAGTCTTCACCACTTGGTGGTTCAAGAACTCTGTCTCTGATGATGCCTTGCCATGATCTACCCGTGTACGTAATTGTGTTGTTGCCTGAGTTTGACTCTAGTGCATCAACTACACCGCCCCACTCAGTGCCTTCAACATAGACGTATGCGCCATCATCAAGACGCTGCTCAGAGTCAATGTCGAGCGTGAGCTCAAAGTCATTGCCCGTGTCTCCATATTCGAGGTCAAGGCGTGCTCCCTTCAGCACGCCAATATCGAGATGTGTTGCGTCTGTGTAGCTAATATCTGGCATTATGCACTCACCTCACTTGGTACGCTCTGAGCAGCTACCGCCCTTGGCGTGCGTGTCTCACCCTGTGGCTGTTCTGTCTCATATGGAGGTGTTGAGCGTGTCTCATAGAGCGTGAGGTCAAAGTCAAAGGTGTTATCCCATGTGATGTCATCAGTTCCTGGCTTAATTGGCTCGAAGAGGTAAGAGCCGGAGCCGTGGGCTCCGCGCTCTCGGAACTTATAAACGTTCTCACGAGCACCGTTATCTTGCACCACAACAGCCGTTTTGCTTTGTGAGTCAACCTCAAGATATGCACCAGCTGCAATAGTAGTGTTGACCTTGTGCAGGTTATCGCCAATTCTGACATAGGGATTTGTAGCAGGACCATAGACACGCCAAAGCCAAGGAGATGTGCTCTTAGAAGGGTTAGTAAATGACTTGGCTGGCTTACCCTGGACAAGGTCAAAGGGGAAGTCTCTTGGGAAGTCAGGCTTAACACCAGCAACAGCACCGGCGGTCTCATGCTCAAAGTAGAGCGTTGTCGACTTAAACCATGTGGGGTCTTCAACAAGAAGCGTTAAAACAAACTCTGCGAACTTATCAGAGAGCCAGTAGTTGGTAGGAGCTCCGCCGATAATGTAACAGCGAATACCCCATGAGCCTACTGTGAGCGTTCCTGGAGTGCGGTTTAAGATGTCTTTCTCACCAAGCTCAATAATCTTATTACGCAGCTCTAAGCCTTCTTCATCACTTTCAGCAGCAATTCCAACGGGGAACTTGATTGTTTTTGGCTTGTGGTCACGTCGTCTGAATGACGTAATCCTGCTGGAGTTCTTGCCTGATGTGTATGACCACATCCAGTCTCTGAGTTCATGTTCCATGTAATGGAGGGACTTATCAGCCCCTCCAAACTCCATATACTTACTACCGTCAGAGGTTGTGTATCTAATGTCTGTGCGCATTATGCGCTCACCTCTCTTACCATGCGACCAAATTCACGGTTATTTACGTCAACTCTTACAGGCTTTCCGTATGCGTCCTCAATACGCTTAGTCATGACATCCATCTGTGCTGAGAGATCTGCAATGGCTTGGTTTGTATCTGCGTAGATGCCATTAGCCACAAGAGACGCAGTCATATCCATTTGCTTGTTAATAGGAACATTGAGCGCATAGCCATCAACGCCACTCTGAGCAGCTTCTGCGAGGTCTTGCGCTGCCTTGTAAACGTCTCGCTTACCGCCCGCGATACCAACAACAAAGCCGTCAACTGTGTAGCCACCAAGACCAGCCATGACACGCGATGGTGAGTGAATACCAAGCAATGCTTTGACCGCACCAACAACGCCATTAAAGACTCCACAGACTTGGTCTACTACCCAGCCAGCAAGACCAGATACGCCATTTACAAAGCCTTGGATGAATGCACGTCCTGCGCTACCAAGGTCAAAGCTTGTAATTGCGTTCTTTGCTTGGTTGAGTAAGTTGCCAACCGCTCCAAGCAAGCTGCCAATAATCTGTGGAACAGCTGCGACAATGGCTGTAAAGAGCGTTACTGCTGCACCAAGGAGCATTCCAATAAATGTTGGAAGGTTAGAGACAACGGTGCCAATGAGGTTGCCAATATTGCCAATAAGTCCTGGAAGAATTACAGGGATAGCGTTTACGATTGCCACAAAGAGGTCCACTGCAGCTGAGAGCAATGTTCCAACAAAGCCAGGAAGTCCTGTAATGAATACATCGATAATCTGTGGCAGGGATGCTGCTAGTACTGGAATGATTGCCACAACGCCGTCAACAAGTCCCATGAAAAGACCTTGCGCTGCTTCAAAGAGTGCCGGAGCGTTAGCAACAAAGCCGTCTACTAGACCTTGCAGGATCTGTGGAGCTGCTTCTGCAAGCTGTCCTGCAACTTCAGTGAGTGCCTGCAGGATAAAGGTGAACGCCTGCATTGCTCCAGCCATGAGGGAAGGCGCAGAAGCCACGAGAATGTCGCAGATTGCGCCGGCTGCAGCTCCAACTGCTTCAAGTAGTCCAGGAGCAATCTGCTGCCACGCTGCACCCATCTGTCCAAAGAGAACCTCGAATGCGTGTGCTAGCGTAGGACCTGCAGAAGCAAGACCAGACGCCACCTGTGGAAGAACTGAGCTGATTTGAGATGCAAGTCCAGGGATGGCATCAGCAATACCCACGATATTGCTTGCAATGTTTGCTGCTGCCTGTGTAATGTCTCCACCCATAGCAACAAAGGCTGTACCAGCTACCGCTGCAGCGATTGAGAGCACACCAAGTACTACAGTTGCGCTACCAAAGCCAGAAGCAAGGTTTGCAACCATACCCATGGCTGGCTGCACTGCTCCTAAAAGCTTAGGACCTAAGCCCGTGAGTGCAGGTCCTAAAACGCCCGCAATGGCACTACCAACGCCACCAAGCTTGGCAGCAATAGGAGCAGCAAAGGCAGAGACTGCGCTTCCAGCCTTGGAGAGCGCGGAAGTGACAGGGCTCATGAACTGAGCTACGTTACCGCCAACAGTTGCCAGCACACCCTGCGCGTTTCTCGCAATAGAGGAGAGGTGCAGCGTTGTGCTTGTTGCCATGTTCTTAAACGTGGTCTGTGCAGCAGACACAATGGATGCGAGCTTAGTTGTAATTGGGTTGTTAAGACCGCTAAAAGCCTTTACAAGCTTGTCTCTGAACTCCCAAGCGTAAAGAATTGCAGTCTCCAGCCTGTCCTGGACTGTTGCAGCGATTGCGCCAAAGAATGACTTAAAGCCTGTGCTTAGACCTGCAACGGTAGAGAGTGTGCCAGGGACCATGCCCTTGATAACGGATAGACCGTTTGCAACAACGTTTGAAGCCTTGGAGAACACTCCAAGCATTTTGCCAGCGGTCTCCATTGACTTACCAATGACAAGAAGTGCAGGACCAGTGCCGGCAAGCATTCCAATAGACTTTGCAATGGTCTGAATGTCTGAAGCTGACATCTGATTGATTGCATTAGCTGCGTTAGTTGCCATAGAAGCGAGAGCTTCCATACCACGCTCAAAGAGGGGCATAAGCGACTCAACAAGCTTCTGAATTGGGTCTGCGAGCTTGGAGAGCGCGTCTGTCATCTTCTTGTAGCTATCAGTCTGATACATCTTCATGATGGTTGCGGTTGCTGCGTCAGAGAGGTTTGAGAGCACGCCAGTAAGCGTCCTGGACTGCTTAATCATCAACCCGCCAAAGTCACCCTGCATACCAGCCCTGATTGCTGCGATTGCCACATCAGCACTGACTGCCTTCTTAGTGACCATTTCCATTGCGCCAGCAACGTCTGTATGTAGTGCCTTTGCGAGGTATTCCCAAGCAGGAATACCAACCTCAGTAAGTTGCATCATTTCCTGTGAAGCTGCAGTACCTTTACCGTGCATCTGACCTAATGCACGAGTAATAGCGTCAATGCCTTGCTGACCAGCACCGAGCGCAGCTGTTGCGTTACCAACGTCTGTAAGCATGGGGATGACATCATCAGCAGCAAAGCCATAAGCGAGCATCTGCTGAGTTGCCTTATTCAGTCCTGCCATCTCAAACGGTGTGGTCTTAGCAAACTCGACTAGATCAGCAATCATCTTTTTTGCTCGCTCAGGACCAAGCATGGTATTAAAGGCAATGTCTACCTGCTCAGCGTTTGCAGCGGTCTGACTTGCCCACCGGGCAGCCTTTACGCCTGCAATGGCAAGGGGAGCGGTAATTGCAGCGGTAAGTACAGTGCCCGCTTTTGAGAAGCCACTGCCAAGGCTTGAGATTGCCTTAGAAGTCGTATCAGTTAGCTTGGAAACCTCGCTGGCGAATTTGGAAGAGTCACCAAGAATCTCAATGACTACTTTTCCATCTGCCAAATTGACCTCCTAGAAGTTAGAAGTTACGGAGTGCCATCTCCTTCAATTCATCTTCTGTTGGAGGTAACGCCCAAGCTTGAGCACGCCTAGCATGAGCACGCTCTTCTTCCTTTGTGGTGTCTCCTTCAAGGGGGCTTCTTGCAGCAACCGCTTGCCCTGTGAGCGTGTCTGGAGTGGCAAGTAGAGCTAGGTATAAGTTGATGAAGGTATACCAGTGAAGCTGTGTGGATTTGCTAGTGAGGTCTATTGAGTAGACACGCATAAAGTCAGCAGTCACAATGCCAGCGTCATAGTGCCAGTCAAAATTCTTCTTTCTGTAGTACTGGATGCGCTTGTATTGCTCACCGTAAGAAATAGTGTCAAATGCCCCAGAAACCCACTCAGACGCTGCCTGAAGAGCTTCTACTGGGTACTTCGACACTTGGTCTGGCAGTACCCCATTTTTGGCATAGAAAAGGTTTAGCGTCCTTGCATTAGCAACAGCACTATTCTCTGTATCCATTGTCATGTAGATGAGAGAGGTTCTAAAGCCACTTTTAATGGGTACAGATACTCCCGCCACGTCAACCGTGACGGGAGCACCCTTGATAACCGAGTCTAGAAACATTGATTACTCATCCATGCTGGAGTTCTCTTGCGTAATAAGCTCAGATACCTTGGACACAGCGTCGCTTGCTGAATAGACCTCTGTCAGAATCGAGATAATCTTCATCAGGCGGTAAATGTTGAGCCTGTTTGCCTTACCAATAAGCTCCTCTGCAGCTTCCTCACCAAGAGCAAAAGCAACAATATTGTGCGCTTCATCTGCAAGTGTTGTGAGGTTGTCCATAACCTCATCATTTGTGAGCCCTGTAAACGATGACAGACGCTTTGCCCAGGAGTTGGCTTCTACAACGAATGTGATGTTGCCTAGATCCACATCATAGGTCTTGCCCTCAATCTTCACCTTTGCCTTTGGTGCGCCATCAAGCTTGTAATTCTTCAGTGCCATAAGTGTTCCTCTCTATGGGTTTACCTTGGCTCATATCTTGTGCCACGGGTAACGCCAACAAAAAAGCACCCAGCATATGCCAGGTGCTTCCCCAGAGAGGAGAGGAATGGGGACTATGTTTATGCAGCCTTAGTAAAAGCTGCAGTGTCATAGTTGAAAGTGCCATACTCGTACTCATCGGTGATTGCAACCTTAAAGGCAATCTTGATTGGTGCAATATCAGAGCCGGAGAATGGCGAGACATTCAGCGTTGCCTTTGCATGCTTAGCAACAAGCGCGGTCTTCTCGCAAGCCTTACCTGCCTTGAAGTCGTATCCACAAGTGCGGACATACTCAACAGGTACGTCTAGAACATCCTCATAGCTTGCAAGAATCTTCTGGATGCCACCAGGACCCATAGCGTCAACCTCAAAGCTGAAGGTGTCGGTCTTGCCCAGGTTGTACTTAGGCTGGGTCTTACGGTCAATATAAGTTGGCTCGTAAGACTTAGACTCACGCTCTGGGTCTGCCTTGGTAGTCTCAGTTACACGGATGAAGCTCGTCTGTCCAGGGAACTTAATCCAGTGCTGAATCTCATAGATAGAGACAGGTGTGCGCTGTGTCTCTGTTGGCTGTGTAACAGCTGGTGATTCTGGCATAATGCCGTCCTTTCTTTAAGGGTTAAACCCTGTACTTGATTTGGGCGATAAGCTGGTAGGTTGCGACTCCATCCTCACCAACACTGAAGGGAGATGGCAGTGTGGTGACATCATGGGCGTATACAACAACGCCCTCTGGTGCACCACCGTCTTCAATGGCAGCTTGAACTTTGCGCAGCATGGCTAGACCGTCAATGCGCTCCTGCTCGTCTAGTGGGCGTGTCTGCAGATACACTTCATAAGGGAACTGCTTAATACCTCCACCAGAACAATAATGAAGTACCCATGGCTCACCCGGAGCAGCCTTAAGCATTGCTTGTGCAGCTCCAGTGCCATTAGGGAACTGACCGTACTCAACAGGGATACCCGTGAGAATGTCTTTTAGCCAGTCAGTAACGCTTTGAGCGATGTCTACCATGCCCCTCCAACTTTCTCTCCAAGAACTTTTGCGAACATTTGCTGCCATGCATTACCTCTAACACCTGCGCAACGGTCATACCAGTGATCACAGGCATTAGGAGCGTGCAGGGCATTCTGAAGCGTGTTGTGGTTGTGTGTTGAGTAGTACTGAATACGGGCATAAGCTGCTGCGTCTCCTGCTCCCCATTCAACATAAGCAGCACTGCCAGTTTGACGAGTAGTGCCAGAGCCTTGAAGAGCTCCTGAGTCATAAGGGACATAAGTCTTACAGTCAGCTAGTACGTTTTCAGCAACGATGCCTAAAGCTGCTTCTACAGCGTTTGAAACCTTGTCTTTACAACGTTCAACATCAACGTCAACCACACGCATTCTCATCTGGCTTCTACCTCCACATGATGTGTCTCGTGGTGAGTGGAATAAGGGTTTACAGAGCGCACCATACGCGCTTCTGATGCTGGTTTCTCCTCGGAGCTAATGCCACGAATAACGAAGTCACCAGCCTTGAGACCTGGGTCTCTGAAGAACCACACTTTAAGCACGTTGGCATTTTGTGGTCCTACGGTTGAAGCGGTATTAGCGAGCGTCTCTTCAACGTGTACACCTTGATAGATAGATCGCGTGAACCCCTTATCCTGCTTGTGCCAAACGGTGACAGTATCCCAGGCAATCATCGAATACCCCTCCACAGAAGACCCGTGCCAACTAAGAAGGGATACACGCAGGAAAGGTCAGAGACGCTTGCTTGAGCGTCTGTGTAGGTGTAGGACACACTACCCACACTCTCGCTCTTAACCATTCCACGGGTGTCTTTGCCTGCCACTCTGTCACATAGAGCGCAGAGGGCAAGAAGCCACTTCTCGCTGTACTTCTCAGGGACCTCTTCACCAGTCATCGAGACAAGCAGTGCTTGAGCCTTGACGAGGGGAGCATCCAGCTCACCCTCGTCAAGAGAGCCTTTATACGTGTTGCGGTAGAAGTCGTATGTAAGGCTTGGGGTTGCCATTAAGCAGCCTTAGGCTTCAAGACACCAGCAGCCTTAGTTGCCTTCAGGGCAACACCACAGACGAACTCAACATCAACGTTCTTGACAGCACCAGGGGTAGTCCAGTCAGGAAGTGCAACAGTGAATGCGTTGTCACCCTTGAGAGTGATTCCATGGAAGCCGTCCATGCCAAGGCAAGCACCATAGATAGAGCCGTCAGTAATAGAGCCGTCACGAACCTCATGAATAGCAATGCCGTTGTAAGCCTTAACAACGTTGCCAGCGGTCTCCTTGGACTCAGTGCCAAGACCAACAACACGGAGAAGTGCGTTCAGCTTGGTGTACTGAGCTGCGCTCATCATGAGTACGTCAGGGGTACGCATGAGGTTGGAGAGCATGGTGTCAAGCTCCTCAAGGTAAGCAAGAGCAGCTTCCTTAGTGGTGACCTTAATGTCAGTCTTAGAGGTCATCTCAGTAGAGGTAGTCTTCAGAGCAGCTGCAAGACCGTCAAAGCCATTTGCATCCTTGGTAGGAGCAAAGATGCTTGCGTTGAACTTGCGAGAGACTGCGTCCTTTGCCTGCTCCAGATACATCTCGTAGAGGTCATCTGCAGCAGCCTTGGCAACACGATCCATCTGGAACGTAGAGCCGAGAATACCCAGGGTGGTAGTCTTCTTCTCAACAGTTGGCTCAGAGACAGCTGGCTCAGCACCAAGGGCGCGGAATGCTGCAGAAGATGGGGTCTTAACGCGCTTATAGCCATAGACCAAGTCAGAGGTGCCAGAAGCGTTCATGCAGTCATCAAAGGTGAGCGCACCGAGCAGATAGTTGTCAGTGACAAGCTCATTGATAAAGCCCTGTGTGAGCTTATCGCCAGAGTTAGTTGCAAGGGTAGTGAGGTTAATCATTATTTGCCGAGTCCTTCCTTAATGTTGCGAGCAATGCCAGAAGAGCTGCCAGCGGGCTTGCCGGTAGTGTTTACGCTCTTTGGCTCAGACTGGAAGAGATAAGGCTTAGCTTCTTTAAGTTTGGCAACGTCACCCTCTAGAGCAGCCAGAGCAGCTCTACCAAGCTCCAAGTCAATGCAGCCAGCAGAAGTAAGCTGTGCTTCTACTTCTGCCTTCTCCTTAGCTTCCTGTGAGTCTTTGAGCTGCTTCTCAATAGCAGAGATACGCTCATCAGAAGAAGCCATAGACTTCTTCGACTCTGCAAGCTCTGCTTCCAGCTCTTTAATGCGCTTCTCACGATTAGCCAAGTCACGCTCTAGCTTGTGGGTGTTGACGTTTGTACTTGTGTCCTCGCTTGCAGCAGGGTCCTGGGAAGATGCTTCCTCTTCTGTTGCTTGGTCTTGGGACTGGTTTTCCTGCGTAGAGTCTTGGGTGTCAGAGTCTTTCTTTTCCTCTGTGACCTCGTCTGGTGCAGGAGATCCATTACGATGCATAGACCAAATCCTTTCAGTCAATCGCAGGTCCTTTTCCTGCGCTGAAAGAATTGTCTGTGAGTGTTAACAGCTAAAAGAAAACCCCGCTTGTGGCGGGGTTAGGAGTTAAGCTTTTTATTTTTCTAATAATGGAGTAAGTTCTTTTTTGGCTTTTTTAGTAGGACCATCCCAAGTGAAATACTCAGAACAGGACTTGTAAAGCTTTCTATGGCGAATAATCGCAACTTGTTCATCGCTTGGAAGACCCATCAGAATGGCTATATTTTTTTTAGCATCAAGAGCTTTACCATATTTCTTGAGCAATTTTATATGCTCACGAGCATAAGAGTTGCTACCTCTCATTAAAGAATCAAGAGAAATATCAAGTGAGTCACAGAGCATATCGTAATCAATTACCATGAGAGAGCCTCCCTTACCACAATATCAGCGATTTTGTTCTTACCAAACCCGTTAACTGCGACAAATCTTAATGACTCAGCAAGGAGCTCTGAACCAGATTCATCTTTAAAACTATTATACCTTTTTAGATAGGGTGAAATCCTCTCTATATGCTCAATATTTTCCCCATTATCAAACTGTATTTTTCCGTCTAATTCATCGTAATAAACGAGTATGCCAGCATTTAAAAAAGCTGTCTCTAACTTTTGATTTAAATTTGATTGGGCAAGACCCTCAATTGGATTGGCTCTATAGGCTATTAATTCATTTACTTCTTTATCCCATTCTTTCATTGTAGATAGATTCCACTCTTTCGTATGGGCTATCTCATGAAAAATAACTTGGATGCGTTCATCTACTTTCTTCTTAAATAAAGAATCAGATACTTCAATAACAGCTGCTCCATCTCTACGAGATGCCTGAGCGAGTACGCCATACTCAAGCTTGTTGTTTAGCTTGAAGGTCAGGGGCTGTTTAATGCTGTCACCCATAAAGTTAAAAGCATGCTCAGATGCAACAGCAATTTGCTTTTGTATGTTTAGCGGGAAATCATTTTGAGAAAAGTCAATGTTTACCTGTGTTCTTTCTTTAAATATGCCAGAAACATCTACGTCTTTGCCAGAATAAGCTTTCATGAGTTCTTTTGTATCCTCAAAAGAGCCTTTAAAGCTTATGTTTTTAGATTGCCTAGCAAAAATCGGATGAGTCTTCAACGCTCTAGGCTGCTTGCTTACTGCCCAGGCACGCTCACGTTCATAATCACGGCGCAGATGATTGTCATGCGTGAACTGACGCAGCTTGTCCTGAAGCTCACCAAGCCTAATGCGCTGCTTTACTGCGTCTGCTCTCACCTCTTGAAGGTAAGAGATCTCTCTTTTCTGACTCCTAATGAGACGCTCATATCTACGCTGCTTCTGCGTGGCTGCGTAGTACTCATCACTGGTCATGCCTGTGATGCGCTCTTGATCTGAGTAGTCCATATCTGGCAACTGAGAATATCCAGGCACATAAGGTGTCATGTAGTGGTAGCAGTTAGCTCCACAGAGACCTGTAACGGTACCGTATCCGGTTGACTCAACGAGCGGTGGATACTCAGTACTCCTTCCACTTCTTGAATACACTTTGCCTTGCCATTCAGCATGGCTTGGACGCGCTCCAAAGTGTGCATCAACAAAGACTAAGTCCCATTCCCACTCATCCATACGCTGCATGAGAAGGCGGTTTCTCGCTTGGTTAGCCTGGGAGACAATGTGGCGTCTGAGAGCTGCGTCAATGGTTGTCTTAGTGCCACTGATGTAGTCAATCGTCTCTAGTCCAGAGTTGGCAAGTCGTGTAACTCCACGCTCCATAACCACTCGTGTTGGCTCTCCGGCTTGGTGGCGTGCTATTGCTTCAGCAGTCACGTCATACCAAAGTGCTGATTGGTCTTTAGCAAGAGCAATGTTTTGACGCTCAAGGACCTCATTCATACCTTGCGCCGTCTGAGCAGCGATAATAGTTGCGAGGTTAGTCATGTGACGGCGTGAGCCCATCGCTCGCACAAACTGACCTACAAGCGCATCATCAGTCTTTTTGAGTGCAGTCTTTAGGACCTCACGTGTTTGCTTGTCGATGGCTGGGCGGTACTTGTAATAGATCGCAAGAGCTTCCTCACGAGAGAGCCTAGAGAGACGCTCAAAGTCTGCAATCTCTCTACCTCTGATAACTGCGCCATTAGTGCGTACGACCTCATCAAGCAGATTGAGAAAGAAGTAGGAGAGTTCATTCACATAAGCAGACTGTGCGCCCCCTACGAGACGCACAGCAATTTCTTCAGTCGGTTTCACAATTACTCACCAAGGTCTGCGTCAAGTGCGACACCGCCAGTCTCGCTGGTAAATGCCTTTGCATCTTCCTCACTCATGCCTTGATACTTGACGAGATACTTCCACTTGGGGCAAAGACCACGCGCAATGTCATCTTTCATCATGTCTCGGTCTGCCTTATCGTCTGAGATAACTGAGTCATCCCACAAAATGTCAACGGGCACAGGCTCATCTACTCTGTAGCCATTCATGGCGCACTCTGCAGCAAACGCGCCCTGGATGAGGTCTCTTACCGAGTTCTCAATAGAGTGCTCATGCTTTCTGATGGTTCTAATAAGCGTTGCGTTAGTGCTTACAACCTCAGTTGCCGTTTTGAGTCCCTGTCCCAGTGTGAATGACCAATATCCAGCACCAAAGCCGGTTCTAAAGCCCAAAACAGCAAGAGCATTGTTGAACGCAGTAACCATGTCATCAATATGTGTGTCAGGGTTATAGACCGTCATAGGCGACTCTGCACTAATACCGGCAGAGATTGGTGCAAACATAATCTGGTCCATTGTGTTTACAAACTTTGCATTACCTTTGCTGTCACGCACAATGGCTTGCTCGTCTACAACCATCTTTGGCAGAGAGACTCGAACCTGCCAATACATCTGGTTAAATGCTTCGTCTACCAGTCTGCATGAGTCGCAGATGTCTTCAATTACCGATGCGCCAAGAGGTGTGAGCTCGTCATGAGCGTTGTACTTGGCTGGCTTTACAAGCGCATAGGTTGGCAGTGGTTGCTTGGTATCAACAAAGCCAGTAATGCCTTCAACCTCAACAGGGTTAATGCGGTTCTGCGAGTTAAAGAGAAGCGTCTCGATTACGTGAGACTGCGTCTCTTGATTGAAGTATCTAAGCTGCAGCTGGTCATACATCTTGGAGTTAACGGTTACCTTGGAGATGAATGCGCAGCCATCACCAAGAAGCGGGATAATCTGCCACGCCTTCATAGAGTCAATGCTGGTTGAGACGTTGCCCTCGTATCCGTGGAAGTTTGCTACCCATGCGCCAACACCAAGCGCAAACACAGTACTGATGAACTCTGCTTGCTCATCTACAAAGTTAGGGATGGTGCGCTCTAGCCAGTCATTCACTACGTCTTCAGAACTTGAAAGTATTGTGCCTTCGTTCATAATCAGGCTTGGAATCTCACTTGCAACCATTGAAGCCGGACTGATTGAGAGCCTGTCATATGAGTCAGCACCATTGTTGATGATGTAAGGCTGCTTGTAGTACTCATTATCATGCGTAAACCAGCCCCACCACAGCTGCTGGAACTTATCCATAGACGTGTCAGGCGTAAATTTACGCTTCTTTAGGTATCTGAGTGCCCATTCTGGCTTTTGGATAGTAATTTTTGACAAGGTAAGACCCCTTCTCTTTAAGTCAAGCTTCTGTCATTGATAAGCGTCATACACGCATAACGCACAGCGTCAATAGTGTGGTTATCAGCGTCTGGCAACTGCCCTGTGAGCTGGTTGTCCTTTGTCATCACATATGAGTAATTGCTGAACTCTCGTGCTGCGGTTGTACAGCTTGAGTCAATCACAATCTTTGTGCGGTACTGCAGCCACTTGATTGAGTTATGGATGTTATGCGCACCAGTCTTGAGCGCACCACGGGCATTAATGCCATTAGCTTTGAAGTCAGCAATACTCTTAGGCTCTGCTGAGTCGCACCACACCGTGGCGTATGGCTCAGCATCTTCAATAACGTCTTCACCGTCTTTGAGCGCATTGCCCAGCTTCTCGCTTACGAGCTCAGCGGTATCTTGGTTAGAGAGTCCACACTTTACGAACTCATCCAGGATGTAGAGTGTGCGCGTCTTTGCGTCATAGGCAATCTTGACCCAAGCGAATGGATCTTGTGAGAAGCCCCAGTCAACACCATAGAAGTGGTACTCAAGCTTTTTGCGCTCCTCGTGTGTAATATCTCTTACCTCAACGCGGGTAAAGACCTCAGAGCCAAAGCCTACTTGCTCACCCAGCCACTCATGGCGATATGCTTCCTCGTCAAGTTCCTTGAGTGCTTCAGCGTCCTTACGTACTTGCTCCGGTATCCACTCATGTGGCACATCGAGGTAGCTTGACTCAATGACGCGCTCCGGGTGAGTCGAGAGCATAGTAGAGACGTGCTCATTTACCCAGGCATCACGAGAGCGTGGTGGGTTATGGTCAAAGAAGCGGAAGTACACAGAGCCTTCTGGAGCATCACGAGTGACAGACTGCATAACCGTTCTGAGTTCACCCCAGCCGTTGAACTGGTCTACCTCTGAGAACCACTGATAGGCGTAGTACGTTCCATTAGGTGCCTTGATTGCTTTGGTCTTCTGCGTATGGTCACCACCTCTAAAGGTAATGACTTGACCTGTTGCGGGGCGTGTGAGCTTGTATGGGCTCTTAGAAGGCTTCCACTCATCGCGAATGTTGAGTTTGTCTATCGCCCAGAGCATTTGCTCAAAGACACCGTCTCCAATGTCTTTGCCAATCTTTGGCATGATGAATGCCGAGCGGTCCTTGTGCTCCATAAGTCCTTGCATGATCTCTAGCGAGACCGTGGAGCTCTTCAAAGAAAAACGCCCTCCCCTTAGCCACCATTCACCTCCCGCGTCCTGTGCGATTGCACGATGCAGTGAGAGAAACGGTGGTGCTAAGAGAAGGGCGAAGTCTGCCACGAATGGCTTCTCTTCTTCTTCCACATCTTCTGGAATTGCGTCTAAGAGAGTCCTGCCAATGGAAGAGATGGCAGTGACTGCAGTCTGGTTCACGCCTGAGTCAGCAATAGACTCCTGCGCCATTGCAAACGTCTTACCCATGCCATTGAGTACTTGAGCACGGGTGATAGTTACTTTCTTTGAAGCTCTCTCTTGGAGGTCTTGAAGCCTTGCCTTTATCTTGCTGTCAGCTTCGAGTCTGCAAGCAGCTTGGTCAACAGTATCTGGCTTCCACTTTGAGCGGTGCGGATAAGCTTCCAGCATTGCCTGTCGCTGGCTCTTGCCAGCAACTCTAGCGAGCACATACTTCTCATGGTTTGCGTTTGTGAGTGGTTGCGTCTTCAATGCGTCTGACCTTTGCTTTTCGCTCCTTCTTCCTCTTCATCTTAAAGGCAAGCTGACGCTCCAAATTCTGCTTACGCTCAAGCTCTTGCGTGTGCTTTCTCAAGTACTCCCGCTCATCAAGCGCACACTCTTTACAAAGCCCCCAACGCTTAGCATCCTCTGCATCAACCCACACAGGATGCTGTCCGCACTTCTGACATAAAGGCACAATGCCCTCTGTTCGGTATCTTCCATAGCGATGGCGCACCATAGTAATTGCTTGCACAGAATGCGTAGGAATAAGCTCATGGAGTTCCTTGGCAGTCATGGAAGGGTTGCGCCAGAGCGTCTCAAGCTCTGACCAAGTCCAGGACTGGTACGTTCGTCTCCCTCTTTTCTTAAATGATGAAAGAGATGAAACATTTATTTCATCTCTGTTTTTACGCTTGCTCATTGAGCTTCTCCCTCTGTGTAAAGAGTCGGTACGCATGATTGCAAACCATCTGTGGCTCACGTTGCAGCTTCTTGGAGAGTGTCTCTAGAATTGCAACAATAAGCGCGTCTTCTTTCTCGCTCCAGATTCTGTGAGAGCGTGTAAGACTTGTCTTGCTTTGGAGCCCACGAGACCTTGCAAACACCTTAATGTCGGTGATTGAGCGATTAGGCATAAGACGCTTGAAGCCTGACCATGTGGGTCCATGCTTGGGAACTTCGCGCTCAATGATTGCAATCTCTTTTTCTGTGAAGGTGGAGTGATCTAGTTCTTCATAGCTTCGTCTGAATCCATTCACTTAAGCTCTCCTTTCTCATAAAGAAAGCGAGTCATTTCTGCTCGCTTTCTAATTTCCTCTTTCTGTAGTTCTCGCTCCGATACGTTTGGAGCATGTGCGTTTCGCTTAAATATCGCTTTATCGCTATCTGAGAGACACGCTAAGGCGCAAACTCTCTTATCGTCAATAACTCCAGCCAAGGCACACGTAGAAGCGCACTCAGAGCCTGTGAAGGGGCATAGAAGATATTTAACCTGTTTAGGCAATACAAACACCTCCATTCTGTATAAATGTTGAATAGGCACCTTTTAATTTTGCGGGCACTAAAATGCCCGTTCTACCTGCTTTGTTCTTAACTGTGTGCAGTGCTACCTCTTTGAATTGCGGAGTATCAATCTCACCTTTCGTGAGGATGAGTGCTGCCCAGGATGCGTAACCTACAACTCCAGAACCACGGAACCAGTCCAAAGATGGTTCATCCTTTGCATCAAGCTTCTTCAGACTTGAAAGCACAAGGAACGGTATTTGCGTATCAAAAGCAAGCATCTGTAGATTGGTAGCAACTTGAGACACGCGAGTGTATTCCTGCTTATCAATGTCAGGAGTGCCTGTTTGATATTGTTGAATGTAGTCAACGATGACAAGGTCTGGCTTGTCATCATCTGCCATAACGGTGCGCACGATCTCTTCAATTCCTGTTGTAGTTGATACGTTGTCGATGATTGCAAGATTGGGTGCGACCATATCGTCATAGAGTGCAGCGTCAGCAAGTACAGCGTTAGAGTGCCTGGCATTAAACGCATACGCTGAGAGGTTTTGTAGTCCTTCTGGCAGCTGTAATTCTGTGCCTGGACCTTTAATGACTGCTGACCATTCAAAGGGAACAACCGTGAGTCCTTGACGCTTTAGTCCTTGGTTCTTCACAGACCAACAACTCATGGAACGGGCTGTGATATTTCCCCACGTGTCATCTAACGTAAAGTAGATAACGCGCTTTCCGTCTTGTGCCACTTCCGTTGCGATGTGTACTGCAAGCGAAGATTTACCTGCAGAAGCCACACCACCTAGAATAGTGAGTCCTGGCATTAAGCCACCACTTAGCGCATCATCAGCTATTGTGTGCGTCTTAAGTGGTTCTTTTGCTGCAAGATAGCATTCAACATCCCAGCCGTACTTTGGACGGTTCAGCCGGCGCAAATATTCAAACGTCATTTGCGCTCACCTTTACCCTCATTGTTTTCCCAGTAGCTTGCTATGCGTTCTTCTGGTGTGAGGTCATCAATAACCGCTCGCATCATCAAATCAAAGTCAGGGTCAGTCTCATAGATATAATCGAGCGTGCAATCCTTCTGCATGGCGGTCGCCGAGCGTTTAGCGAAGGCGTAGACCGCCATGACTGAAAACTTTTCTTCCCCGTATACGTAACAAGTAAGAGAGAGATTCTTTAAGGAATCTCTCTTACTATCTGTATTCTGATGTGTATCGGTTTTTGCTTGATTTTTGATACACCTCTGTATCGGTTTCCTATGGGTTTTTGATACACCCTGTATCGGTTTTTCGATACACCTCTCAGCAAACCACCAAAATGTTCTCAATGGCGTTTTGCCATCTGGCGTAGTGCCTACTGACACGATCAGTTCACGTTCTTCACAGTATTGAATAAATCGCTGTGCTGCTGGTACAGAACAATTACAAGCCTTAGCGATTGTGCGAACTCCAAGCCTAAAAGACGGAATATCTCCAATATCCCTGATTTGCGAGTAACAGAAGAGGAGCATGGTTGCCCTTGCTCCTCTTGTCTTATCACTGAAGTTTTCAATGATGCGTCCAAGATGGCACGCAGCTGTGATATCCAGCTTTGCCCATCCGAGACCATCTGTGTAGTCAGCCACGTGCCACCTCCTCTCTTACCTCATGGCTTCTAGAACGGAATATCCTCGTCTGCAAGTTCAACGGCAGGCGCAGGAGCGTCAATGACTGCATTGTCTGCATTTGCACGTGCTTCTGCGACTCCGTCTGCTTCGTATGGCTCTGCGTATTTAGCATCAAAGTTGCCTTCTGCAGCGTCTTTGCCAGGAATAAATGCATTGACATCCACTGCTGTCTTGACCTTGCCCTCGCTGTTGACATAAGAGCGATGACGAATGACAACGCCCAAGAGCTTGCCAACAAGTGTCTGCTCTGCATCGTCCTTGTCCTCATAGACAAATGCTTTGACACCCTTGCCCTGGGCGGTATTCTCAACTGCTTCTGTGAGTGCCTTGTAACGCTGCACGCCGTAGTTGTTGTCCTTGGAGAAATAGATACGGAAAGAGTGTCTCCAGTCGTTTGTGGTGTCTGCAAGATCTGCTGTGAAAAGAAATGACTTAGTCTCGCCGTTCCAGATGTCATAGACGAACTCAAGGTATGGCTTTTTCTCGTCTGTGTGGTCCTTAACACGTACAATTTTTGCAACATATCCGCCTGGCTCAAGCATGGAAGAACCGCCACCGTTAGATGCAACTACCTTGTCAAAGTTACCGAATGCCTTCATGATTTTTCTCCTTAAAATAGTGGATTAAATAAATAGGGGATTAAGCGACTGTCTTCATATCCCAGTACGTACGAATAGCGCTGTCAACCTCTTTGAGGTCATTGTCAATTACCAGGTCATCAAACATTCCCATTGGGGATTTGGCAGGTGTAGAGCCGTCTGTCTGTGTGATGAAGTGATAGCCTGTATCATCGCGTTCAGTGATGAGTACGATTGGGAACATTCCCTCAATACAGAGCTGATTGTCTAGCATTTTGCCAATGGTCTTAGGCTTTAGCCTTCCTGCATCGTCATAGTCAGGATGCATAAAAAAGTAAACGATTGTGTCATCGTTTGTGTTGTTGGCAGCTTCCAAGAGTTGCTCAAAGTCAACTGCCATTGATGTGAACTTGTCATAGCCCTTCTCATTAGCCTTGGCAAAGCTTTGGAATGCCATGAGGTAGTTCGCATCATCGACTACATACGCTTTAAGCTTGTTAGCCTTAAGCGATTGCTTCATTTGAGCGTACGTTGGATGGTCAACCTTGCTCATCTTGCCCCTGAAGGGGAGTGGCTTTCCTGCCACGTTAAAAATGCCAATCTCTCCAGGCTTAAAGTTTCTGAGACTCGTTGACTTACCTGTGCCAGAATGTCCTAGCACGAGTACTGATACTCCCATGATCTACTCCTTTCTAAAACTTGTATTCCTTCTCCGGGTGACCCGCTTCGTGGTATTTGCCATGAAGCCCGTTTGCTCTGACGCACTCCATGAAGTCCTTCATATTTGACTCATAGACGCAGACATATTCGTGGTAGAACTCAACGTATTCTGTTCCAGGAGCTGTTGTGTGCTTCATGGTTGGCTTGCGCTGATAGAAGTCCCATGCGGTCGAGTGGACCGCATGGAATTGAGCTGGAGTGTACGTGTAGAGACCAAAACAGACCGAGTCAAAGTCGATGCGCCAGATTCTTATAAGACGCACATCTTCTGCATTGGGCTCAACGTACTTAGTCGGCTCTATTGGCTTCATTTGGCTCAGCTTTTTCATCTAACGTAAAGCCAATGTTTGCTTCTTCCTTGGTTTGGTAATACCTAGACGCATGGTTGCAGTAAGGGCATCTAATGCGCCAACCATGCTCATCGTGCTCAAGGTCAAAGGCAGTGCTGCCCCAGCCTTCATTGAGACATCTTGGGCAAATCATTAGTACCGCTCCATATACACGCCTTTGAAGCGTCTCCACTCAAGAATCAAGCCAATAGCATTCGCTTTTCTTGAGCCGTCATATCCGAGAGCGATGCCATCGTCCTTTGCGATTGCCTTGATTTCCTTCATCGTCATCTTTTCAAGACGCTCTCTGTCGGCTTGCTCTTTTGCCTTTGCGTCCATTACTTCTCCTTCCTTACAAACCTGCTTGTGAGGATGAATGTGAGCGCAACCGTTCCAACTCCAGCTGCAACTGCAATGACTGCGTCATCTCCCGTTGCGGGTAGTGCTGCCTTCTTTGCCTTCTTTACCTTCTTGGCAGGTTTAGCTGGCTCAGGCTCAGGCTGTGGCTCCGGGTCAGACTCTTCTGGCGTAGGCTGTGGCTGTGGTCCTGGATTAGGCTCTGGCGTTGGTGTTGGCTCTGGAGTAACTGGAGTCTCTGGCTCAGTTGGACGATTGTCGCCATTACCGTTGCCACCAGAATCCGCTGCTACGTAAGTCCAGACGCTTGACGCTTGCTTCTCAGCTGAATAGAGCGTAATGGAGTTCTTAATGCGTGGGTTCTTGGTTGTGCGGTAGATAAGGAAGTACTGCTCACCGTTTGCCATGGCATTGTGAAGGTTCAGAGTGAATGTAGAACCGTTGATAGTTGGCTCATCAACCTGTACTGACTGCCAGCCATAAGAATCGTCGATTGCGCCGTACTCGTCCATGTGGACGCGGTAGAGCTTGAAAGAGCCAGGAACATAAGAACCAGCTTCAATGCTGTCTTCCAGGATGACATTGGTAAGGTTCATCTGGTTGACGTTAAGGCGTACCTTCCACTCGATTGTGTCAGCGTCTGTGTCAGCAACGCCCCACTTAGCAATAACCTCGCCTGTGAGAACGTTAGGACGCTCAGTGTGGATTGTGAAGCTTGCAACTTGACCAGTTGAGGTCTGAACGATTCTCAACTCTTCATGATCTAGTCCGTTATCTTCTCCAATCCACGTTGCAAGCCAGATAGAACCCTTGACGTTGTCCTTACCTTCAACGTAGTTGGTAAAGGTTACGTGGCATGTCTGAGTGAGCGGGTTAATCTCTGCAACTGCGCAGACTTCTCCGTCTGGCGTGTATAAATTGAAGCTCGTGGCTGCGCTATCTGGGAAGCGCAGGAAGGTTGGGAGTTCAATGTCGAATGAATCGCCGTTGTGGAGCTCTTGCCCTGTTGCGTCCCAGTTGATGTTCATATAGAACTTTGAGTGCAAGCCTACTGAGTTGACTGGTTGCTTCTCAAGGTTGGTTACTTGAAAGCTTGTAAGCTGGACTGGTACCGTCTGCGCTTGTGCGAGAGCTGGCACGCATACCAGTACCGCAAAGACAGCAACAGCCAGCCACTGAAGAAGTTTCTTCATGGTTAAAGCCTTTCTATTTGGTTGTTGAAAATAGGGAATTAAAATAAATACTGATTTATTGCAGTAAATCGTGTTTGCCCGCAATCATTGCTGCGAGTGTCTCCAGCGTCATTGTGACGTAAGTATCACCAAATGACTTCTCGCCAACTCCTTTGCGTTTGTGAACCACTATGCCGAACTCTGCGTCTGCGTTTCCTCGCTCAACCTCTGCTTCTTTGAGCCACTTTGGCAGTTCCATACGTGTACAGTTCTTGCATTCCACGACCATGGGAAGACCGCGAAAAAAAACTCCAGCTATATCTCCTCTGTCGTGAATGCCAGCTGTGGTTCTGCGTTCAATGTCAGCTCCTAAGCGTGCGCTAAGATACTCTGCGACTTGACGCTCAAACGCTGTGCCTTTCTGTTTTTGTTTACTCATAGCAACCTCTTAAGAGCTTCTTCAACAGCGTTAAATGAGTAAGTAATAATTGCGTTATTAGACAACGTGACAACATCTAACCCGCAGGAAATAGCTACCTCTTTCTCGAGTTTTGCTACTTTTGATTCGTAAGCATTTGGCAGCATGACAATAGTGTCACACTTAACAAGTTCAGTGATGCAACGCTTCATTGCGGACTTATAGTCAACATTATCCGGAATGCGTGCTGCAGGATTATAGACCTCTGAAGCGTCCCCAAGAGTAATGAGCGTGTAAGCAAACCCAAACAAGCCTTTGTAATTAGCATTGCCTGTAATTTGTCCTGATAGATAAACCTTCTTCCCTTTGATTTTGTTGCCAAGGTCTTCACCACTGCTCAAGTACGCAAGTTGTGCATACTCTTTGATAATGCGAAGTATTTTCTCTGTGCTATTCATCGCGCACCACCCTTGCACCGCAGAATGGGCAATAATCAGGTACAATGCCGCGCTCAAATCTGAACACAATATCGCAAGCGTGACAATGGCAAGCTACCGTATCTTCTGGCGTGTCTACAATAAGTTCCATATATTCATCTGTGTCATCGTCACCGTTCCCGTATTCACAACTCATGTGGCATGTAGGATCTATGAGGTCGGCTAGACGGTTAAACACATCACTGTAAGAATTGTTATCACGTATGCCAGCAGATTCTAAAAGCTCAAAAAGCGTTATACATGCTGTACCCGTAAGACTGCTCGGGGGTTCTTTGTCTAACCTCTCGCCAGTTTCACGCCACTTCTCCGCTATCTCTTCATGATTAGTCATCGCTATCACCCGACATTTCGATTAAGTCGGTGAGCGTCCAAATCTTCTCAGATAGTTTCTCGCTAATATCTTCTTTGGCTAGAATGCACCTAATCTCGCTAACCAGCGATGCGATTGTTACTGGCTTTTTGTGGGTGAGGTTGTTCGCAGGTTCTTTTGTATACACGGGTTCTGCGCCAGCTGCCAAAATAACCTCTGTGCTATTACCGCGCATCATGTATCCAGCGACTTCATACTTCACATCATTATCGTCATCGTATAGCGTATCTCCGATGTGAATAACCTCGCCGTCTTTGTCTAGGGGTAGTTCAAGCATATTTGACGTATCACATAGACCGAGAATGACGCTGCATATTATGCAAAGGCTTTTGACATGTGACGTTTCGCTTGGCTTTTCTTCACCTGTGAGAGCCTTAAAGAGTGTTGAGCTGGTAATGTACTCCGTGCTCTTCAACCTCTCAGCGATTGCTGCACGCTCTTTTTTAGTTAGCATCGTTATCAGCTCCGTTAACCTTAATACCTGTGCAAATGAAGAATTTTTCCGCATCAAAATAAGGCATCGATGTGATTGCTGCCTTGCTATCGTCGCTTAGGCTCTCCCACCATGCTTGGCGATCGGCTTTCTCTAGGCACAAGAACCCGCCGGTAGTCTCATGCTCCGGGTGTGCTGCCTTTTCGTCGTCTGTCATATACTCGCTATATTTCCAGGTAAGACAGTCTGACGGTATACTGCAAAGCAAGCCATGAGCTCGCGATTGTCGGAAATCACTAAAAGTGATGTCTGTTTGGTGGTCAAAGAGACGAACTGTAGGCTCGGTTGTATTACAGTAGCCGGAGTTCCAGTCGCCGGAGTTCCAGTAGCCGGAGTTCCAGTAGCCGGAGTTCCAGTCGCCGGAGTTACAGAGACTACTTATTTCATCAGCTGTTAGCTCACGCAAGATTTTAAGTTTGCGACCGACACTCTTATTTCCTTGCGTCTGTACTGCGCCAGTGACGCTAACTTCACAGATACGGCAAGGTTTACTGTAATAATCGTAAACGTCAACGCACTTCTTGCAGAAATGGTAGCCGTTCTCGCATATCTTGATTTCGCCCTCGACTGTGTAGGTCTTTCCAACCTTATAAACGGTATCGTCGCCGTGTTGTGTCATCATATTCTGCAGAAATGCTTTATAGCCTTTCATTGCCACCATCTCCAAGAAGTCCGTAGATACGCTGTGGTAGCTGACCTTGGTAAGCGTCTGCTACCTTGTCAGCGTCAACTCTGAGTGTGGTACCAAGCCAGGACTCAGCACTCTCACGCTTAACCATCTCGCAACCACCGGGTAGCTCACCGTCTTGCGTTGCACACTCAAGCACCTTGTCTGGGTAAAGCGTGATAAGACGGGTCAAAGTGTCAATGCCAGAGTCTGATGTCATGATCCAATCAACAAACTCAGCAACACTCTTAACCTGTGGTACAACCTCAACCTTTGGCTTTGAAAGCCTGGCTGATACTGTGCCAACCTTCTTGCCATTGACTTTAAGGTCAAGCTTGGATACTCCCATTTGTACATAGAGGTTCTTGAGCTCGTCATCAAGCTGTGTGCGCAGGTTGTCTGCTGCGTGTGCGTCAAGATGCTCCTTGACCTTCTTTTGGAGCGCCGTCAAGAATGCAACTCTCTCAACTAACAGCTCACGTTCTTCTTTGTTCATATCAAATCCTTTCTTAGCTCACCGAGTCAGTAAGCCATCTATCCATTTCTTCGCAGGTAATCATGTATCCACGCTCTTGTCCTGCCGGCTTGATAAACTTGAGTGCTCCTGCCTTGTGTTCGGCTCTCAGCATTGAGCCTGGAATACCAGAGTATTTAGAGGTCTGAGCAATCGTGTAAGCAAGCTGTGGCGGCAGTCCTGCAAGTACTGCTGCATTAAGTGAGCGAGAGCCGTTGACGGTTCCCGTCTTCTCTGCGAGCTCTCTTTGCGCTTCAGCAGAAGCGATCATGAACTTCTCAAAGAGCTTTGCGAGCACGCTCACGTCTGCGGTAATCTTTTTCTGCTTCGTTGATGTCATCAATCCACCTCCAGACTGGGATAGTGATTGCTACATAGGGGAGAAGTCCAAAAACGCCACAAACTGAAAACGTGGCATAGATAAGAGCAAATAAGATGCCTGTCATGAGGGAGCAAATGTAAGCTCCAACGGCAATCTTCTTGATTTGAAGCGGTATACTCTTCATATGTTCACCTCCGCGGTAAACAGTGCCCTTGCATTGGTCGGACAATGTGAGGGCAAACTTTTTAGATTGGGTTTTGCATAGCAATAAAGCGTCTATGCACGCTCTTCACGCTTAGCGTGGCGGACTGTAAGGTCCTACATGGTTATCACTACGACCATGCAACGTTATCTGGCTACCATTAGCCATTCACTTTATTTCAACAGGTACTCACCAACTCAAAGCTAGAGCAAGTGTTGTTGTTTTCCCTGTAACGATTTACGTCTATTCGATTGAGAAGGTACATGGTGCGTGGGGAAGTACTTGGCTAGTGATACAAATGTTTGTTTAACTAACCTTTTGAGCTAAAAAAATATCGCTAATATCACAGTTCAAAAAATGGCACACAGCTTTTGCTTGTGCGAGACTCATTTCCTCTTGGTTTTCCTCATAACGTGCATATGTTTGACGAGTTACACCCAGTGCTTTAGCGATTGCGTTCTGTTTAACGCCTTTTTTGATGCGATATTCTTTTAGGGTTTTCATTTGACCTCCTCTCTGTTTGTTTGCAAAACATATGTTAAATAGACAAACCTTGTTTGTCAACAAAAAACTACTAAAATATTTAGAAAATCAAACATAGTGAAAGGCAGAATGACATGTCTTTAGCACAAAATATTAAAAAGCTACGCCTAAATATGGGCTTAACGCAGGGAGAACTTGCTGAGAAAATTAATGTAACTAGGTCAACTGTTACTCAATGGGAAACGGGATGGACGCAGCCTAGAATGGGTGCTATTGAGAGGATGGCATCTGTATTTAATGTTTCTGTAAGTGACATTGTTAGTGAAGATGTGCCAGTTCTTTCTGGAGCAATGAAAGCAATCTCTAGTGGCGAATCATATCTACCTCTTATATCTCTAGGTAGGGTACATGCTGGAGTGCTTGCAGATGAAGAAGCATATGAAAAGACTGTAAATGTACCTTCTAATATTGCTAAAAACCATCCCAGCGCAATGGTACTAGAGGTGGAAGGTAATTGCATGAATCGCGTTATTCCAGAAGGTTCCCATGTCCTCTTAGACCCAACAATCACGCCTTCCAATGGATCTATTGTTGTAGTGGAAACCGAAGGCTACCAAGCAATCATGAGACGTTGGTATAAAGGCAATAACTCTCTTATGCTCACTGCTGACAGTTATGAGGAGTTTGAGGACATTATCTTTACTGACGATGAGCATCCAATCAAGGTTGTTGGCGTTGTTGTGTGGTACCAAGCAGCTAGCGAGATGAGGTAATAGTCATGAAGTTTGGCTTTAGGAAATTCAGCCTTAATAAGTCAATTAAGGCACGCACAACAGGAAGAATGACAAGGGTCCTTAAAAAGGCAGTAAATCCTTTTTATGGAAAAAAGGGAGTTGGCTTTATCAAGAATCCAAAGAGAGCCATCAACAGCTTCTTATACAAAAGGACTACTGTTGGTGTGAGCGACATAGCAAGAGTAGCTTCTAAAAAGACAGCTTCTAAGCATTCTAAAAAGTCGCAAAATGTTGAGCTTGATATCCATGTTCAAGATATTGAGAATGAGCAAACAAGCGCAACTAATCCTGGATGTGGCAGCCTTGTATTTGCTGCATTTATGGTAATTTTCGCAATATCAAGCTTGATGAATATCCCTAAATATCTTGCTGCATTTGACTGGTTTGGCGTGATTTTTAGTCTTGTCATTCTCTCAGTTTGCCTGTTTAGCGCATATTGTGTGTTTGATAACGCTAGAGCAAAGAGTGCAGAAGATGACAGCAGTCTAAAGCTTAGTGAGCAACAAGAAAAAGATTGCTGACAGCTCAACGATGATGACAGATAGATGAATCTCGTATTTATCCATAGCAGATCTCCTCTCTTATTCGATGAGAGCATAAGAGGGAAGTAACGGAATAAAAAGCTCCCCGCGTCCGCCAAGACAATACAGGGAGCAACCTCCATCTCGTTAGGAAGGTATATACATTATGCCACGTAAACGTTCTTCATGGGGTTCAAACCAGCCAATGGGTCCTGGGAAACGCAGAATCCGCTATATGGCAGACACGGGAGACGGCAGAGGGTTCACAAGACACTCTGAGACCGTCTACGGGACACGCAAACAAGCTGATGAAGTATTAGCGCAAAGACGCATAGAGCATAGCCAGGACAAGCCTGTGCCAACGCTCAGACAGGCTTTTGAAGCGTGGTATCTCCCAGAGTTGCAAGAACAACTGAAGACAGGTGAACTCTCTCAGAACTCATACAAGAACTATGTCAGTAGATGGACAAAGCACATAAATCCTGTTTGGGGAAGTTTGCCAATCACGGCAATTAAACCTCTTGGAATCCAGGAATGGTTGCTCACTATGACGCAGGGAATCGCTGAGACATCGCTTATGTTGCTGCGTAAAATCCTCGATAAGTGCGTCATGCTTGAGCTGCTACCAGCAAACCCTGCAATCGTCACGTATAGGATGCCCAAGCAATCGAATAAGCGTGATACGTCTGTTTACTCGCTTAGTGAACTTTGCGAGGTTCTAGAAGCTCTGCGTGGCTCTGTTGCTTATATCCCAGCTATTCTTTGTGGCATTGGTTCATGCCGTGTTGGTGAGTCATTAGGCGTGAGAAAAGAAAACATCATGTCTTATGAATATGATGGCATGACGCTTGCCATCATTGACATTGATACACAAGTAGATAATAACGGAGAGGTACTAAACAAGCTAAAGACGTCACAAAGCAAGAGACCTATAGTCATTCCAGAGCCATGGTCAAAAGACATTCTCTCCATTGATACAGACTGGCTTACGGATAAAGGCTATGGAAAGCCAGTAAGTCAGCAGGTAGTGCGTTATGTATGGAATAGGCTTCTCAAAGAAAAGAATCTTAAATACATTCCATTTAGAAATCTGCGTAACTCTTGGCGTACTGTCATGCGTTGGGAGTTGGGTATAGATTCTGACTATGTAGAGAAGATGATGGGTCACGCTGGAAAGGGCGTTGGTGAAATACACTATGATCGTCCGCAATGGAGACAGTTTGCGGATGTTGTAGGAGAAGCATGGGTTAGACACATGGCAAAGAATAATTAATTAGTTAGGACATTTTAGGACATAAACAGGTATTACATAGCATTTTATCTGGTCTTTTATTCTATTCCCAATACAGGTATAAAATACTCTACATTCAGTTTGAAAGGTTTGTAATGGAAGCTCGCTTAGCTCCTCATAATTTTATTGGTGTATTTGACTCGGGCGTTGGTGGCATGAGTGTGCTTAAGCACCTTGTTGCCCAAATGCCTCACGAGGAATTTCATTATTTTGGCGATTCTGCATTTGCTCCTTATGGCACTAAACCAAAAGCGCAGATTGTCCAGCGCTCTCACGCTATTGCTAAAAAGTTTATCGATGAGGGTGCTAAAGCACTGGTTATAGCTTGCAATACTGCTACAGCTGCTGCTGCAGACGAGCTGAGGGCAACCTATCCTCATGTACCTATTGTGGGTGTTGAGCCAGCTCTTAAGCCTGCAGTAACTGCATATCCCCATGGAACAGTAGTTGTTCTAGCTACAAAAGCAACGCTCTCTTTGCAGAAGTACCACAACCTTGAGTCACGCCTGCATCCTTCTGCAAAGGTTATCTCTATTCCAGGAGAAGGCCTGGTGGAGCTTATTGAATCTGGTCAGGCTGATTCAGAACAGATGCATAAACGACTGACCGAGCTTTTGGGAAATTATGCTGGCCAGGTAGATGCCGTGGTTCTTGGGTGTACCCATTACCCCTTTATCAAGAAGCAAATTAGCTCTGTTTTAGGAGACGTAGAATTTTTTGACGGTGGGGCAGGCGCCGCTCATCAGCTTAAGCGTTTGCTTGGACAGGCAAACTTGCTTGCTTCTGCAGATGCCGCTGCTGACAAGAACACTAGCGCCATAGAGCCTGATATTTTATTCTCATCAAGCATAGATACTCCTGAAGAATTGAAGTTCTACCAGGAGTTCTTCTCGCAAGATATGTAAGCGTGGCTGGGTAAGCGTATTACTTAAGCTTAGTCTCAAGCCACTTTTTGAGCACTACTGCGTTGTTGTACGTAGTGTCTTTGTCCGAGAAAAGCAGTGTCACGGTAGATTGATCAAGCTTTTTAAGCTGTTCGACAAAGGCATCTGCATCAGGATTGCTGTCAAGTTCAGCTGTATAGGTAGACACAAAGCTATCAAAGCGCTCTGGATCGTGGTTGAATGCTTTTCTGCACTCAGTAGTAGGAGCAATGGTTTTAGCCCATTCATCAGCGTGTAGGTTTTCCTTTTTGATGCCTCGTGGCCAAAGACGGTCTACCAACACACGATATCCATCGTCGGCTTCTGGCGTATCGTAAGTCCTCTTAAGTTTGATATTCATTTTTGCTCCCTTCAGCTCATGTACGTTATACCGCAAAATATCTATTCGGTTACAAACTATTTAATAGGACTAGGTATTCATATCCGCATGTTTATGATGAAGTTCATTCTTTAAAACCCACGGAGAAAGGAAAGCCATGGCAAACTCAGTGGAGAAGAAGGACATCGATTGGACAGCGCTTGGCTTCGCATATACGCAGTGTGACTACAGCTACGTTGCCCACTACAAAGACGGTGCTTGGGATGAGGGCGGACTTACCACCGATCACAGCATTACACTGTCTGAGTGCGCAAACATCTTCCATTATTGCCAGGAAGTTTTTGAGGGTTTAAAAGCTTACACCACAGTTTCTGGCGATATTGTCTGCTTCCGTCCTAACCTCAATGCTCAGCGTATGGTTGACTCTGCATCCCGCCTTGTCATGCCACCATTTCCTGAGGATAGATTTGTCGCTGCTGTTAAAGAGGTTGTTTCTGCAAACGCAGCATGGGTGCCGCCATTTGGTACAGGCGCTACGCTGTATGTTCGTCCATTTATGATTGGTACCGGAAATACTGTTGGTGTTAAGCCATCTCCTACCTATGAGTTCCGTATTATGGTCACTCCAGTTGGAGCTTATTACTCCAACGGCGTTGCTCCTGTTGCACTGACCGTTTCTCCTTATGACCGTGCTGCTCCTCACGGAACTGGTAACATCAAGGCCGGCCTTAACTACGCTATGTCTCTGTACCCAACCACCTGGGCACATGAGCAGGGCTTTGCAGACAGTATGTATCTTGACTCTGGCTCTCGTACCTATGTTGAGGAGTCCAGTGGTGCAAACTTCCTCTTTGTTGATAAAGAGGGAACCTTGGTTATTCCACAGTCTTACACAGATTCCATTTTGCCTTCTATTACCCGTCGTTCTCTGGCAACGGTTGCTAAAGATCTGCTTGGTATGAAGGTTATTGAGCGTCCTGTCCGCTTTGACGAGCTTGACCAGTTTGTTGAGTGTGGTATGTGCGGTACTGCTGCTGTTATTTCTCCTGTTGGCAAAGTTGTTGACGGCCAGAAAGAAATTGTTTTTGGCGCTGGCATGGAGGCTGTCGGACCAGTTATGTCTAAGCTCCGCAATACGCTGACCAGCATTCAGTCTGGCGAGATTGAGGCTCCAGAAGCAGACTGGATTTGCAAGATCTGCTAAGGCTTACGTTTTCAACAACGCTTTGCTTTTAACACAAAGGCGAGAAGACCAATCGATCTTCTCGCCTGTTTTTTTATCTGCAAAAGCAGGATACGTGCGACGGCGATGCCTTTAAGCTTAAGCCTTGTGGGAAGAACCCAGGTTATCCATGTGGCTTGCAACAATCTGAGTGATTGCTTCCATACCAGGAACGGAAGGCTTCTTTGGATCAAAGTTGCCGGGGTTTTCGGACATGTACTTCATAAAGGCCGCGGTAAAGACCTGGCGGAGCTCGGTTGCGTAGTTAACCTTGCAAATACCGTTCTGAATTGCCTCTGCTACCTGGTCGTCTGGAACGCCAGAAGTACCGTGAAGAACCAGAGGAATATCAAGGCGCTGACGGATTGCCTTGAGGACGCCCTGCTCAATGTGAGGTGTGCCGTGGTAAACGCCGTGAGCGGTGCCAACGCCAACCGCAAGAGAAGTGCAGTTAGTGCGAGCGACAAACTCCTCAGCCTGGTCTGGATCAGTGTAGGGGTTCTCGCCCTCAACAGCTGGGCCGTCGTCCTCTTTACCGCCAACTTTGCCAAGCTCAGCCTCAACAGGAAGGTTGATAGGACCAGCAAACTTGGTTACGGATGCGGTAAGTGCAATGTTGTCCTCAAATGGAACGTGAGAGCCGTCAATCATGACGGAGGTGTAACCGGCACGAGCTGCCTGAATGCAGCGGTCAAAGCCGTCACCGTGATCTAGGTGAAGAGCAACAGGAACAGTTGCCTCTTCAGCAGCACAACGAACCATGGCAGCAAAGTAATCAAGGCTTGCGTACTTGATGGTGCCAGGAGTGGTCTGAAGAATAACAGGGGAGCGGCGCTCTTCTGCTGCCTTAACAACAGCCATTACAAACTCAAGGTTCTCAACGTTAAAGGCGCCAACAGCATAATGGCCAGCCTGTGCGTCAAGAAGCATCTGCTTAGTAGTAACGAACATCTATTGCTCCTTTCGCCCCAAAGGGCTCTTTGATTGACTGAAAAAATTGTAACGTTTCTCTTACTCTGTTACGTAAGTTTTCTAGAAATAGTTTTGTCTTTGTAACCTTTGGCGAGAAACCCGTCTTGCTGCATATTATTCAGCAATCTTTTTGATTGTGACCTGCTTCTGAATCTTAGTTGCAACATCTTGATCAAAGCGACCGGTACCTGCAGATAGGCAACTTGCGGTAGCACATGAAAGCGCAAAGGTAAGACACTCTGAAGTTGGTTTTTGCTGAGCAAGTGCAACAGCAAATGAGCCAACAAGGGTATCTCCTGCACCAACAGGATTGATAGCTTCAATTTTTGGAGGATTTGCTCTAAAGGTTCCTTCATCAGAAACCATGAGTGCACCTTTTGCACCAAGCGATACAACTACAATTTTAATGCCGCGTTTGTGCAGCTCCCGAGCTGCCTCAATGACCTGGTCTTCTGTAGTTACTTCTCTTCCTAGAAGTTGACCGATTTCATCGGTGTTTGGTTTGATCATGGTAGGAAGGGCATCAATACAGGAGATGAGTAGTGCACCGGATGCGTCTACAATGCAAGGCACGCCCGCAGCCATAGTCTCTTCAATAAGTTCTTTATAATTTTCGGCAGAAATGCCCTTGGGAACACTGCCATTAAAGGTAACAACTTCGGCTTCTTTGGTAAGCTGCACAAGTTTTGCCTTGAAAGCAAGGAATTCTTCAGGAAGTATAGGCTGTCCAGGCTCTAAGAATTCAGTTGATTGCCCGCTTGGCTCCAGGACATTAATGCATGAGCGGGTTTCTTGCTCAACATAAATAAAATCACTGGTAATACCATCTTTGTGAGCCAGCTCAACAAGGTATCTACCGTTATTGCCGCCTACAAATCCTGTGGCACAAACGGGGTAGTTAAGGGTTGTAATGGCTCGTGAGGCGTTAAGACCCTTGCCACCTGCGCTGTTATCTACTACCGAGACTCTGTGTACCGTTCCATCTACAACAGAAGAGTCTAGGTAGTACGCCTTATCAATGGATGCATTGAGTGTTACGGTAACAATCACGCATATCACCTCGTCTAAAAGACAGTGCACACAAAGTGCCCAGAGGAAAGCAGGGGCGAGAAACACTATGGAACAGTCCCGCTGCAAATGGAATTGAGTTGAATCTATTTAACCAAAGAGCCATCAAGAAAAATTTCTTTAGATGTTTTAAAAAAAGATACCAGTACATAATTTCTTAATACCAATTTTATTTTCTCACCATATTTGAGCAGGATTTTAGGGTTGTTTACTACATTTATTACGTATAAAGGTGCGTTATAAGAACTTCTAATTTTTCAGGAAAAGTTTCAACTTTTTAGTGCATCATCACAATTTATCCATATATCTACCTGCGAAAATAACAATCGTTGTACCGTTTACGGTAAAAATAATACCGTTAAACCGACGATTGTTAACGTACACATCTCAAGATGCTCACTAGACTATACTTATGTTAGGTTGTTATCTGGTATCTACCACTTAGAGAGAAGCTTTAATCCCTAGTTTTCCGTGTAGCTCTCCAGATAGTTTCCAACTCTTTGAAAGGAGTTTGACATGGTAGGTTGCGTTTTAACTGGTCATGGAACTTTTGCAAACGGACTTGCTGATGCTTTAAAGATGATTGCTGGTGAGCAAGAAGCTTTTGTTCCCGTTCCTTTTATTGAAGCCGGTGCTGCAACATACCCAGAAACTCTTTCTGCAACAATTTCCGATCTTCTTGACACTACTGACGGTGTGCTGGTTTTCTGCGATTTGCTTGGCGGGACACCTTTTAATCAGGCAATGATTATTGCTCAGAGTTATTCAAACGTAGAAGTTGTTACTGGTACAAACCTTCCTATGCTTCTTGAAACACTTGGTAGTCGCATGGCAGATACCTCTCTTGAAGAGCTGGTTGATACTGCTGTTTTAGCTGGTAGCCAGGGAGTTGTCCATAAGTGTCTTGAGCTTGAGGTTGAGCCAGAAGATGACCTCTTCGGAGACGATGGTATTTAAGTAGCGTTTTGTTGTTGAGTTAAGGAGACGCACATGGCAAATCTAGCAGAGAACATTCTTGCTTCATCCATTGTTCTTCTCGCGTTCTTAGTAATTTTGGGCCTTATTTATTCCTTCTTTATTTGGAGAGCCTCTTCTAAAAAGGCGGGAACAACTTCAGAGTTTCTGAAGAATCTTCATGCAGGTCAGAAAGTTAAGACTAACAGCGGAATGTATGGCGTAGTTAAAAACGTCAAAAAAGAAACAGTAGATGTTGAGTTTGCTCCAAATGTGGTCATCACGTTGGATCGTTGGGCGTTAATCAGCGTTTCCAACAATACATAAATTTGCAGTAAAACACGCAGCGCAAGTTGCGAGTAGTGCGATGAAAATCGCAGATAGCACGCACAAGTGTGCGTGCAAAGAGAGGAGAACTTGTTATGGGAGAACCAGATATCAAGCTTGCTCGAATCGATAATCGTTTGATTCATGGTCAGGTTGCTACTCAGTGGAACGGTACCCTTGGAACAAATCTCATCCTTGTTGCTAATGACGAGGTCGCAGGCAATAAGATGCGTCAGGGCCTCATGGATATGGCTGCACCAAACGGTGTTGCAACCAGGTACTTTACGCTCCAGAAAACTATCGATGTTATTCACAAGGCTTCAGCAAGCCAGCACATTTTCCTTGTTGCCGAGAATCCAGAGGATGTCCTCACTCTGGTCAAGGGCGGTGTTCCAATCAAAAAGGTGAACATCGGCAATATGCACATGGCTGAGGGAAAGCGACAGGTCGCCACAAGTGTGGCGGTAGACGATAAGGACGTCGCTGCCTTTCGTGAGCTTCAGGAATTGGGGGTGACTCTAGAGATTAGGCGTGTTCCTACGACCCCGGTCGAGGATATCTCAAAGCTATTCGAGTAAGTTTTGCGCGCAACTTCCTGGTAGAGATTACAAAAAGTTGCAATGGTGCAACGTTTCTAGCAGGTTGGCAAAGGTATTCGGATAGTCTGCCGATCATCGTCATCGGTAGTTATGGTGTGTTTGAAAGGAGGAGTTAAGATGGATGTTAGCCCTATTCAGGTGTTATTAATTTTCATCGTTGCGTTTATCGCTGGCATCGATCAGTTTAGTTTCCTCGAGTCTCTTTACCAGCCAATCGTAACTGGTTTTTTGGTTGGTTTGATTCTTGGTGACGTTCAGACTGGTCTCATTGTTGGTGGTACCTATCAGCTTATGACCATCGGTAACATGCCTGTTGGTGGTGCACAGCCACCTAATGCTGTTATCGGCGGCATTATGTCTGCAGTCTTTGCAATCACCACTAAGCTTGAGCCAATGGCCGCTGTAGCTGCAGCAATTCCATTCTCTCTGCTTGGTCAGTATGCAGTAACCATCATCTTTACCATTATGTCTCCTGTAATGGCAACTGCTGATGCATACGCCGAGAAGGCCGATCCTAAGGGAATTGCTCGTATCAACTATGGTGCAATGGCTGCTCTTGGTCTCTTCTTTGGTGTCATTGTTACCCTGTTCTTCCTGGGTGGTGCTGCATTTGGCACTCAGATCACCACTGCAATTCCAAAGTGGCTCATGAATGCACTGTCCGTCGCTGGTGGCATGATGCGCTTCGTCGGCTTTGCAATCCTGCTGAAGGTTATGGTTTCTCGCGAGCTTTGGGGCTTCTTCCTCATGGGCTTTGCAGCTGCAATCGTATTTATCAGCATTCCTGAGCTCTCTGGTCCAGCACTTCTGCTTCTTGCTCTCATCGGCTTTGGTATCGCATTCTGGGATTACCAGCTCCAGACCAAGATGAAGAATGCTGCTCCTGCTGTTGTTGCTGGAGGTGACTTCGAAGATGGCATTTAATATTCCTGATACCTATCAGAACACCACTCCTGCTGAGCCACTTGATCAGAAGACGCTCAACAAGATGGTATGGCGCTCCCTGTTCCTGCAGGCTTCCTTCAACTACGAGAGAATGCAGGCAGCTGGTTGGCTCTACGGTATCCTCCCTGGTCTTGAGAAGATTCACGGCGACAACAAGGATGACCTTGCTGCTTCCATGAGTCACAACCTTGAGTTCTACAATACCCACCCATTCTTGGTCACTTTTGTTATGGGTATTGTTCTCTCTCTTGAGCAGAACAAGCTGGATATCCCAACCATTCGTGCAGTCCGTGTTTCTGCAATGGGTCCTCTAGGCGGCATTGGTGACGCACTGTTCTGGTTCACCCTTGTTCCAATTACTGCTGGTATTACCTCTAACATGGCAATCTCCGGCAACGTCTTTGCACCATTCTTGTTCCTCATCATCTTTAACATCGCACAGTTCGCTGTACGTTATTGGCTGATGAACCTTTCTTACAAGATGGGTACTGACGCAATTACTCTGCTTACCGAGAACGCAAAAGAGTTCACTCGTGCTGCTTCCATCCTCGGTGTCTTTGTTGTTGGCTGCCTTGTTGTCTGCTACGGCGGAACTAAGCTCGGCGCTGGTGCAAACATCCCTAACGGTGAGACACACAGTGTTGTTCTTTCTCAGGTAACTCTTTCTGATGAGCAGCTTGCTTCTGGTCAGTATGACAAGGCTCTCTTTGCTAAGGGTTCCTATGCTGACTACAAGAAGGATCCTAAGTCCGTTATGTTCATCGGCGGCAAGACTGCTGACGGTAAGGATGGCACCACTGCTATTGCTCCAGTCGGCAACGGCGTTAATCTGGTAACTGTTGGCGAGGAAGTCACTTCTCCTGTCTCCATTGACATTCAGAAGATCCTCGACGGCGTTTGCCCAAAGCTTATTCCACTGGCTCTTACCCTTTGCCTGTATTACCTCATGGCAAAGCGTAACTGGACTCCAATTATGTGCATCTGCCTACTCCTGGTAATTGCACTTCTTGGTTCTGGCTTTGGCGTTCTCCCATATATTTGGGGTTAAGTAAGTGTGACGGGTGTCCACTTTGTGGGCACCCGTCTTTTTATAGGAGAGTTCAATGACGTCCTTTATGGGAAGACAACCACTCTACGAGCAGCTCGCAAATATGTTGCGCTATCGTATTGAGAACGAGATGGATCCAGACGATCCACTTCCTTCTGAGCGTGAGCTCTCCGATTCCTATGGACTTTCTCGCACCACGGTAAGACTTGCCCTGCAAGAGCTTGAACACATGGGGCTCATTTATCGCCAGCGTGGCCGTGGTACCTTTGTTGCAGACGTTTCTGAGCGTGCAACAGACCTTATGGGCGGCTATAGCTTTACTGACCAGCAGCGTCAGTTAGGCCGTGTCCCTAAGACAACTATTCTGGAGTTTGACAGTATTGAGGCTAATAAGTTTTTAGCCCAGCATATGCACGTTATTCTTGGCGAGAAACTCTTCCGCATCAAACGTTTAAGAAGCGCTGATAATGTGCCTATGATGCTGGAAGTAACGTATCTTCCAGTTTCACAGTTTTTCTCGCTCACTGCTCATGATGTTGAGCAAAAATCTCTCTACCAAATTTTTGAAGAAGACTACAACATAAAGATTGGCGTAGCAGAAGAGGAGTTCAAGGCTTCAATTGCTCGCTCGGATGACGCCACTTTATTGCAAATTTCTGAAGGCTCGCCTGTTTTGAGTCTCACACGCACCACGTACAATGACAGAAATATCATTGTTGAGTTCACCTTGAGTGTGGCTCGTGCAGATCAATTTAGATACAAGATTGTACATACACGCAGTTAAATAGCTGTGAGAAGGGATATCAATGTTTAAGAAGAGCCAAGAAGAGCTAAAGGCACTAGGCGCTCATATTACAACTGCCGAGATTAAGCAGCAGCCTGAGCTTTGGGAGTCTACCTTTGGCATTTATCAGGAGAACCTTTCTGCAATTAAAAAGTTTGTTGAGCGTGCTCGCAATCTTGGCGAGGGCCGTCGTACCCGCGTGGTCTTTACGGGTGCAGGTACCTCGGCTTATGTAGGCGATACCATTACTCCGTATCTTCGTTCTCATGGCGAGAAGGGCTCTTTTGAGTTTGCGTCTGTTGCAACTACTGATATTGTTTCTGATCCTTATGGCAGCCTTGATCCAGACGATCCAACGGTCTTGGTTTCTTTTGCACGCTCTGGTAATAGTCCAGAGAGTCTTGCTGCAGTAAATATTGCTCGTCAGATTGTTAAAGATCTTCTGCTCATTAATATCACCTGTGCGCCAGAGGGCAAACTTGCTGTTGAATCCACAGGTAAAGACGATACGCTGCTTCTTCTTATTCCTGGCGCAAATGATCAGGGATTTGCCATGACCGGCTCTTATAGCTGTATGACACTTCTTGCAACTCTTGTATTTGATAGTGCTGATGACTCACAGAAGAAGGCTTGGATTTCTGATGCTGCTGAGCTGGGTAGGCAGGTAATTGAGCGCGAGGAAGAGATTGCTGAGTGGCTCAAGAGCGATTTCAACCGTATTACTTATTTGGGTTCTGGTCCTTTTGTGGGTCTTGCTCATGAGGCTCAGCTTAAGATTTTGGAGCTTGCAGCTGGTATTAATGCAACGTCGTGGGATTCCTCGATGGGATATCGTCACGGACCAAAGTCGTTTGTCGACGAGCACACCCTGGTGTTTGATTTTGTTTCCAATAACCCTTATACGCGTCAATATGATCTGGATATTCTTGACGAGATTAAGGGAGATCAGATTGCTGCTTTGACTATTGGTATTGAGCAAGAGGGGGCAACAAACTTTACGGGAAGAACGTTTAGTCTTCCAGTATTTACAGAGCCTCTACCAGCACCTTATTTGGCTCTGCCTTTTGTCATGGTTGCTCAAGTGGTGGCACTCTTGAACTCAGTTCGTGTCAATAACAAACCGGACACACCTTCTCCAACTGGTCAGGTTAATCGAGTGGTTAAGGGTGTTACAATTCACTCACTATAGGAATTACTAAGAAGGACGTGCCTATGGCGCGTCCTTTTGAGAATGATTGAGGTACGTATGAGTACATTTGCAGTTAAAGCAGATAAGTTCTTTTTACCAGGAGCAACTTCTGGTCCAGGATATTTGCTCATAGAAGACGGTGTCTTTGGTCATTTCACTAAAGAGAAGCCAGACTGCGAGATTATTGACCGCACTGGTTCTTGGGTGGTACCTGGCCTTGTTGATACCCATATCCATGGCTTCCTGGACCACGATATTATGGACTGCGATCCTGAT
>CALHDX010000111.1:0-34122 GCA_938023105.1 uncultured Atopobium sp.
GTAGCTACTGAACGAGATCTTGCTGCCTACTATGGACATCTGCCGGAAATACAAGGCGTGCGTCTTCAAAAGGAGCCTAATAGTAAGGTTGATTTGCTGATTCGTGATATAAATTCCACTTTTGCAAAAGAGCATGTCACACTTCATGTATGCCAATCAATGATGTCACTTTCGTCACTCCTGCCCATAGATACTGACTTAAAAGGATTTGTGACATCTCCAGAATTCACTTATTTGCAGATTGCGTCAAAACTCGATTTCATCGGAACAATTCTTGCAGGTAGCGCGCTGTGTTCCGATTATTTTTTAAACCAGGATGGCCATGGTGGAGTTTCGCAACGCCAAAATGGCCCTCTGACAAATCGCGCTGCAATTGCAAAGTTTCTTGCCACACAAGGAAGAAAGCGTGGCATCATTCCAGCTAAACGAGCACTTCAACACATCGTAGAGAAAGCTCGTTCGCCCCGAGAAGCTTCGCTTGCGCTGCTATTGTGCCTCCCGTATAACCTTGGTGGCTTTAATCTAGGAACTGTCGAGCTCAATAAGCCAATCGAGCTGGAAAATCGATATGGCGAGAAAATCACTCGAATTCCTGACCTAACCATTCAGCTCAAGGACAAGAGGCAGAAGCGGGCTACAGTGTTGCTAGATTATGATCCCGCGGTAACGCATTCTGGCAATCAAAAAATCACGCGAGACCTGGACAGGGAAAACGAGCTGGTAACGGGCGTTCAGTGTCCGCATTTTTCGGTATCTGGCGAGATGCTTAAAAGCTTTGAAAGCGTTCAGGGCTTGGTCCGTCAGATTCGAGAGTCAACCGGAATAACTGCACGTGACACGACTATGTCAGATCTTGAAGAGCGACAGCGGGAGCTCTGGACACGGCTATTCAAAACCAGGTAGCAAAACAAGGCGGCCACATCTTTTTTGCGCCGCTTGCCGTACAATAGAGGGGCACAAACCGCTCATAATCGCACAGCCAGAAGGAGAAAATCGTGGAAGTTAACGGCCTTATCGACCATACAAATTTGAAGCAAAACGCAACCGCTGAAGACATCAAGAAACTTTGCGCCGAGGCAAAGCAGTACAAGTTTGCAACCGTCGCCATCAATTCTTGCTGGGTTTCCCTGGCTCACGCCGAGCTCGAGGGCTCTGGAGTTGGCATTACTTCCTGCATCGGTTTCCCTCTGGGTGCCGCTTCAACTGCAGCTAAGGTCGCCGAGGCCAAGCAGAGCGTTGCCGACGGTACTACCGAGATTGATATGGTCATCAACGGTGGCCACCTGGTCGCTGGCGATGACGACTACGTTATCGCTGATATCAAGGCTGTCGTTGAGGCCGCTGGTATCGTGCCCGTTAAGGTAATCCTGGAGTGCTGCCTGCTTGATGACGAGCAGATTGTTCGTGCTTGCAAGGATTGCATGGCTGCTGGGGCTGCGTTCGTCAAGACAAGCACCGGCTTCAGCACTGGCGGCGCAACTGTTCACGACGTTGCCCTGATGAAGCAGACTGTCGGTGACACCTGCAAGGTTAAGGCTGCTGGTGGCATCCACAATAAGGCTGACGCTGAGGCAATGGTTGCGGCTGGCGCAGATCGCCTGGGCTGCTCCAGCGGAATTGCTATCGTCACCGAGTAGCTCGCTGATCAGGAGTTTGCCGGACCGACACTTCACTGATAGGTAAATGAAGACGACCTCGTAGCATGTGCTGCGAGGTCGTTCTTTGTTGCAGTGAAAAGGGCACAAAAGCTGGCGAGAAACCCGTGCGAGCTGCGGCTTGCACCACCCGGATGCCGTGCGCTGCTGGTATCGCGGTTCACGCCGCGTCTGCCGCGGCTGGCATCGCGTAGCCGTCGCGCCAACTAGCTGACGACAACCTCGCCAAAGCCCAGACTGCGGGCTTGCGACTCAATCGCTTGCATACGCTCATCACTTGGAGAAGGAGAGTTCTCCATCGGACCGCGGACGCCAAAGCGCCTGAACTTCATGAGGCGAATGCGCGTCTGACCGACCTTCTCGCCAAGGGTTGCGGCAATGCCATCAACTGCGGCTTCGGCATCGTTCCAGCCTTCGGTCACGATGACACGAACCTCTTCCAGCTTGTTTTGCTCGGCCAAAAACGCAAGGTTCTTGCGGACTGTGACTCCATTCTCGCCGGTCAGGTGCTCAAACCACTGATCGTCCCAAGCCTTAACGTCAAGCATGACGCCACTTGAGAGGGCCAGTAGATCGCGATATTCGGTGAAGTCGATGGTGCCGTTTGAGTCGATGAGGCAGTCCAGACCTGCGGCATTGCAGTAGGTGAAGAGCTCGTAGAGGAAGTCGGGACGGAGCATGCATTCGCCGCCTGACGTGGTAATTCCGCGAATAAACGGCATGTTGGAAATGCAGCGGTCGGCCACCTCTCTTGCGCTGAGCAGCTCAATCTTTGGCGTGGACTTATGCTGGCAAACCTTGATGCAGTTGTCGCAGTTGATGCAAATGGAGTTGTCCCACACAACCTTGCCGTCAGCCACGGACAGGGCGTGAGCTGGGCATGGCTTGACGCATGCCTGGCAGGAGATACATTCCACCTGGGTCTCGGGGTTGTGGCAGTAGGCGCACCGAATGTTGCAGCCCTGCAGGAAGACAGCAGTTCGGCTTCCTGGGCCATCTACCAGCGAGAAGGGAATAATCTTGTTGACAGGAGCAACACACCCAGTTGGATGTGTTGCTCCCAAAGTTGTTTCTGTTGCAGTACAGGTCACGATTACGCAGCTCTTCTCGCTAGTCGCTCATGCGAACCTTGCGCTCGCCAAGGTGGTTGGCGGTGAAGTTGCCCAGGCCGTCGTGAGCGGTGTCCTGAAGAACAACGTCGCCGGACTGGAACTTCTTCATCTCTGAGCGCTTAGCCAAAAAGCCGGTGATGCGGACCAGGTCACCCTCGGAGCTGTAGAACGAGAGATACTTGTCGTCGATGGAGAATGCGGCCTTGACCACGTCAACGACAGCGTCTGGGTTGCGCTCAGCAGTTGGCTCAGCTGGGAAGATGTCGGAGACACCACTGTTGAAGAAGCGGTGCATGCGAGCGCTGTGGCGAATGTGGTCGTAGAGATTTGCAGGCTCGTCGCCAACCTTGATGCGGACACCTGGGGTAACGCCTTTCTGGTCAGAGAAGCCAGCCTGTGCGTGCAGGGTGAAGCGACCGCCAAAGACCTCGGAGTAGACGGCGTCAAAGCTGTTGACCTGGTCGGCAATCTTGACCATGATTTGATCAGCCAGCTCATTGGCCTCGTCGTCCTTGCCGTAAGTGCGGCTGCTATCAAGGTGCAGCAGCTCAGCGACGCACTCGCTCATACCGGCAACGCCAAACATGCCGCAGAAGCGCTCGCGAGAAATGAGGCCTTCCTGAGCCAGGAAGCTGGTCTCAAAGAAGTTGGAATCCTCAACAATGAAGCGGACGCGCTCGTTCATGAAGTTCAGAACCTCGCCAGTTGCGGTTGGCAGCAGGTTGTTCATGAAGTCGTCAACGTTGGATGCAAGCTTTGCAAGACCTGGAAGGAGTACGCGGCTCAAAGTGTAAGCGCCGCCGCCCATAGGAAGGACGTTGTAGCAGCTTACGACGGTGTACTCGCCAGGGTAAGTCTCTTTGTGGATGCGATGGTTAGCAAATGCAGGGTTGGAGCAGACCATAGTGGTCTTGACTGCCAGGCGCATGAACTCGTCGGAAGTGACCTCTGGGTCGTACTTGAGGGTGAAGTTTGGAACGGCGTTCATGAGCTCGCGGTCAACCTCAAGCAGCAGTCTACCTGCACGAGTGTCCTCTGGACCAATGTTTGCGTGGCAGTAACCACTTGCAACGGTGCGGTCGATGTGGTTCAGGAAGCGGCGCAGACGAGGCTTAATCTCTGCGTCAGTCATGCCCTCCAGGAACGGATCGATAATCTTGTCCAACTGGCCAACGTATACAGGGCGGCTGGTGACAGAAGGAACGTTGTCGTAGAGAGCGGCAAGGCCCCAGAGCAGGTCATCAAGGGTCTCTGGCTTGTCAAAGCGCAAAAACTCGGAACCGTTCTGAGCAAATACCTGGTAGTCAGGGCAGATGTAGCGAGGACGGTAAGGAGCGTTGCCCTCACACATGTCGTCAAGAGCGTGAGCTGCAAAAAGACGATCAAACTCAGCGGTGGTCTTGATAGGGTGCTCGGAGTTCTCGGCAGCCTGAGCCAGGTGCAGAACCTTCTGCTTGTACGAGAGATTGTCGGAAGTGATGATGTCCATGAACTCGCTCATTAGTGCTCCTTACGTTTATCCTGCAAAAACAGGTTTGTGATTGCGACGGGTACGTCGGTCGTTCCAAGTTATGGTGCACCGCATTGCGCGGCGCGCTGCCTGGGGCGAGAAGAACGGTCTTGCCCAAGCGTTGTGCCAGGTACAGAGGTTAGTCCAGAAGGTGGGATTCTCCCTCGTGCTTCATTGCGTCGTCGAGGCGCTGGAACTGCCTCTCGGTAATGACAATCTTGCCGTGCTGAACAGAAACCATGCCCCTCTCCTTAAGCTCGTCGATACCGCGGGCAACAGTCTTTGTGCTGGTACCAATCTTGTCCGCCAGTTCTTGCCTGGTCAGACGCACGGTAAACGGCCACTCAACAACGCCGCGGTGAATCTGGTCGCGCGTCAGCTCGCTGAGCATGTACATCAGACGCTTGGTGCCGCTCCAGGTCAGAAGGCTGCGCTCGTAGCCAGACTGACGTGTCAGATTCTTGATAATCCAGCGCGAGCGGGTGAGAAGTGCCTCAGGGTCCGAACGAATCCACTGCAGGTAGTCCTCGCGTGGAACCGAAATAAACTCGCAGCCGGAAGTTGCGGTGAGCGATCCCAGGTAAAACGGGCTCTCGCTGATAACTTCCATCTCACCAAAAGCAACGGGCGCACGATACTCGTCAATAACATACGTGCTACCTGCGGAATTATGCGACGTGGTGCGCACGGTACCGCGGCACAGAATGTACACGTTATCAACGCGGTCCAGCATGTGGACAAGGGTCTGTCCGGAATTAAGACGAATCTGCCTACAATGAGAAAGACGATTAGCGGGAACGCGAGAAGCCCATTTGATGATCTTCTTGCGAACGTCGGAGTCAAGACTGTCAAGGTAGGTTAGAACGTTCACACGAGACCTCGCTGTTCTTGCTTCGTAAGTCCTCATTACAGGACAGTTTTGGCTTAAGTTTGAGTAATTGTACCTGCTCCCTAAAATAAAAATAAGGACTTTTGTCCACTTTTTGAGACAATTTTCTTGAGCGGTATCGGGCTGCGATTGGGCTGCGATTGGGCTGCGATTAGGTTGCGGCCAACCTGCGGCCAACCAGCGGCCAACCTACGGTCAGCTCGCGGTCAAGCTGCTGCAAGACAGAAAAAGCCCCCACGTCAAATGAACTGCCTCCCATTTCTTGGACATAAGAAATGGGAGGCAGTTCAAAACGACGTGAGGGCCAAAAATGCAGCGCGTGCGAGCACTTACTTACGGTTGCAAACCTCTGCAGCAACCTTTGCGCCAAGAGCAACGTTGTTGAAGACCAGCTGAATGTTTGACTCAAGGGAGTTGTTACCAGTGATCTCAGCAACCTTTGCAAGCAGGAATGGTGTGGACTCCTTGCCGTGGATTCCGTTTGCCTCTGCTTCTGCAAGGGCCTTCTCGATAGCTGCGTCGATGGTGTCCTTATCCATTGCATACTGCTCAGGAATTGGGTTGGTGACCAGAAGGCCGCTGTTCATGCCAATCTGCTGCTGGGTAGTAAAGATCTCTGCCAGCTCAGCAGGGGAGTCAACGCGGTAGTCAACGCTAAAGCCGCTCTTGCGGGTGTAGAACGCAGGAAGCTCCTCGGTCTGGTAACCAAGTACAGGAACGCCCTTGGTCTCCAGGTACTCAAGGGTAAGGCCAAGGTCAAGAATGGACTTTGCACCAGCGCAAATGACCATAACAGGAGTCTGTGCAAGCTCCTCGAGGTCAGCGGAGATGTCCATGGTGGTCTCAGCGCCACGGTGAACGCCACCAATGCCGCCGGTTGCAAAGACGTCGATACCTGCCATGTGAGCAATCATCATGGTAGTAGTGACGGTGGTTGCGCCGTCCTTCTTCTCAGCGATGATAACAGGGAGGTCGCGGCGGCTAACCTTAGCAACCTCGCGGCCCTTCTTGCCTAGGTAGTCAATCTCGTCAGCGGAAAGACCGGCACGCATCTGGCCGTTAATAATTGCGATAGTTGCAGGAATTGCACCGTTGTCGCGGATGATCTGCTCAACCTTCAGAGCGGTCTCGACGTTCTGTGGGTAAGGCATACCGTGAGAAATGATGGTGGACTCCAGAGCTACAACAGGCTTGTTCTGCTCAAGAGCCTCTTTGACCTCGTCAGATACAACGAGAAAATCCTTCAGGTTAGACATATATACTCCAATCGTAAACGACTAATGGAACCGAAAGTAGTGCCGTGCAGACGCGCTGTGCTGTGCAGACGCGCTGTGCCGCGCAGACACGTTGTGCCATGCAGACACGCTGTGCCGTGCAGACACGCTAAATACCTGCGCGCTTGATAACCTCTTCAACGTTGAGTTCACCGTTGATGGTGTCCTCACCCTCAATGGCCATGCTGGAAGCAGCCATGCCTACCAGGCCGGTTTGCTCAAGCGTCATGCCTTGAGTGTATGCCCAGGTAATTCCTGCCATCATGGCATCGCCCGCACCGGTCATGTTGACAAGCTTTGCGGGAAGCAGTGGCAAGCGAACGGTCTTCTCGTGATCAGCGCAAAGAAGGCCCTTCTCGCCAAGGGAGATAAACACGCGCTTCAGCCCTGTTGCAAGCAGCTCGTGAGCTGCGGCTTCAAGGGAAGCGTCGTCAGTGATCTTGATGCCCGAGAGCATCTCGGCCTCAAGACGATTTGGTTTGAGCGTGTGAATCTTGCCCAGGACCCTCTTGAGCTTCTGCGCCTTGATGGAAGAAACGGGATCGCAGAAGATGGGGCAGGCTACGTTCTTGGCAATGAACTCGATGGTCTGCTGAGGCAGATTGGTATCAATCACGCAAGCTGCGGCGTGCTGGATAACATCCAGGCGCTCCTCGATGCGCTCAGGGGTGACATACTCGTAAATCTGCATGTCATTGATGGCTTCCTGCATCTCACCGTGCTCGTCCATGATGAAGAGGTAGGTAGAAGTGGAAGCGCCCGGCACGGTAATGGAAGCGTCAATGTCAATGCCGCAGTCCAGGCAGCCCTCTTTGAGCTCGCGTGCACGATAGTCTTCGCCAAAAGCGGTGAGCAGACGAACGTCACTGTCGAGAAGGGCCAGGTTGTGGGCAACATTTCTGCCAACGCCGCCAAAGGACATGGTGACCTTGCCAGGGTTTGAATCTCCTGCCACAAGGGAAGTGTCTGGGCGTCCAGCAATATCCATGTTGGCAGCGCCAATCACAATAAAGTAGGGACGCTCGCTCAAAATGTAGCGGCGGCCCAAAATTGCGCCCTTTGCGGTAAGGTTGGAGATGTGAACCGAAACAGAAGAACGCGAGATACCTGCACGCTCTGCAATTTCCTTCTGAGTAATGGAAGGCTGCTCTTTAATCCAGTTGAAAATCATCTGTTCTCGATTGGTGAGCATCAGGCCTCCTAGCAGCAAAAATAGAATCCGACTAAACAGGTGCTTATATAAAACTTCTAAACAGGTGCTTATCTTATTTAAGCTAGTGCTTAAATCTTGCTTTGGACAACGATAAGACAGCAGCTAGAGTCTGTAAAGAATGAATTCATTAAATTTTTCCCTGGTGAGCTCAAAGATTTTCTCGCCACATTGGTTTTACCTGCTTGATTTTTCTAAGCATTTGCTGCGTACCGTTTACAGAATTTTAGTATCTGCAAACGGTTGTATCGTGAAAATCTCTTTAAATTGGGCGTCGGTGTTATGCAACTGTAATAATATATTTAATGAATAGTAATGACTCGTCCACATAAGTTAGCTTGCGTATGTATCGTGCGCAAATGCTTGTTTCGGGCGTTTTAGGAGGTAGTATGCCTAAACGTGTTTTTGTAGTTGTTCTTGATAGTTTTGGCATCGGCGAAGAGCCTGATGCAGCGGCATACGGAGACGAGGGGAGCAATACCCTTTGCGCCTGCGCAACAAGTGGCGTTCTTAACATCCCAAATATGACAAAGTTGGGCCTTCTTAATATTGATGGCGCGCTTGATACCGTGTATGACGTTGATTTGAAGCCAATTGAGTTTCCTGAGGGCGCATACGCTCGCATGCAGGAGAAATCCGCTGGTAAAGACACTACGGTTGGTCACTGGGAGATGGCAGGCGTCATTTCTCCAAAGAAGTTCCCAACCTATCCTGATGGTTTTCCACAGGAGGTCATTGAGGAGTTTGAGCAGAAGACGGGCCGTAAGGTTCTCTGCAATAAGCCTTACTCCGGAACCGATGTTATTAGAGACTTTGGTAAAGAGCACGTAGAGACTGGTGCTCTGATTGTCTACACCTCAGCAGATTCTGTTTTCCAGATTGCTGCACATGAGGACGTGGTAAGTCCCGAGAAACTCTATGAGTATTGCCGTATTGCGCGTGAGATTCTGCAGGGTGAGCACGGTGTTGCTCGCGTTATTGCTCGTCCTTTTGAGGGGGAGTGGCCATACCAGCGTACTTCTCGCCGTCATGACTTCTCGCTTGAGCCAACGGGCCCAACTATGCTTGATCGCCTTAAAGAGAACGGCTTTGATGTTCTTTCCATTGGCAAGATTTATGACATCTTTGCTCACCGTGGCATGACTGAGTTTGAGTTCACCACCTGCAACGCAGACGGAATTCAGAAAACTATTGAGGCTACCAGCAAAGACTTCAACGGTCTGTGCTTCACCAACCTTGTTGATACTGACATGATTTACGGTCACCGCAACGATCCTGTGGGATACTCCAACGCTCTTTCTTACTTTGACGAGCATATTCCTCAGATTATTGAGGGCCTTCGTGAGGATGACCTGTTCATTATTACCGCAGATCATGGCTGTGACCCAGTAACACCATCTACTGATCACTCTCGTGAGTACGTGCCACTGCTTATCACGGGTCCAAAGGTCAAGCCAAACACTAACCTTGGTACAACCGCCACATTTGCCGATATGGCCGAGACAATCCTTGATTATTTTGGCGTTGAGCAACTTGGTGTTGGAGCTTCTCACCTGTCAGAGATTCTTAAGGAGAACTAATGGCTACCACCCCAACTCCTCATAACGCTGCTGTTGAGGGCCAGATTGCTAAAACTGTCCTCATGCCAGGAGAACCTCTGCGCGCAAAGCTTCTTGCAGATACCTACCTGGAGAATGTTGAGCAGTTCAACACCGTTCGCAACATGTTTGGTTATACCGGCACGTACAAGGGACAGCCAGTTTCCGTTATGGGTTCTGGTATGGGTATGCCTTCCATTGGTATTTATTCTTACGAGCTCTTTAATTTCTACGGAGTCGACAACATTCTCCGCATTGGTAGCGCTGGCGGCCTTGCTCCTGAGGTAAAGCTTAGAGACATTGTTATTGGCATGTCTTCCAGCACTGATTCTAATTATCCATCACAGTACGGAATGCCTGGAACCATTGCACCTACCGCAGACTTTGGCCTGTTGAGCAAGGCTGTTGCTGGTGCAGAAAAGCTGGGCTATCCCGTTCGCGTTGGTAATATCCTGGCAAGCGATGTGTTCTACACCGTAGACAACTCGCTTCAAAAATGGGCAAGCATGGATGTTCTTGCCGTTGAGATGGAGTCGGCAGCCCTGTATCTCAACGCCATGCACGCTCATAAGCATGCGCTTACGCTGCTAACTATCTCTGATTTGCCTCTTACCGGAGAAGCACTTACTGCTGAAGAGCGTCAGACTAGTTTTACGCAGATGATGGAGGTTGCTCTTTCTGTTGTTGCTTAAGGCACTTGTTGCGTCAAGCATTGCAGATGAGCAGTTTTCCATTGCTGTTTGTTTTGGAACCATGCGGATTTTCCGCTTAAGTTAGGGGAGTTTGGTCAACTTCTCATAAAGATCCAGCGCTAAAGCTGGACGTTCCCGTCACATGAGGTAAGGAGAGCACGGAATGAACAAGAACGTTTCTCGTCGTAGTTTTGTGACCGGCGCAACCGGCGCTGGCGCATTTGCAGCACTTGCAGGTCTTGCAGGCTGCAACCAGAAGAAGGACGACGGCGGCCAGAAGGCATCAGGTGAGAAGAAAAAGAAGCTCACCATGGTTACCGATACTGGTGGTGTTAACGACCAGTCCTTTAACCAGTCCGCTTGGGAGGGCATGACCGAGCTCAAGGACAAGAACGGCTGGGATGTCAGCTACCTTGAGTCCAAGCAGGATTCCGATTACGCAACTAACCTTGATAAGGCTGTTGACGCTGAGTCCGACCTTGTTTGGGGCGTTGGCTTTGCTATGGCTGATGCAACTCTTAAGGCTGCTAAGGACAATCCAAACACCCAGTTTGCCATCATCGACAACGGCAACGAGTCTCAGGTTTCTAACTTCACCGGCGTTATGTTCCGCGCTCAGGAGCCTTCCTTTGTTGTTGGCTACATTGCCGCTCGTACCACAAAGACTGGTAAGGTTGGCTTTGTTGGTGGCATTTCTTCCGCACTTATCGACCAGTTTGAGTACGGTTACCGCGGTGGTGTTGCTTATGCAAATAAGGAGAAGGGTACCAACGTTGAGATTTCTGCACAGTACGCAGAGTCCTTCTCCGATGCTGCAAAGGGCAAGGCAATTGCTAACTCCATGTACTCCGATGGTTGCGATGTTGTCTTCCACGCTGCTGGTGGCGTAGGAACTGGCGTTATTGAGGCAGCTAAGGACGCAAACAAGCTTGCAATTGGCGTTGACCGTGACCAGGCATATCTTGCTCCAGAGAACGTTCTGACCTCCGCTCTTAAGCGCGTCAACGTTGCTATCGTTGAGATTTCCGAGAAGATCTTGAAGGACGGCCAGAAGGGTGGCACCACCATTTCTCTGGGCGCTTCCGAGGACGCCGTCGGAATTTCTGAGGAGCACCACCTCATGGGTGAGGACACCTACAAGGCAGCTACTGACCTTCTCGACAAGATCAAGGCTGGTTCCGTTGTTCCTCCTACAAACAAGGATGAGTTGGACAAATACGTCAAGTCTTTGAGCTAAGTTCTGGCTTAGTATCTAAGCCTTAGGGTTTCTCGCCAGATGGTTTTTGACCTCTGACAGGCCCAAAGGCTGATGAGTTTGGATTTGTTGGTGAGGGGTGCTCTTTGGCACTCCTCACCTCTAGCAAGTGTGTAAAGGAGGTGGCTCGTGGAAGTCAGTTCGGATTACGCTGTTCAGATGCATGGCATTACCAAAGTTTTTGGATCGTTTAAAGCTCTTGACGCCGTAGACCTTAACGTGCGCAAGCAAACTGTCCACGCCATTTTAGGAGAGAACGGCGCAGGTAAAAGTACGCTTATGAACGTACTATATGGCCTGTATTCTGCTGATGAGGGCGAAGTTTACCTCAACGGAGAGCGTGTATCCATATCTGGCCCAACCGATGCTATCGCTCACGGTATTGGTATGGTTCACCAGCACTTTATGTTGGTCGAGAACTTTACCGTTACAGAAAATATTGTTTTGGGCAACGAGGTCACCAAGGCCGGTGGCGTCCTTGATCCAAAGCGAGCTCGCGAGAAGGTCCTTGAAATTGTTGAGGAATACGGCTTTGACGTAGATCCTGACGCCAAGATTGAAGACATTTCTGTTGGTATGCAGCAGCGCGTTGAGATCTTAAAGGCCCTGTATCGCGGTGCTGATACGCTGATTCTTGATGAGCCTACGGCAGTTCTTACTCCGCAGGAGATTGAGAAGCTTATTCAGATTATGCATGACCTGGTAAGCAAAGGTAAAACCATCATTGTTATTACTCACAAGCTTAAAGAGATTATGTCTTCTGCTGACGAGTGCACTATTATTCGTCGCGGCAAGTACATGAGCACCGTTGATGTCTCCAAGACATCTGAGACCGAGCTTGCAACACTTATGGTGGGTAGAAACGTTAACCTGCATGTAGAAAAGAAGCCAGCAACTCCTGGCGAGGTTGTTCTCTCTATTAAGGACCTCCACGTTAAGGACGAGCGCGGCATTGAGCAGGTAAACGGCTTTAATTTGGATATTCGTGCTGGCGAGATTGTTGGTCTTGCAGGCATTGACGGCAACGGCCAGAAAGAACTTACCGATGCCATAAACGCACTGGTCAAACCTGAGTCGGGCACCATTGCTGTCAAGGGTGAAGAGATTCAGGGCACCACCCCAAAGACGGTTATTGACCACGCAGTTGCAACTATTCCTTCAGACCGCCATCGTTGGGGTCTGGTTCTGCCCTTTACCGTTGCCGAGAATATGGTGCTTGAGCGCCACAACGAGGAAACCTTTGGCAAGGGTATTGCACTTGACCTGGCAAAGATAAAAGAATTCTCTCAGAAGCTGATTGATGAGTTTGATATTCGTCCTGCAGAATGCGCAGATCATCAGGCTGCGGGACTTTCTGGTGGTAATCAGCAGAAGGTTATTATCGCCCGAGAGGTCTCTTCCAACCCAGACGTCCTCATTGCCATTCAGCCAACTCGCGGTCTTGACGTGGGCGCTATTGAGTTTGTTCACAAGGCGCTTATTCGCGAGAGGGACCGTGGTGCAGCAATTTTGCTGATTTCCTTTGAGCTGGACGAGATTATGGACGTTGCCGATAAGATGGCAATTATTTACGCCGGCAAGAATGTTGGCGAGTTTGACCAAGGTACTATCACTGAAGAGCAGGCTGGCCTGCTGATGGCAGGAGGTGACGCCGAGTGAGTACGCTTACAAAGATAATGAGAAAGCCCATTACGTCAGCAATTGTTGCTATTTTTGTTGGCCTGTTGGTTGCTTCTATTATTTTGGTTGTTGCAGGTTATGACCCTATCAGCTCGTTTGAGGCTCTTATTGGCGGCATGGTAGGTAAGCCAAAATACATTTCTAACGTCATTATTAAGGCAACACCTTTGCTCTTTACGGGTATTGCTGTTGCTTTTGCATTCCGCGTTGGTCTCTTTAACATTGGCGCTGAGGGTCAGTACATTGTAGGTACTATCCTCGCCGTTATTGTTGGCTACAGTCTTGATCTTCCTCCTGTGCTGCAGATTCCTGTAGTTGTTTTGGTTGGTACCGCAGGCGGCGCAGGTATTGGTGCCATTATTGGATGGCTTAAGGCTCAGTTTGGCATCAACGAGGTTATTACCAGCATTATGTTTAACTGGATCAGCCTTTACCTCTGCAACTTTGTGGTTTCTCTTCCACAGTTCCACCAGCCAAACTCAACTTCTTCATACTCCATTAACGAGTCTGGCTATACCACACTGTTCTATGGCATGAAGAATTCCGAGGACGGTGCTGAGGCAATTCGCAATATTCCTGTTATTGGCGACGCTATTATGCGTACCGATGTAAACATTGGTATTTTTGTTGCTATTATCGCAGCTATCTTTATTGGCTGGCTGCTTATGCGCACCAAGGTTGGTTATGAGATGCGCGCTGTTGGTTTTAACCGCGACGCTGCACAGTTTACCGGCATCAACGTTAAGAAAAACCTTACGCTTTGCATGGCTATTTCTGGTGCACTCTGCGGACTTGCAGGCGCTCTGACTATTACCGGCATTGCTCCTCACAGTATTGCAACGCTGGCAGCATTTGAGAACAACGGCTTTAACGGCCTATCCGTTGCGTTTATCGCCAACTGCAATCCTGTGGCATGTATTCCTGCATCCTTCCTGTTTGCTGGTCTTCTTTATGGTGGCCAGACTGTTCAGCAGACGGTTGGTGCACCTTCCGAGATTATCAACATTGTTATTGGTACCATCGTGTTCTTTATGGCTCTGGGTGGCGTTATTCCAATGCTTGCCGACCGTCTTGATCACAAGCGTGCCCAGAAGGCTAAGGAAGAAGAGGCAAAGCTTGCTGCTCAAGTGAGTGATACCTTCGACTCTTCTCAGGAGGAGGCAAACAATGCTCACTAACCTGATTCTTCTTGTTTCCGTTACCCTCATGTACTCGACACCTCTTATTTTTGGTGCTCTAGGCGGCGTTGTCTCCGAGCGCTCCGGTGTTGTCAACATTGGTATTGAGGGCATGATGGGTGTTGGTGCCTTTGCAGGTGTTGCGGGCAGCTACCTCACCGGAAACCCTTGGATTGGCTTCCTTTGTGCAGGTATTGCAGGCGGTCTTATTGCGCTTTTGCACGCCATGGCATCTATTACGTTTAACGCTGACCAGACCGTCTCTGGTGTTGCTATTAACTTGCTTGCTCCTGGTATTGCACTGTTTGCCTGCCGTCTTTTGTTTGATGGCGCTGCAATGTCTCCAGCAGTCACCAAGCTCCCAAAGCTCTTTGGTGAGGGTGCCTTTAACGACACACCTTATTCCAGCTTGAACGTAGACATTACCGTGGTCCTTGCGCTTTTGACCGCTCTTCTCGTCTGGTTTGTGCTCTACCGCACCAAGTGGGGCCTGCGTATTCGCTCCGTTGGCGAGCATCCACACGCATCCGAGACGCTGGGCATTAGCGTTCGTAAGACTCGCTACCTCTGCGTTATTGTTTCTGGTGTTCTTGCAGGATTTGGTGGCGCTTCTGTAACGCTGGCAATTATTTCTCAGTTTACTCAGACTGCTATTTCTGGTCAGGGCTTTATTGCACTGGCAGCGGTTATCTTTGGTAAGTGGAAGCCTCTGAACACCTATGCAGCTTGCCTGCTCTTTGGCTTTACTCAGGCGCTGGCAATTCTTCTTGGCGGCGGAGCAACTCCAATCCCAAGCCAGATCATTGCAATGCTTCCTTACTTCATCACCATCATTACGCTGGTCCTCTTTGTTGGTAAGTCTGTTGCTCCTAAGGCAGACGGCGTGCCATACATTAAGGGAAGCCGCGCATAATGGCAGAGGTAGAGGGTTCTTGTCACGTTTCTAACGAGGCGCTTGTTCAGCTTGCTATTGAGGCGCGCAACCATGCGTATGTGCCGTATTCTCACTATGCTGTCGGAGCTGCGCTATTGTGCTCTGACGGCACCGTGTACGGGGGTGCTAATTTAGAAAACGCTGCCTACACGCCTTCTAACTGCGCTGAGCGTACAGCGTTTTTCCGCGCAGTGTTTGAGGGTCGCAGGGATTTTGTGGCCATTGCGGTTGTTGGTGGTCCTGAGGGAGAAGCCCCAACAGCTTGGTGCACTCCTTGTGGTGTGTGCAGGCAGGTTATTCGCGAGTGGTGCGATCCTGCAACATTCCGCATTGTGCTGGGCAAGGCAGATGCAGCTCCTCGCGAGTATCTGCTCCAGGACATCTTGCCTATGGGATTTGGTCCCGAGGATCTGGGCGAGTCCAGTCCTGCCGGCGCATCGTGCGACGATGTCGTGAAGGGTGCCGACGGTGGTCACGAGCACGGTTGTGGCTGCGGGTGCAGCGAGCACGGCGGAGGCAACCAGTAAGCTGTGGCATCAAGCAGTCTGCGCTTTCGGGTGCAAATAACCTGGTAGGTTGCATGAAATTGCGAGCCGGTAGAGTTTCTCGCTACCGGCTCTTTTACTAGAGAGTTAACGCTAACGGCGACGAACGCGCCTGACGGCGCCGCGAACGGCAACGAACGCGAACAGCGAAAAGAGGTTCAACTATGCGCATGTACGACGTGATTGAAAAGAAGCGCGACGGCGGCGAACTTACCGACGCCGAGATTGACTACTTTGTCTCGGGCTATGTAGCTGGGGATATTCCCGATTACCAGGCCTCCGCGCTGGCGATGGCCATTTTCTACAAGGGCATGACCGCGCACGAGACGGCTCATCTGACCATGGCAATGGCAGAGTCCGGCGACATGATGGACCTCTCGGCAATCCCTGGTATTAAGGTTGACAAGCACTCTACCGGCGGCGTTGGCGATAAAACTACGCTGGTTGTTGGCCCACTTGTTGCATCTCTGGGCGTGAAGGTTGCCAAGATGAGCGGTCGCGGCCTGGGCCACACGGGCGGTACGCTGGACAAACTTGAGGCGATCCCAGGACTTTCCATTGAGATTTCCGAGCCCGACTTCTTCAAGCAGGTCTCCGAGATTGGTGTTGCTGTTGCAGGTCAGACGGGTAATCTTGTTCCAGCCGATAAAAAACTTTATGCGCTTCGCGACGTTACTGCAACGGTTGATTCGGTGCCTCTGATTGCGTCGAGCATTATGAGCAAGAAGATTGCTTCTGGCTCCGACTGCATTTTGCTGGACGTTAAGTGCGGTTCCGGCGCCTTTATGAAGGACGTTGACTCCGCAATTGAGCTGGCAGATGCCATGGTTTCCATTGGCGAGCACGTTGGCCGCACCACCGCAGCTCTGATTACTGGCATGGATCGTCCTCTTGGCAAAAACGTAGGCAACTCCCTCGAGGTCATCGAGGCAGTGGCCACGCTTAAGGGTGAGGGTCCAGAGGATCTGACCGATGTCTGCGTTGAACTTGCTGCAAACATGCTTAACCTCGCAGGTAAGGGAAGTGTTGAGGACTGCCACAAGCTGGCTCGTCAGCAGATTGCAAACGGCGAAGGCCTGGCAAAGCTGGCTCAGATGGTTAAGGCTCAAGGTGGCACCGACGAGGTCATCTTTGACACCACCAAGTTTGAAGCTGCGCCATTCCGTCGCGATATTGTGGCTGAGACCAGCGAATATATCACCTCAATGAACGCTGAGCTGGTGGGTATTTCCTCCGTTGCTCTGGGCGCCGGTCGCGAGAAGAAGGGCGATCCGATTGACCCAGCGGCTGGTATTATCCTTGAGCGCAAGACCGGCGATTATGTCGAGAAGGGCGATGTTATTGCAACGCTTCTAAGCGGCGACGAAAGCCGTCTTGATGAGGGTGAGCGCATCTTCCGTAAGGCTCTGGTCTTTGGCGAGAACGTTCCCGAGCTGGAACCGCTGTTTTTCGCGCGCGTCTCCAAGGACGGAGTCGAGCGTTTCGCGTAAGTGCAGGTCGCAGCGTTGCTGCGAGCCGCGGGTGCGAGCCGCGAGCGCGCGGGGTTTCGAGCTGCGAGCACGCGGGGTTCCGAGCTCCACATAACATGCAGGTCAGACCGGTGTTCACGCAGGTGAGCGCCGGTTTTTTTGTGTGGTAACAGCGTCGTGTGCGGGCAAACTTGCAGGTCAAGTGCGCGAAGCGCCGGCGGGGAGTGCACGGGGTTTCTCGCCAGGTGCGCCATAACAGCATGCGCGCCTAAAAAGTGCAAAGAATCTGTATTTGAGGTACAGATTCTTTGATAAAATCAGGCAAATCCACCGATTCTTTTACATTTTTAGGCAAACTTTACAGATTCTTTGCAGAAATCAGGCGCGCTAGCAGGTCAAGATAGAAAATTTAATCAGCAGAGCAGACTTGGCGAGAAAATCGGTCTTCTCGCGGTTGCAGTTATTGCACAGAGTGTGTAATAATACTCAGTATGTGCAATAAGTCTGATGTTGTTGACCTTATTATCCGTCGGCGACACTTGCTTGTTGCACACGCGCCACCCGCGCCGCTCACGCGCGCCCGCGCACCCAGTACGTACCTGCAACCAGGAGAGGCTTCAGAAACGTATGACACAAACATTATCTGCACCTGCTGTTTTGTCAGCTTGCAAGCTTGATCGACGTACCGCCAGAACTCGCGCGGCGCTCAGAAAAGCCCTGGCAGAAGAGATAGACGCAACCGGCGACCTTACCTCCGTGACCGTCACGGGCGTAACGGAGCGCGCCGGGCTCACGCGTCGAACCTTTTACTCCCACTACAAAGACATCCCGGACCTGGTGCTTCACATCGAAAAGGAAGCGCTGGCAGAGCTGCGACCTGCTGTTGAACAGCTTGCTCGCGTCAATCTCGTTGAGCTTAGAGAGGCCATTGACTCCTACAGGCCATGTCCCGGCGCAACGGAGATGCTTCGCAGCATTCGTAAACACGGCTTCTACCTGCGTCCTTTGCTGGGCAACGGTGGAGACCCTGCGTTCCAGGATAAGCTAAAGCACCTGGTACACGAGGTTATCTCCCAGCGCGCCCTGCACGACCTTGATCCGCGCGCACTTGGTCCCTTCTTTGACTACTATCTGACCTTTGCAATTTCTGCCGAGGTCGGCGTCCTTATCCGCTGGTTAATCGGCGGCATGCGCGAGAGCGATGAGCAGATGGCGGGCCTTATGACCGGCCTCATGTTTGTTGCACCTGGCGATCTGTACGGCAAGCCAATCAAGCTAGACGTTCCACGATTTGCGCTTGCAACTCTTGTTCTCGGAGAGGAAAACAATGATTAGTCCAAAGTTTGAGCTGGTAGAGAATGGTGCCGAGCTTGCACCAAACGTCCCACTTGACCTGTCTCAGGCCCACCTTATGCTGGGCATCGATGTTGGTTCCACAACCGTAAAGCTGTCCGTCATCGACGAGGACGGCACGCTGGTTTACGCAAACTACGAGCGTCACCACACCGACGTTCGCGCAACCGCGCGCTCCCTGTTTGTCAAAGCTCAGAAGCACATTGGCGAGACACCTATGTACGCCGCAATCACCGGTTCCGGTGGAATGCTCTTGGCACAATGGCTTGACCTGGAGTTTGTCCAGGAGGTTATCGCTTCCAAGCGCGCCGTTGAGACGCTGATCCCTCAGACCGACGTCGCTATTGAGCTGGGCGGCGAGGACGCAAAGATCATCTACTTTGACAATGGTATTGAGCAGCGCATGAACGGTACCTGCGCAGGTGGTACCGGTGCGTTCATCGATCAGATGGCGTCTCTCCTCAAGACCGACGCAACCGGCCTCAATGAGCTGGCAAAAGACGTCAAGCAGATTTACCCAATTGCATCTCGCTGCGGCGTTTTTGCTAAGTCCGATGTTCAGCCACTGCTCAACGAGGGTGCTGCTCCTGCCGACATCGCAGCTTCCATCTTCCAGGCTGTTGCAAACCAGACCGTCTCTGGCCTGGCTTGTGGCCACCCTATCCGCGGCCACGTCGCGTTTCTCGGCGGTCCGCTGCAGTACCTCTCTGAGCTGCGCCGTCGCTTCTACATCACGCTTAACCTGGACGATGAGCACATCGTCTTGCCAAAGAACGCCCACCTCTTTGTTGCAACGGGTGCTGCTTTGGCAGGCGAGTCCGATCGACCAGTCACCTTTACGCAGGTCATGGAGGCACTGGATAACCTCAAGGACGTCCAGGGCTCCGAGGTTGCCCGTCTGGATCCGCTCTTTGCCACTCAGCAGGACTTTGACGACTTCAAGGCCCGCCACGATCAAGAGGTAGTCCCCAAAGGCCAGCTGGCCAACTACCACGGCCGCGTGTTCATCGGCATCGACGCAGGTTCTACCACCATGAAGGCTGCTGTTGTTGGCGAGAAGGGCGAGCTGCTTTATACCTGGTACGACAATAACAACGGCGATATCCTGGGTACTGCTCGTAAGATTATGGACTCCATCTACGACGAGATGCCTTCCGACTGCATTATTGGTCACGTCACAACCACAGGTTATGGTGAGGGCATCCTGATTGAGGCTCTGCGCGCAGACTCCGGCGAGATTGAGACCGTCGCTCACCTGCGCGGCGCTAAGGCATTTGTCCCAGACGTTGATTTCATTCTTGATATTGGCGGCCAGGACATGAAGTGTCTGCAGGTCAAAGACGGCGTCATCGAGCACATCATGCTCAACGAGGCTTGCTCTGCAGGCTGCGGTTCCTTTATTGCTTCCTTTGCTGACTCCATGAAAATGGACGTTCGCGAGTTTGCAACCGCTGCAACTAAGGCAAAACTCCCTGTTGACCTGGGTTCTCGTTGTACCGTCTTTATGAACTCCCGCGTTAAACAGGCGCAGAAGGAGGGCGCAACCATCGGCGACGTTGCTGCTGGTCTTTCGTACTCCGTCATCAAGAACGCCCTGTTCAAGGTCATTAAGCTCCGCGACTTCAGCGAGATTGGCGAGCACTGCATTGTCCAGGGCGGTACCTTCATGTCCGACGCAACGCTTCGTGCCTTTGAGCTGCTCACCGGCAGAGACGTTATCCGTCCTGATATCGCAGGCGTCATGGGTGCCTACGGCGCAGCCCTTCTCGCCCGCGACCGCGCAGGTATTGATGGCGTATCTACGCTGCTTGATCGCGAGTCCATCGACAACCTGCAGGTCAAGCTTACCAATACACACTGCCGCATCTGCCCTAACAGCTGCATGCTTACCATCAACGACTTTGGTAGCGGCCACAGGTTTATTACCGGTAACCGTTGCGAGAAAGGCGCAGGCAAGAAGCGTGGTGCCAAGAAGAACGAGGCGCCAAATCTCTTTGCGTTCAAGAATAAGCTGCTGTTTGATCGCGAGTCGCTTCCTGCAGATGAGGCTCCACGCGGTACGGTTGGCATTCCTCGTGCGCTCAACATGTACGAGAACTATCCGTTCTGGCACACGTTTTTCACTAAGTTGGGCTTCTCGGTCATGTTGTCCGACCAGACCACCGCAAAGACGTACGACATGGGTATTGAGTCCATGCCTTCCGAGTCCGCCTGCTATCCTGCAAAGCTTTCTCACGGCCACATCATGAACCTGCTGGCCAAGGACCCAGACTTTATTTGGATGCCATGTATTCGTTGGGAGCGCAAGGAGGACGATTCCGCAACCAACCACTACAACTGCCCAATTGTCATGAGCTACCCTCAGGCACTGGGCCTCAACGTGGACGAGCTCTCCGATCCATCTATCCAGTACATGGCTCCGTTCATTCCGTACGACAAGAAAAACGAGCTCAAGCGTCGTTTGTACGAGCTCATCAGCGAACAGCGCGAGAAGGACGCCCAGGTAGGCAAGGGTCGCTTCCGCGGCGAGCACATCACGCGCGCCGAAATTGACGCCGCTGTTGAGGCTGCATGGCAGGAAGATATCAATGTCAAGGACCAGATGCACCGTGCAGGTGATGAGGCTCTTGCGTGGATTGAGGAACACGACGCTCACGGCATTGTTCTTGCAGGTCGCCCATACCATAACGACCCAGAGATTAACCACGCCATCCCTGAGCTTGTCTCTTCGTTTGGCTTTGCCGTCCTTACCGAGGATTCTATTGCTCATAAGATGATGCCTGAGCGCCCAATCCGCATTGTTGACCAGTGGATGTACCACTCGCGTCTGTATCGTGCAGCTCGCTTTGTTGCATCCCGAAACGACCTGGACCTTATTCAGCTCTTCTCGTTTGGTTGCGGTCTTGATGCATTGACCACCGACCAGGTCCAGGAGATTCTTGAGGCTTCGGGCAAGATCTACACTATGCTCAAGGTTGACCAGGTTTCCAACTTGGGCGCCGCGCGTATTCGTATCCGTTCCCTGATGGCTGCCCTGAACGAGCAGCAGGCAGAGCTGGAGCGACTTGCAGCTGCCGGTCTGGTTACCGAGGCTGTCCCACAGGGCGTTCGCATGGCAGATGGCTCTCTGGAAAAGGCTAGGACTGCAAGTTCTTCTCGCCGCACGCCCGTGTACCGCGAGGCAGAATCCGCAGCTTACGAGAAGGTCCGCTACACCAAGGAGATGCAGGAAGCGGGCTATACCATCCTGGCTCCACAGATGGCGCCAATCCACTTTGGGCTGGTAGAAGAGCTACTGAGGGGTGCGGGCTACAATGTTGTGCTGCTGCCTTCGGTTGACCAGGGCGCCGTTGACATGGGCCTTCGCTACGTCAACAACGACATCTGCTACCCATCCATCTTGGTTACGGGCCAGATTATGGAGGCGGTGCTTTCGGGCAAGTACGATCTGACCAAGACCGCGGTTCTGATTTCGCAGACCGGCGGCGGCTGCCGTGCAACCAACTATATTGCACTGATTCGTAAGGCGCTCAAAGATGCAGGTCACCCAGAGATTCCGGTCATTTCTATCTCCGCCGCTTCCGGCCTTGACGAGGACAACCCAGGATTCAAGCTGTTCAAGCCTGACTTGCTGATTAAGGCAGTCTACGCGCTCCTGTACGGCGACCTGATTATGCAGCTACTGTATCGCGTTCGTCCCTACGAGGCCGTTAAGGGCTCCGCAAATGAGCTGTATGACCAGCTCATGGCCGATACACGTTCCAAGATCAACGGAATTTCTCGCAAGGAATTCTACAAGCAATGCCAGCGCACCATTGAGCTGTTTGACAGCCTGCCCGTGGTCAACGACCGCCAGAAGCCACGCGTCGGCGTCGTTGGCGAGATTCTGGTTAAGTTCCACCCAACGGCTAACAACGAGCTGGTCAAGGTCATTGAATCCGAGGGTTGCGAGGCTAACGTTCCAGGACTGGTCGACTTCTTCCTGTTTGGCCTCTCCAACGCGATCAACACGCACAAGGAGCTGGGCACTTCGCTTAAGAGCCGCATGACGCATATCGCGGGCATCAAGATGGTTCAGGGACTGCGCGCGCCAATCAACAAGATGTTGGAGAAGTCCGAGCGCTTTGAGCCATATCCCAACATCGATGAGCTGGCCGAGAAGGCTGGTCAGATTCTTTCGCTCTGCAACACGATGGGCGAGGGTTGGCTGCTCACCGCTGAGATGTGTGACCTCATTGAGACGGGCACGCCAAACATTGTTTGTGCTCAGCCATTTGCATGCCTACCTAACCATGTCGTTGGTAAGGCAGTCATCAAGCGCTTACGCCAGATGCACCCCGAGTCCAACATTGTTGCTGTCGACTACGACCCAGGCGCGTCCGAGGTTAACCAGCTTAACCGTATTAAGCTGATGATTTCGGTTGCTAAGGAGAACTACAAGAACGGCGTAAACGGCGAGTTCAAGCTGGAAAATGCTGACGATCCAGTCACCAACGACGCAACCATGCCGTATACCGGTCGCGACAAGTTTGGCCTGGATTCCGTTGTCCGTGAGGGCGGCCACTCTTGCTCTTCGCACCGCGTGTCCGCATTGGAAGCAACCGGCGCTAACCTGGGCGATCTTGGTCGCACCGCGCCTGACCACGGAAAAGATTACGGTTCCATTAGGCTTTCTGAGGAGCAGATGGCTGCTATCGAGCGCGCCAAGAAGAAGGCCGGCGTCAAGTAGCGCGGTCAGCCACGAAGTTGGCGCGCGACTGGTCGCACAACCAGTGTAACCGACTGCGAAGTTGGCGCGCAACCAGCTACAAAGTTGTAATTTGCACGTTAATGAGCCCCAAACTTTGGTTTGGGGCTCATTTTTGGCGAATTTGGGCCCAAAAAGGTAAAAAATGCGTTTAGTTGGTGTATTCATTTTGAAAATGAGTTATTTCGATTCAATTAGTAAAAGAAATAGTTAAAACTTTTTCGCTTATCCTGGGCAGACATAAATATAAAAATTTGAACTAAATCTCTTCATCCCCAACTAAACGCATTTTTTACCACTTGAAGCTCCAAAAACGGCAATTTTCCGAGTCCTGTGAATATTTTGCGTATAAAACGCATAAAATATGCAATATTGTGCATAACGGCCTCAATCCGTGCCTACAAACAGTATTCCTTTGGTGTCGGCAATAGACTATGCCAAGCAAATACACTGAACTACGCGATTAGGCTGTATGCTCGTGAGTTAGCAGCAACAAAAGTGCTGCTCAACGTTAGCCGCTCGGATGCAGGGAACCAGCGTGTCGAGAAAACCGCACGTCCATCATTCAGATAAATCTCCATGGTAGACCCGTCAACAATAAGACGCAGGTCAGAAAGCTCCGTTAGCCTAATAGAGCGTTGAGTTCTGCCTGCAGCGGTGTCCTCGTCAATGAATTTCAGGGTAAAAATGCCCTTGGAGTAAGAAAGCTCAAGCGCGTCGTTGAGAGTAAGAGTTCCGTCTCCGGATATGTCCGTAATCTCAATATCTGCAGATAGTCGATCTATTTTGACGACAGCGTCGGCGACAAATTCCACACATTCGCGTCGCTTAGCATCAAGCTCTTTAACTGGGTGTTGCAGGATAACACCATCACCAGATAACGAAAGTTCTCGGGGCAGAGTAAGGTTGTGGCAGAATTCAATACCTTCAGGATAACTATGGTAAGTCGGATCGATGATGCCCATCCATCCAATCAAAATGGTTCGGCCAGAATTGTCGACGAACGTTTGAGGTGCGTAGAAGTCAAAACCATGATCCCAGAGCACAAAGCTATTGGTGGAAATAGTTTCAACATTGATAAGCTTTTGCCCCTTTGGAAGCGGAAAATAGCCCGACTGCCAGATGTTTTGCCACTTGTCGAGAGGCTCGCTTGAAGCACTTTCTTGCAAGTTAGTAGAATCGTTTAAGCGTGACCCCTTGGATGCACCGGTGCTTGGCTCCGTACCAGCGTCTTCTCTTAGCCCCTGCGGACACACAGATAGAAACTCATGGCCATCTAGCTGCACCAAAAAAGGGCATTCCCACATGTAGCCAGACGCCTCGTGATGACCCAGGTCGTTAGCCCCGCGTATAACCGAGTGGAGCGTCCACGACTCGCCACAATCACTGGAGTCGTAAATCAACACCGATCCCGAATCGCAGCGTTCATCTGCGGATTTCACGGGACCAGCCGCAGTGTCTTTCTCGCGAGCGCCTAACAGCATGCGGAGAGCCCCGTCTTGCTCCCAAACCTTCGGATCGCGCACGTGGTTTGTGCAGGTACCGGGGTAGTCGTTCGACTTCAAAACAACGCACTTTGGCGAGAAACTCTGTCCATCTTCAGAGGTCAGCATAACTTGATAGGCCTCTCGACCGGCATCAATGCCGTCGGCTTCTGGGCGTGTTTCGTCCATAACATTGCCGGTGTAGAAGAGCCGCATGACCTCGCGGGACGCTGCATCGTTGTCGTCTGCCACAACGCCGCCGTGACCGCAGCCGCCGGCCGCCGCGCCGTTGTCGTGACCGCAGTCGCCGGCCGATGCGTTGCGCGTCTCAATCCAGGCCGAACCCGAAAACGCCCCGTCCTTATCGCAAGCTGCGTCTGGAGAAATCGCAATAGGGAGCGTCTCCCAAGAGAGTAAATTCTTACTCACAGCATGTCCCCAGAAGCGAAGTTCGTTGGCAGGCCACTCAGGAGTGTACTGGTAAAACGCATGGTAGACGGACTTAAACTGACAAAGTCCGTTAGGATCATTCATCCAACCCTGAGGTGGGAAGAGATGAAATTGTGGCGTCCAAAAGTCGTTTGTCATAGCGCTCCATCTTTCTCATTTCTTGCAATTATTATGGCATGCGCGCGCAAAGTTTGCGCAGGTAGGTTTAATTCGTTTTGAGTTGCGGTACAGTAAATGCATACAACATCCAAGGCCGGCGGTTGCGACCCGCGTTGCCTGCACCACCCGCGCGACCCGCATTGCCCATGCGAGCCGCACCGTCCGCGACGCCCGCACCGCTCGTCCCGCCGACCTTGCCCGAACAAGAGAGGATACCTATGTCTGAAACCGCAACTAACCAGCTCCCCGATGTCGCCGAGCGCTTCATGCGCTACGTGCAGGTTGACTCCCAGTCCAACCCCGACAACGACACCGTCACACCTTCCACGCCTGCTCAGCACGAGATGGCTCGCTACCTGGTCGAAGAGCTCAAGGCGCTGGGTTGCACCGACGTCACCGTCGACGAGCACGCCTACGTAACCGGCACCTTCGCCGCATCCAAGGGCGCCGAGTCGGCTCCAGCGCTGATGCTTTGCTCGCACCTGGATTCCGTCATCGACGCGCCTGCCTCGGGCATCAAGCCGCACGTCGTCCACTACGAGGGCGGTGACCTGGTGGCCGGCGTCGTTAACGGCAAGACCATCGCAACCACCCAGGAGCAGGTCCCTGACCTCAAGGATTTTGTGGGCATGGACATCATTTGCTCCGATGGCTCCACGCTGCTGTCTGCTGACGATAAGGCCGGTGTGGCTGAGATCTGTGCGCTGCTCAAGCGCCTGGGCGACAACCCCGAGCTTGCGCATCCTACGCTTAAGATTGCGTTTGTCCCTGACGAGGAGATTGGTCACGGCGCAAGCCTGCTTGACCTGGATAAACTTGGCGCAGCGTACGGTTACACCGTCGATGGCGAGGCTCTCGGCGAGTTCAACTACGAGTGCTTCAACGCCGCCCACGCCGACGTCTACTTCAAGGGCGTCATGGTGCATCCCGGTAGCGCTAAGGACGTCATGATCAACGCAATCACCGTAGCATCCGAGTTCCAGCAGATGGTCCCTGCCTTCGAGCGCCCTGAGCACACCGAGGGCTACGAAGGCTTCTACCATCCAATCGCCATCGAGGGTTCCGCGTCCGAGGTCAAGCTCAGCTACATCGTCCGCGACCACGACGCCCAGATTTTTGCCAGCCGCCAGCAGGTCCTGCAGGATATCGCCGCGTTCTTGAACAAGCGCTATGGCGAGAATACCGTCCGTGTTGAGATTCACCAGGAGTATCGCAACATGGCCGAGAAGTTCGAGGGCTACGAGTTCCTGATTGATTACGCGCTTGAGGCAAATCGTGAGGTTGGCATTGAGCCTAAGCCAGTTGCTGCTCGAGGCGGCACCGATGGCGCTCAGCTTACCTTCCGTGGCCTGCCATGTCCCAACATTGCTACCGGCGGATACAACGCTCACTCCGTGCGCGAGTTTATTCCCGTTCCAAGCCTCGAGGTCACCGTTGACCTTCTGGAGAAGCTCGTCGCCAAGTTTGCTGCCCGCGGCTAGCGCCGTCGCACTCGCATCGCACGCGAGCCGCGCCGCTGTGTCGCGCTCGCACTGCCCGCGACCCCGTATCGCCGCTCGCGCTGTGCACAACCGTTTGACGTGCAGCTTTGCCATTCATAGCTAGATTTCTACCGTCTACGCTCCCGTTCACCCTTGTCAATAAATGGTGTGCGGGGGCGTAGCATAATTATGAAGGGTCATTGTTCTTTTTTTCACGGATTAAGGGAGGTCGCAATGCTCGCAGTGTTTTTTGGAATTGTTGTCGTTGCGGCACCCGTCATAGCTGCGTTTTTAGAGCACTCGGGAAACGTTGGAATTTCCGAGCGTCGCCACAGCCACCACGATACCTACGTGACTCCCGCCGCGCTGACACGTTCGCTCATTATTGACATGGCATTTGTTAGCGCAATTGCAGTTATTCTCGGCTGGCTTTGCTACGTTAACGTGTTTACGCCAAACCCAGATATTGTTATGGCGTTTTTTGCTTCCTTCTCGGTTGTCATGTTTATGGCGTGGTACATCTTGAGTCGTTATAAGGTCTCGCTTTTTGATGACGAGATGGTTGTAGTGCCCTTTGTAGGCTCTGAAATTTCCATCAACTACCAGGACATTAAGCGCATGGAGTGGGTTGGTGGCCGTCGAGGCTCCGGGTTTAGAGATCTTCTAATTTTGACTTCGAATGCGTCAAAGGTACGTCTCTCGGGTATGATTGGACTAGACCAAGTGTTGCTCAAGATTGATCGCTTTGACGTCTTGGCACATAGTTCAACTAGATAGAAGTACAATGCTGCGGCTTAGCTTGTGCCAGCGTAGAGCTTGCCAGCTTGGAGCTGCTTTGGCGTAGGGCTGCGTCCGCTTGGACTGCGACGCGCGTTGCGTTTGCCCAGCTACGCAGCATGCAGTAACGGGGGACGTTTGTGATTAAGCTTGTTTTATCTGATATGGATAACACGCTGGTACCTTTTGGCAACAGACGCGTGTCGGACTTCACACGCAAGGCTATTCACACGCTCCTGGAAGAGACAGACATCGCTTTTGGCCCTTGTACCGGCCGAGATTACGTTGAGCTGATGCGTCTTTTCAGCCTCGACGAGGCGTGCATGCAAACGGGTGTCATGTCTACAGGCAAGCGCGTGCTGTACAAAGGCAAGACCATCTCGCTCTCCGTTTTTGATCACAAAACGCTTCAAGGCGTCGCGGACGCTATTGCTGACGAGAAGAACATGTTCTTGGTCTGCTATCCAGAACAGACCAACCTCTTTAACCCCGCTTATGTTGTCGGTGCGCCTGACAATAAAGACATTCTCGTTGATTACGAGCGTAGAATGGTGTTTGTCTCGGGCATTGTCGATCAGGTTCCAGACGACGTCGATTTTATCGCCGCAACAGTTGCGTGCCCGGGAACAGAGGAGGACATGGAGCGTTGTCGCCAAAAGATCGCCGCAGTCTGTCCAGATGTTTACACGGTTTCGGTCATTCCTCAATGGTTTGACGTGTTGCCAAAGGGTGTGTCCAAGCTGACTGGCTTTGAAACGCTTCTGGAAAGAACAGGTATTTCTCCAGAAGAGGTGCTTGTTTTTGGAGACGGCGAGAATGACATTGATATCCTTAGTAAAGTTCCGCACTCGGTAGCGGTGGCAAACGCAATTCCAGAGGTCAAACAGGTAGCAAGACACCACGTAGGTGCATCTGCAGATGACGGCGTTGCGCATGCCCTGCTAGAGCTGGTACGCGCAACAAAAGCAGGGGAGACTCCCCGTTTTATGATGGAGAACTAGCATGATTAGACTCATTGCATCGGACATGGACGGTACGCTACTGGACCAGAACTCCGAGGTTCCGCCAGAGACATTTGAGCTTATCGAAGAGCTGTACAAGCACGGCGTTCACTTCGTTGCAAGCTCCGGTCGTCGTTACGATACCCTGCGCTGGTTGTTTGAGCCAGTTGCAGACAAGATTGACTACGTGGCCTCTCTTGGCACGCAGGTCTATGTAGAGAACGAGGTCATCGACCGCGAGGTTTTCTCGTCGGCTTCTATTCGTAAGCTGTTTGAGTTGACGTCCGAATTTGACTGCATTCACCTGGTTGTTTATGACCGCACGCACACGTATCTGCTGGATGATCAGAGCTCGTTTGTGCGTGAGCTGGACAAGGATCTGCCTAACGCTGAGCGCGTTTTTGATCCGCCTTCACCAGACATCAGCATCATCAAGGCTGCTATTTGCTGCGATTCAAGGGCTCGCTCTATGGATATGGCCATGATTCTTGAGCGCGAGATGGGTGACAGACTTTCGTTCATGCCTTCTGGAGAGACGTGGATTGACGTGGTGCCTCGTGGTGTTAACAAGGCTACGGGGCTCGAACAGATCCGCAGGTACTATGGTATTTCTCGCGATGAGATTGCTGTTTTTGGCGATTCTATGAATGACTACGCCATGCTTCGCTACGCAGGTACTGCTTACGTTATGGACAATGCTCGCTACGCACTTAAAACAATTGCTTCTAAGGTTATCGCTCCTAACACTGAGCAGGGCGTCCAGAAAGAAATGCGTCGGATTCTGGAAGAGTTGGCGTAGGATTTGTGCAAAGGTCATGCAATGAAGGTGCAGAATTCATAATTGCCGCCGAAGAATTGTAGAAGCTGTGATAAACTTCTACAGTCACGGGCGATTGGCGCAGCGGCTAGCGCAGGTGCTTTACACGCACAAGGCCGGGAGTTCAAATCTCTCATCGCCCACCATGGAACCTCACGCGGCGCCTTCGGGTGTCGCGTTTTTTCTTATCGACTGCTCTTTTTCTTATAAGATCGTCACCTTTTTGTAAGTTAGTTCGATGGTATCAATTAGGTATGTGGCGCATTATAAAAATGCAGATAAATATAAAGACGATGTTGTTAAAGCCAATAGAGTGAGGGCAATATACTATGAATTTGTTAATAAAAATTGTAGTTGGAAATGTACGCCGTAATCTTAGCGACTTTGGGGTTTATTTTGCTGCATTGGCAACGGGTGCCTGCCTCATGTATTCATATGCAGCATCTGGAGATTATTTATTTGCCTTAGTGAATGACGAATCGGTCCGTTCACTTTTTGTTTCGGAGGCAAATTACAGCCTAGCATTTGGTATTTTGCCTTTTTTGGTGTTTTTGAATGTTACGTCATACGCAAATAAATTTTTGATTCGTCGACGTCTTCCCGAATTTGCTTTATATGAGTTTGCGGGTCTTGAAAAGAAAGATGTCATTAGCATATTGCGATATGAAACTATTCTGGTTTCAGGAAGTGCGCTTATTGGTGGAATTGTAGTAGGTATTGCTATTTCGCCGTTTGTAGAAATGATTGTAAGCTGGTCATACGCCCTACCAATGAAATTTGTTGTTGTTGCTTCTCCATTGGGTGCCATTGTGACAACAATAATATTTTTTATAACGATGTTCGTGCTCTCCTGGGGTAGTAAGCGCATTTTAAAGAAGTCTACGTTATTGCAGATGATGACTGCAAAAAAAGAAAATGATTCATCAAAACCACTTTCAATTTTACGAGCAATCTTTGATGCATGTATAGGTGTTTTGTTGCTGGCAATTGTTTATGTTGTGTGCGCTCAGGTTCCGTTTGCCTTTATTGGTTTCATGATTCCTTTTGGTGCCTGTGCCATTTTTGGATCATTTTTTGTGTTCCGTTCAACACTTGTGTTACTTCCACGCGTTCTTAAGAAAATTCCAGGTATATGGTATCGAGGGTTAAACGCATTTTCTGTGCGTCAAGCTGAAGGTGTGGCACGCAACGCTTCCAAAGCCATGACGTGTTCAGCAGCCCTATCTTCTGTAGGTATGTGCATGTTTGTCTTTGCTGTTGTTCTTCGCACTCAAATTTTTGAGGTAATTTCTTCACAGGATATGAGTGCTTCGGATGTTTCTGGACCTTTTGGCGTTATTGTATTCACCTGTTCTTTTTATGCGGTTGTGTTACTTGTATTTTCTTCCGTCATTTTGGCAGTTCAACAGCTTTCGCTTGCTGCAGACAATAAAGAGAGGTATTACAAGCTGTATGAATTAGGGGCTTCTCGAGAGATACTTTCAAAAAGTTTGCTTACTGGCGTACTGTGTAATTTTTTGTTCCCGGGTATTTTTACCGTGATTCATGCAATTTTTGGACTTAATGTTATTCGTTTTATGAGCGTAGAAATGTTCCAAACTGCCATCGAGCCAAGCATTTGGCCTGTTGCTTTACTCACACTTTTTGGTTTTGTAGTGTATTTCTTTATTACGTATATCGGAGCAAAAAAGAACGCATTATCAATACATATTTAGTCATTACGTTAAAGGCAGTGGCAACAAATAGCAATAAATAGCAACAAAGTAATACCAACAAGAGCAACAATAAAGTGTTTCAGAGGGCGGTGTACAGACAGGTATACTAGAGTCGTTTCAAAAAGAATTAACTGCTTTTCTATGCAGATGTGAAAAGGAACACTATGAAATCTGACTCTACGCTGCAATCTAACGCTTCTTTGCAAGTTTTACGTTCGTATAACCGTGCGTGGGACCAAATGCGCCCCGTCACCCTCGAGCGCAACGTTATGAAGAACGCCGACGGATCGTGCCTGATCACGTTTGGCGACACGCGCGTCCTGTGCACCGCTACCGTCGAAGAGGGCGTCCCCGCATGGCGACGCAGTTCTCGCGCGGGTTGGGTCACGGCCGAATATGCCATGCTACCTGCGTCGACTAACCGCCGCACCAAGCGAGAGAGCGCCAACCGCAAGGGTCGCTCCATGGAGATTGAGCGCCTGATCGGCCGCTCGCTGCGCTCCGTTGTTGATCTCAACCGCCTGGGCGAGTACACCATCACGCTGGACTGCGACGTCCTTCAGGCAGACGGCGGCACTAGAACTGCCAGCATCACGGGTGCTTGGGTGGCGCTCCACGACGCACTCTACTCACTTGTCGAGAAGGACATTCTCCCCAGACTCCCTCTTACAGGTCAGGTAGCTGCGATTTCTATGGGATATGTGAATGGCAAGCCGCTGCTGGACCTTGACTATCCCGAGGATTCTCACGCTGACATTGACATGAACCTTGTTGGAACAGAAACTGGACAGATAATTGAAGTACAAGGCACGGGCGAGGGCGGTCCGTTTGATCGCGAGCAACTTAACCAGCTGCTCGACCTTGGTCAAGCTGGCATCGCTCACCTTGTTGACCTGCAGAATCAAGTGACTGGATTTAGGGAGTAACTATGAGTCAAAACAGTGCAAATCAGGGTTCTAACGCTGTGACCTTTGATCCAAATACAACCGTGGTAGTTGCAACAGGCAACGCTCACAAACTTGTTGAGATTGAGGCTATCCTCTCTAAGGTAATGCCTGGTATAAGCTTTGTAGCGCTTGGTCAGCTGGGCGATTTCCCTGATCCAGAGGAGAACGGTCAGACGTTCCGCGATAACGCTCTGATCAAGGCAATGGCCGCGCTTGACGAGGTAGATTGTATAGCAGCTATTGCGGATGACTCTGGTATTTGCGTTGACGCTCTGGATGGAGCTCCTGGAATTTATTCTGCTCGTTATGCTGGCGAGCATGGCAATGATGCTGCAAACAATCAGAAGCTCTTGGCTGAGCTTGCCAACGTTGCTGATGAGGATCGCACTGCTCGCTTCCACTCCACCGTTGCTCTGGTCTACAGAGACGGATCTGTGCTGGTAGGAGAGGGTGACTGCGAGGGCGTTATTGGCCACGAGCCAAAGGGTCACAACGGCTTTGGCTACGACCCACTCTTCTGGCCTGAGGATGCTCCAGGTAAGACTATGGCAGAGCTTGAGCCTGACGAGAAGAACGCCATATCGCATCGTTTCCACGCTCTGCAGGATCTTTCCAAGCAGATTCAGGGATAGGCGACGTCGGCTTGAGTCAGATTTGCGTCAGGGTCATGTCAGATTTGCGTCAGATTTCAGACAGATAACTGCCGCTATGTCAGGTTCACGTCAGAATCGCGACAGAATAGCGACAGAAACACGCCATATAACAGGTCAAAACCGGTCAGCGAGATATTTGTTCTTCTCGCCGACCGGTTACTTTTTTGCTTGCTTCAAATGTTAAACTAAATGTAACTGTGACTTCTGTCTTGGAGGTAGACATGAGGATTGTTCGTACCCGCGATTACGAGGACATGAGCAGAAAAGCTGCAAATGTCATTTCTGCACAAATTATTCTGAAGCCAAATTGCGTCCTTGGCCTGGCAACTGGTTCAACGCCAATTGGCACCTATGCTCAGCTCGCTGATTGGTGCAAGAGGGGAGACCTGGACTTCTCGCAGGTTTCTACGTATAACCTTGACGAGTACCGCGGTCTTTCTCACGACGATCCTCAGAGCTATCACTATTTCATGCGCAAAAACCTCTTTGACCTGGTAAATATTGATCTTGAGAACACTCATGTGCCCGACGGCTCTAATCCTGACGTCGAGGCAGCTTGCACCGAGTACGATCAGCTTGTTGCTAAGGCTGGCTATCCTGACTTGCAGCTTCTTGGTATTGGTCACAACGGTCACATTGGCTTCAACGAGCCCGACGACCATTTCTCCAAGGGTACGCACTGCGTTGACCTCACCGAGAGCACCATTCAGGCAAACAGCCGCCTGTTTGAGCGCATGGAGGACGTCCCTCGTCAGGCTTACACTATGGGCACGCAGACCATCATGTTTGCGCGCAGCATTCTGATTGTGGCTAGCGGCGAGGACAAGGCTAAGGCTGTTTACGACATGTGCTACGGCAACGTTTCGCCTCAGTGCCCAGCCTCTATCCTGCAACTTCACACTAACTGCACCGTTATTGCTGACGAGGCCGCCCTCTCGCTCTGCCCAGCTGAGTAAGGTCAGGTTGTCCAAAGCATCCAAAAGGTATCCAAAGGGCATCTTGAAGGCTCTTTAAAAGCTTTAAATAGCATCTGCCGAGAAAACAAAACTCCCATTCAGGTGAATGGGAGTTTTTTTCTTGCAGTTTATGATATGTAAGCGTTGTATGTGCACGTTTAGTGGCGCTCCGAAAAATATTAATAGTCCTTGAAGTAACGACTGAGAGCAAAAAGGACCTGGTAGTTAAGGCCAAGCACATAGTCGCCGTTATTGGTATGAACCGTGCGAAGCGTAAACTCAAGATTGTCACCAATCGTGATTTTATCGCCATCTTTTTTGCCAGCACGAGACATATCACCAGTTGAAAGTGGGAAAACTCTACCAGCTGGATTGACTGAAGAAACAAAGATTATAAAAGGCTCGACGGCGTTTTCACCAAGGTTAATGTGCAGTTGTTTGAAAATCTGACTGTTTGTTGACACATAGACTACTTCGTTTTTGTCGAGCAGCTTCTTCAGTTCAGGAAGAGTCGCTGCTACCCAAGGTAGATCATGATGAACAAAGGGATTGTCGCTCGCGAGCGACTGCGCGATAGGCGA
>CALHDX010000112.1:0-33743 GCA_938023105.1 uncultured Atopobium sp.
CGGCGAGATTGTTTCTGAGCTTCTGCCATACATGCTGCACGGAACCGGCGACCTGTTTGCATCTGCGCTTCTAGCTGCAGTTATGTGTGGTCAGGAAATTGCTGACGCCGTTGAATTTGCTGGTGAGTTTGTTTGTGAGTCCATGGAAATTACTCGTGAGCAGCCAAACTTTGAGCTTCGTGGCGTTTCGTTTGAGACAAAACTGGGCCTGATTACTCAGCTTCTGCAGGAGTAAAAGCTCGTGCAAGCTGTGCAGCTTGTGTAAAACCTCACGCTTCAGCGAAATCAATCATGATTCTTTGCCGTAGGTGCCTGCTCACATAGAGTGGGCACCTATTTTTGTCCCAACGGCTATGCAAAGATTTGTCGCTATGCATGAAAATGTATTTTACAGGCACTTTATTCGTTTCATTTTTTATCAAACAAACATTGAGCTCCAAAATAGGGCGAAAAAGGTAAAAAACCCGTTTAGTTGGGGATCGAGCGAATTGATTAAAGATTTGATATTACTAAAAGGCCAGTTGGCGCTAATCGGATGGCACATTGCAGGCTCAAAATAGCTCAAAATCGTCATGCATAAAGTCTAAAATCCCCAACTAAACGGGTTTTTTACCTTTTTGGGACCAAAATCGTCTTGAAAACACCGATCCTGCAATTTTTAGCCAAATTAACGTGCAAACTCATCATTGGGGTCACCATTTTGAGGCGTGCCGACCTCCCGATGAGTCACTTCATGTAGCGCAAGCAAAAGAGCCGCTGGCATCAGCGGCTCTTTTGCACTTTTTCTCAGGTGAGACAGACTACTTGGTGCTTGAAGAACTGTCGGATGTACCTGTGGTGTTAGTAGTACCTGTGGTGTTAGTAGTACCTGTAGTACCAGTAGTTCCTATTGTGCCAGTAGTGGTGTTCTTCTTTGTTGAAGAGTCACCACCAACGATTCCGCCAAGCACGCGAACTGGTGTAAATGACGTTGCAATCTGGTCACGCAATTCTTTTTGAATGGTGTCGTTTGCACCAGTAATGACCATGGTGATGTTTACGCCATCAGAGGATTGCGTCTTTGAGAACGTAAAGGTAAAGATAGGTGTTGCGTCTCCACCAGGCTTAAGGAATCCAAAGAGCTGAGATTTCTGCAACTCACCCTGGTCGTTTCTATGAACGCTAACATGATAGACAACGGTATTGATTCGTGGGTTGAGCAGTGCGTTAATAGCAAACGCCTGAGCCTGAACACTTGATCCGGCGTAGCATTCAAGCACGTCTTTTGAGGTGGTGTCGGTAACCGTTACCTCAACGCGACCAGTGTTCTCGTCAGCTTCCTGAACCGAGAAATCCTCGGGGAACTGCGTAAATCCATTACCCCACTCAACGCCTCCACGCAATGCGGATGCAACAGATCGTACCGTAACAGATTCAGTTAGATTTGCTGTGTTGGCTCGGCGAATAACACCGCAAGAAACCTGCATGAGAACAACAATTACCAGGAAAATCAGAACAAAAAGGACTGCTGTCTTTGTAATGACCTTCTCGATATTTGATCCCGAAGGATCAGATCCCGAGAGCGGGTCAACGTCTACCGCCGCAGCTCCGCCCTGCCTGCGAGCACGCTCTTGAGCTGCGCGCTCCTCGTTAGGATGACCTGTCTCGTCTACCTTGGTAAACAACTCTTCAGCTGCGTCAGCGTCAAGCGCGCCCTTCTGGCGACGCGCGAAGCGTGAACGTTCTGCATCATCTTTAGCCATGTAGCTCTCTCATTCAACCTGCATAAACACGCTTTCAAAGCATGCAATGCGTTGACTTTTGATCTTTGGTTACGAGCCGTCGGTTTGCAAACTGCAAACTGCAAACCGCGTTTCGCAAAGCACCTAATGCTCTATTTTACCGCCTTGCGAGATTTGGCGCACCACCAAACTGCATTTGATAGTAATGAGCGTAGATTCCGCCCTTTTCTAGCAACTCATCGTGGGTTCCACGCTCAACTGCACGGCCGTGGTCGATGGTAATAATCTCATCAGCGCCCATAATTGTCGAAAGTCGATGAGCAATGACCAGCGTGGTTCTATTCTTTGCCAGCTCAGAAAGGGATTCCCGAACCGCACGTTCGGACTCGTTGTCCAAAGCAGAAGTAGCCTCGTCTAGGATGAGCAGTGGAGGGTTCTTGAGGAACACGCGCGCAATGGAAATGCGCTGCTTTTGTCCGCCAGAAAGCCTTGTTCCGCGCTGTCCTACCTGCGTGTCATATCCGTCAGGCAACGACTCGATAAACTCAGCGATGTTCGCACGCTTTGCGGCAAGCGCAATGTCGGCTGCGGAAGCCTCAGGGCAACCGTATGCAATGTTCTCCGCAATGGTGCCGTCAAAAAGGTACACGTCCTGTTGGACCATGCCAATTGCCGAACGCAAACTATGCTGCGTAACGGAGCGAATATCCTGCCCATCAATGGTGATACTGCCACTTGTCACATCGTAGAATCGTGGCAATAAAGCGCAGGTAGTGGACTTACCTCCACCTGACGGACCAACCAGTGCAACAGTTTTTCCACTCTCAATATGAAGGTTCAGGCCGTCGATAACCTCTTCAGCATTGTTGTAAGCAAAATGAACATCCTGGTAGATAATCTCACCCGCGGTAATTTGAATGTCCCGGGCATCAGATGCATCTTGAATGTCAGGCTGCGTTTCAAGAATCTCTGTGAATCGCTTAAAGCCCGCAAGACCCTTCTGGAACGTCTCGGTAAAGTTCAGAATGTTCATGATTGGCGTGGTGAACAGCGAGATGTAAAGCGCATACGTAGCCAGGTCAATGGCTTGCATCTGACCCTGAGCAATCATCCAGCCGCCCAAAACCAACACAACAGTGTTCAAAACACCCATCATGCCTGAAATTGCAGCTTGGTACCTGCCCATAGCCTGGTACATATTGGCCTTGGAGTCTAAGTATGCCGAGTTACTTGCTCTAAATTTCTTACGCTCGTGATCTTCCGCCGCAAAGCCCTTAACCACGCGAATACCAGAAAGTGAGTCTTCTAGCTGGGTATTTACGTCGGAAATGCGCATGCGGTTCTCTTTAAAAATACCGCGCATGTGCATGTTAGCAAAGAAATTGAACACTACCAACACTGCAGCGATTCCAGCAAGCACCAGCGTAAGGGGTACGTTAATAAAAGCTAAGATGACAAAAGAGCCGGCAATCTCAAGCAAGCCAATAATCAGGTACTCAGGGCCATGATGCGCCGTCTCAGAAATGTCAAACAAGTCGGATACCAGGCGACTCAACAGATCGCCTGTCTTGTGACGGTCATAATACGAGAAGCTCATGCGCTCGTAAGCGTCAAACAGATCTTCTCGCATCTTACTTTCCATGCGGGCACCCATGATGTGTCCCCAGCTAATGACAAAGTAGCGACACAGAAAGTGGACAAAGTACATGAATACAAGGCCAACAGCAATGAATACCAAGCTGTCGAGAATAGCATCTTTACCCTGCGTAAACAGTCCTTTGGTAAGCGAGCGCAAAATCTGGGGGAACGCAAGCTCAATGCAGGCCAAAATGATGGCGCAGATAGTGTCCAGAATAAACAGATGCTTTTGCGGAGCGTAATAAGAAAGAAAACTGGCAAACAGCGATTTGCGGTGTTTGCCAGAGGCGTTGTTTCCAGAGTTTCTAAAGCCGTTTCTGCTAGAGGCTGAAGTCAAAGAACTACCAGGTATAGGGCGAGAAGAACGATCAAGCATGCGTAATTACTCCATAGGCAATCGGTGTGAAATTGAATCGCAGATAAGAGCTCCAATGATGGTCTTTGCGTCCTCGATTTTGCCATCGAGAACAGCGTCTACCAGCTCAGATAGCGGAACAAGATCAACGTTAATAAATTCGTCGGCATCTGGGTCTGATCCCTCAAAGGTCAACTCAGTTGCCATATAAAGGTGAATAAGCTCGTCAGTAAATCCATCAGAAGTGGCGGTAGTGGTGAGAAAAGCCATCTTTCCCGCCTTCATTCCGGTCTCTTCCAGCAACTCACGGTGAGCGCAATCAAGAGGATCCTCGCCTGGATCAAGCTTTCCTGCAGGCAGCTCAACTGTTACGCGACCAAGCGCAGTTCGGTACTGACGAACCAAACAAATTCTGCCCTCATCAGTCAGCGCAACTATAGCCACAGCTCCAGGATGACGCACAACATCACGAAGAGCAGTACGACCGTCAGGAAGAGAAACGCGCAGACGATTCACATCAAAAATGCGACCAACCCAAACGGTATCTTCAGAAAGTGGCTTCTCTTCTAGAGAGGCATCACGCGCATCCTCTGTACCTGCAACAAAGCTGCGCTTTTGTGGCTCCCCAGAATGATGGTAGGCAGCATCGCCCACAGCAACACGCTCACCGTCGTAGGTAAGCGAATCAACTGCCGAGTGCAAATCATTGCGAGCAGAATCAAATACCTCTGGAGTTACCTGCATGTCAGCATCAAGAATCTCTGGCTCAGCAGACTGCATATCATCAAACACATCACTAAACTGAGAACTGCTTTGATCGCTGGTCCAAGCACCATCCTGTACGTTGGTTTTCTCGTCATTTTGATTTGCCATAAACGCTAACCTAACTATTTTTCTGGACGACCTTGAAGAGCCTTAAGTCCAATATCGTGCCTGAGCTGCTTGCCTTCAAAGTTGATAAGGTCGCAAGCCTCATATGCACGAGCGCGAGCTTCCTCAAAAGTTGGTGCAAGCGCAGTAACGTTGAGCACGCGGCCGCCTGCTGTGACAATCTTTCCGTCCTCGGTCTGAGCAGTTCCGGCGTGGTAAACAGAAACGCCTTCAAGCTGCTGAGCAGCCTCAATGCCGGTAATCTCCTTACCCTTCTCGTAAGAACCAGGATATCCGGCACTTGCCAGAACAACAGAAACAGCTACTGTATCAGACCAGGAAACCTGCTGATGACGGAGGGTACCGTTGTCGCAAGCCATCAAAATTGAAACCAAATCACCCTGGAGGCGGGGCAGTACAACTTGAGTCTCTGGATCGCCAAAGCGAGCGTTAAATTCAAGAACCTTAGGACCATCTTTAGTCAACATAAATCCACCATAAAGGCAGCCAGAATAGTTGATGCCCTCTTTTTTGAGCTGGTCAACAACGCGCTGCTCAATGGCAATCATCTGGGAAAGTTCTTCATTGGTCACAAAAGGAACAGGAGAATAGACGCCCATTCCACCGGTGTTAGGTCCCTTATCGTCGTCGTAAGCGCGCTTGTGATCCTGGGCTGTTGCCAGCGGAACAACGTACGTTCCATCAGTCAACGCAAGTAGCGAGCACTCTGGCCCCTCAAGGAACTCCTCGACAACAACGGTTGCTCCTGCATCGCCAAAATGACCCGAGAAACACTCGCGGACACCTTCGAGAGCCTGCTCAAGCTCAGTTGCAACAATAACACCCTTACCTGCTGCAAGACCGTCTGCCTTAACAACAACAGGTGCACCGATGTGACGAACATACGCCTCACAAGACGCCTGGTCTGTGAAAGACTTCCATGCAGCAGTTGGAACGTTTGCTCGCTCCATAACGCCCTTGGCAAACGCTTTTGAGCCCTCCATCTGGGCTGCATTCTGGTTAGGGCCAAAGCATGCAATACCAGCCTGACGGACGGCATCTGCAACGCCCACAACAAGAGGTGCTTCGGGGCCAATAACTACCAGGTTAATGCCCTTTTCCTTAGCAAAAGAAACAACCTCGTCAGGGTTATTTTGATCAATAGGAGCAATCTCTGCCTGGGCAGCCATGCCACCATTACCTGGAGCAACGTAAATTTTTCCTGCGCGAGGCGACTCCAGCAGCTTAGTTAAGAGAGCGTGCTCACGACCACCTGCTCCGAGCAACAAAATATCAACGGTGTCATTCATAAGTACTCCAGCCTTCTGATACAACGCCTTTGGGATACAAGCAACGCCAACAGCGCCTTCTCCAAGATGTTTTCTAAACTCAGGGGAAGCAAGTCTTTCTGCAATACATTCTGCATCATATTCATTGGTTTTAAGCGGCTTTTTGAGATGCTTTTCTATGCGTTTCTCGCCACTTGAAATCACAACGTATTTGAGCTCGCCGCGCTTTACAAAACAAGCGCTCATAAGGCGAGAAATTCTTGCTGCTAGATCAGTAAAATCTGATGAGCGAGCCACCTCTGTACATTTTCCGCCAACCAAACGATACAAATACATATCGTTTGAAATGCGCCTATGCAAACGCTCAAGTCGAAGTCTTAAAGAAAGCCTCGGATGCTTGTCCTTGCTTTTATGAAGGACAACCTTGTTCATTGCAATGTACATTGTGGCAACTACCTCAGCAAGCTCTTGTGCATACGCGCAAGCAGCTTCAAATGAAGCTCCAGACTTTCTTGCCACACTTAAGCGCTCAAGCATGATTCCCATAGCAGTAGGCATATTTCCGCTATCTACCAGGCAAATTGAGCTTGAAATATCAGGATTGTTCTGACAAGCCTTTTTTGCCGTAAGAAGCGAGTCAGAAAAATCTGCATACACATGAAGCGAGAGAATCTTTTGAGCGCCTGACTCAAAGATGTCTCGGTAAAACTCGCCTACCTGATCAGCATCTGAGCTCAGAGCTCCAGGTATTACAGAAACCCCCAGGGCTTCAAGCTGGGAAGCTTCAAGCCCACAGGGGTTATCGCAAACTATTGCAAAAGTTGAGCAGTCCGAAGACGCCACGGGTTACCTCCAGTAGCGGTCGATTGTCTGCTCGCGATCTGGACCAACGGTGATGATAGAAACACGTACACCAGCAAGTTGCTCCAGGAAATCAATGTAGTCCTTAGCCTCACGAGGTAGCTGGTAGAAGTTACGAACGTTAGAGATGTCGCACTTCCAACCAGGAAGAGTCTCGTACACAGGCTTTGCGTGATAGAAGACGCTCTGGTGCTCTGGGACGGTCTTGTAAATCTTGCCGTCGCACTCATAAGCAACGCATACCTTAATCTCGTCCAGGCAGCCAAGAACGTCAAGCTTGGTAATTGCAAGGTCAGTGAGGCCATTGATGCGAGCCGCGTAGTTAACAACTACTGCGTCGTACCAACCGCAGCGGCGCTTACGACCAGTAGTAACGCCGTACTCATGACCAACTTCGCCGAGAAGATCGCCGGTCTCGTCAAAGAGCTCTGTTGGGAATGGACCAGAGCCAACGCGTGTGAGGTATGCCTTTGCAATGCCCAGGACACGGTCAATGTTAGTTGGACCAACGCCAGAACCAGTTACTGCGCCACCAGCGGTGCAGCTAGAAGAGGTAACAAATGGATAGGTGCCGTGGTCAATATCAAGCATTGTTGCCTGAGCACCCTCAAAGAGAATGTTCTTGCCAGCCTCAAGCTCTTCGTTGAGGAAGAGAGAAGACTCAACAATGTAAGGACGAATGCGATCTGCATAAGGCAGGTAGGTCTCGCAAATTTGGTCAACGGTATAGGTTGGAAGGCCATACACAAGGCTCAAGATTGGATTGGTGTACTCAAGTGCAGCTTCAAGCTTCTTGCGGAAGATCTTCTCGTCAAGCATGTCCTGAATACGCAGGCCAGTGCGGTTCATCTTGTCCATATACGTTGGACCGACACCGCGCTTGGTGGTACCAATAAGATTTTTACCCAGCTTTTTCTCGTGCACGCCATCAAGATCTTTGTGATAAGGCATAACAATGTGAGCGTTGCCGGAAATCTTAAGCAGGTCGCAGGAAATACCCTTGCTCTCCAGCATGTCAATCTCGCCGAGAAGAACCTCTGGGTCAACAATGCAGCCATTACCAATAACTGGATAGGTGTTCTCGTACATAACACCAGATGGAACCTGGTGAAGCGCAAGCTTTGTGTCTCCAGCAATTACCGTGTGGCCCGCATTTGCACCACCTGCGTAACGGCAAACAACGTCAAAATCTCCGGAAATGAGGTCGGTAACTTTACCCTTACCCTCGTCTCCCCACTGAGCACCAACAAGTACGGAAGCTGGCATAAGTTCTCCCCTATCGCAGCTATCTACAAACACGACCATTACATGACGGTGCAACCTCTTTAGGGGTTGCTTCATAAGTATATCTAATACCGCTCGCAAAAGCACAGAAGCGCAGAGGTTTTGTCACACATAAGAAACGATTAATGCGCGGGGTTTGCCATCGCCGCGTACTGCGCGGCTTCACTTTCTGAGTAATTATTTCCCTGGTAGATCTCAACAAACTTGGTAGATGTTGGCATAAACATAACAGGAACATCCCTCAGAGCGCCTGCACGGTTCTTTGCAACGATGATGTTGGTTACGTCTTTATCAGGACGATCATCGCGTGCGGCTTCTTCATCGCTCAGTGAGCGGTCAAGCAGCAAAACAATATCTGCATCCTGCTCGATTGCGCCGGACTCACGCAGGTCAGAAAGCTGCGGACGCTTGCCGTTTCTGTTCTCAAGCGTACGATTGAGCTGAGAAAGTGCAATAACAGGTGCCTTGAGGTCTTTAGCCATAATCTTAATGCCACGAGACATCTCAGAAACCTCAGTTGCACGACTGTCTGCACGGCCCTTCTCGGCTGGAGGAGACAGCAGCTGAAGGTAGTCGATGATAATGACGCCTTTCTCAGCTTTATTAAGCATTCTGCGGGCTTTTGCGCGGATTTCTGTGACTGTTGTGCCCGGAGTATCATCAACGATGATTTTAAGGCGAGAAATGCGCTCTGCTGCCTCCAGAAGGGTAGGCCACTGCTCATTTCTGATGTTGGAAGAACGGATGGTCTGCAAATCAACCTTTGATTCAGAAGCCAACAGCCTCTGCGCAATCTCAATCTTGCTCATCTCAAGCGAGAAGAGCGCAACAGTTGCACCGGAAACCGCAGCGTTATAAGCCATGCTGAGAGCAAAAGAAGTCTTACCAACACCAGGACGAGCGCCGATAACAACCATCTGACCAGGACGAAGACCTTGGAAGAGGTTATCTAGGGTTGCAAATCCAGTTTGGACACCCAACTCTGAAGCATCTTTACCAGCATTTTGCTGAAGCTCTTCAAAGAGATCAGTCATGATGTCTTCAATGCCCTGCTCAGACTGCTGAACATCTCTGTTGGTTACATCAAAAATGAGCTTCTCTGCCTGGTCAACTACTTCTTTTGTATCTTCTGGAGCGTTGTAGGCAAGCGCAGAAATCTTTGCAGAAGCACTAATCATCTTTCTGAGCGTAGTATCACGGTGCAGCATAACAGCGTGGTTTTCCCAACCAACCATAGCAAGTGGGTTATTTCCAAGCTCTGCTAAACGGACAGCTCCTCCAGCGCGCTCAAACTTGCCATTACTCTTAAGGTGGTCTGCAAGCGAAATGACGTCTACTGGCTTGTTATTGTCAAACAGGGACTTAATTGCCTCAAAAATAATTTGATTGGATGGAATATAGAAATCCTCGGAAGAAAGCCTAATGAGGCATTCTCCTCTGATTTCTTCCGAAAGAATCATTGCAGAAAGAATGGAAAACTCGGCATCAGAATCTTGTGGCATAGAGGCGTTCTCTAGGGCCGTCAATTGCGTAGGATTCATCTCAAACGAGTCTTGTGCCATCGTCTTTTCCAATCATATTTTTTGGGAATGAATCTGAATAGTAGTGTACTTTTCAAAAAAATAAAGAGTCATTTTGGCTTGCAAAATTCGAAAAGTTAAGTCTTCAACACGATTTTCTAAAACTCGCATACCCTGAGCGGGATTTCCTTAAGTTTTCAACGTTTTCAACATTTTTTGGACTTTTTTCGACACGTAGTATTTTCTACACAATTGCCTATCTGCGGTTATACAAATCAAATTACAATTCCGCAGGTTAAGTGAATATGTTTTACATAACATTTTGAATAACCGCAGGTAGAGCACAAGAAAATATACCGATCCGTCTACACATAAAAAGACCACCCCTTTGTTACGTTTCACAAAGGGGTGGTTCGAACAAACATTCCATTCTTTTCAGATGGCTGAGCTTTTTATAAAAGCTTACAAATCTGTAGAAAACTGCAGAAATTGTATAAACCACCAAAAAATGCAGGAGAACAGTGTTTTATGCATGCATAAAACTACTCTGCGGACTCAACCTCAACCTCGACGGTTGCCTCAGCGGCAACCTCCTCGGTCTCCTCCTCTGCAGGAGCAGCATCGTCCTCGCCAACAAGAACAACGACGGTAGCGGTAATGTCACGGTAAAGCTCAATGGTGACATTGTGGCGACCAGCGGTCTTGATAGCAGCGCTACGAGCAATGCGCTTACGATCAACGGTGACGTTGAGCTGTGCCTCGATTGCGTCAGCAATCTGAGCGGTGGTGACGGAGCCAAAGAGCTGGCCCTCCTCGCCAATGCGAGCGTCAACAGTTACGAGCTTGCCATCAAGAGCTGCCTTGGTAGCATTTGCGTCAGCAATACGCTGCTCTTCGCGCTTAGCGATATTGTGACGACGCTCCTCAAGCTGCTTGATGTTACCCGGTGTAGCAGGCTGGGCAATCTTGTTGGGGAACAGGAAGTTCTCCGCATAACCCTGTGCGACCTCTACGATGTCGCCTTCGCCGCCCTTACCGCGAAGCTCGCCCAAGAGAATAACTTTCATGGGAAACTCCTTTGATGAGTCGATGGTATCGACTAGTTGTTGTTTATCGTAGGCTCTGAATCCTGGTTTCCTGAGCGATTAAGCTTTCGGAAGTTTACCCAGGCGTCAATAAGTCCTACGAGAGCCATAACGCCTAACTGAACTTCTAACATGCCTGCCAATACAAACAGTGACAGAGAAAGTGCTGGCGAGAAGTGCTTCTCGCGCACAAACCATGTGAGCACTGCAAGACCCTGAAGAGCAAACACAACTCTAAGAGCCATAAACACATTCAACGTAATAAGCTGAAGTATGTCTTGTGCAGACAAAATGGTGCTTGAAAGTGCATACACAAACAAGTTGGCCACGGTAAGAGCACACATCCAAAATGGAACGTCCATCAGCTGGAACTGTGGCAATTTCTGTGGGTCTCTTGTCAGTGCTTTATACACTGTTCGAGCTCCAAAACGCGCAATTACAAAATATAAAAGCGCCATACCGGTATAGCTGGTTGGCCAAAAGAGCATAAAGAGTGCCTTTGCCGTTGAAAGACCTTCTTGGATCTCTGGAGAAGCACCTGAGACCTGCGAGGCGTATTGATTAAATACGTTCTGAGCAAGCTCGGGAAGAGTTGTTCCTGCCATTGCGGCAAAGAACGCGTCATATCCCAGAAGTGCCAAAGCCGTTGCTCCTACAAGAAGAGATCCAACACCAACGGTGAGTTTCTCTGTTGCAAAAGCGTAGCCAACTCCAAGAGCAAGTGCACAAGCGGTAACTGAAGTAGCCGCCTCCGTTGGTCCCGAGAGCAAATAAGCTGCTACACCCGTAACAAGTACTGAAGTAATAGCAGGACCAAACCATCCGTGCCCTTTTTTGCAATAGACAGCAATTACCATGCCATACGCAACTAAAGCTGCTCCAATAAAAGAAAGGAGCCCGGTAATTACTCCGCCAACAACGCAAAGAACAAAGCCTTGCTTGTAGGTTGGAGCTTCAAACGGACGCGGCTTGCCTCCGTTTTGGTTGCTTGGACCAGCAAAATTCTGTGGGCTACTCTCTGGGCGAGAATACCCTTCAGGTGCCTGAGGAATATTTGAATCCGGTCTATCCATTGCTAACCAACTCTACCTGAAGAACAGATAGGTTATCCGCGACTACGGCCACCGCGGCTGGAAACCACAGGGACAGTGTAGGGCAGAAGTGCCATCTCGCGTGCGCGCTTGATAGCAAGTGCAATGTCGTGCTGGTGCTGCGTGCAGGTGCCAGTGACGCGACGAGGCTTAATCTTGCCACGGTCGGTCATGTACTTACGAAGAAGCTGAGTATCTTTGTAATCGATGAACTCAGTCTCCTCCTTGCAGAACTGGCAATACTTGCGACGCGGCTGGCGCTGGAAATCTTGTTTCTGCTGAGCCATGTCTTTTACCTTTCAGATGACAGTAACGTCTGTGTTGCTGTCTGACGTTTAAAACGGAATATCAGCATCGTAGAACTCCTCGTCTGGCGGAGCCGGAACGGGAGCGGGTGCCTGTGGAGTTGGAGCTGCATAAGATGGTGCACCCTGTGACATAGGGGCTCCACCCTGCTGATTCCTAGAAAGGAACTCGACCTCATCAACAACAACTTCAAGCTTGCTGCGACGCTGTCCTTCCTTCGTCTCCCAGGAGCTGAAACGAAGTTTGCCTTCAATAGCAACCTTCGAACCCTTGGAGAGGAAGCGGGAAAGTGCTTCAGCACGCTGACCAAATACTACGCAGTCTACGAAGTTAGGAACATCTTCCCACTCACCAGTCTGCTGGTTCCTGCGACGATCGTTAACCGCAACGCCGAAGGATAGAATCTGGGTACCGCCTGCTGTGGAGCGAAGCTCCGGGTCACGGGTCAGGTTGCCCGAAATGTTAACCCTGTTAATACTCATAAATCTCACTACCTCTCATCGTGGAATAATTCCACTTTTCCATTACAAGGACTTAGTCCTTATCGACTCGACGCACGATCATGTGACGCTTAACAGCATCATTGATTCGCAGGACTCGATCAAGCTCTGCAATCTGCGTTGGATCTGCATGGAAATTGATGAGGGTATAGTCACCCTCGGTAAGATCGTCGATCTCAAAAGCAAGCTTACGCTTACCCCAATCCTCGACGCTGTCGACTACTCCGCCGTCAGTGGTGATAGCAACGTCAATACGCTTCATTACACCAGCGCGGACTTCCTCGGTGGAAGCTGGGTCAACAAAAAACAGCAGTTCATAGGCCTTCATATTGTCACCTCCTCTGGGCTAATGGCTTCGGGAAGTGAAGGTGCACCCGAAGCAGGAAAGTTCGACCAAGCATCATACCACATAAATGCTCAAATACGAAACTGACCCACAAACTTTCTCACATGCAGTCCACATATAAAGCTTAAATTGGCAATTTGTCAGTAATTTGCCTCTAGTCTTGCAACTATCTGACGCGAATCTTTCCAAGGCATGGTCACTCGCACAATTTTAAAAACATGGGATTGAAAAAGAAAAACGACCATCACACAATCTGCATGATGGCCGTCTCTTTTATATGTGCTCTACTTTACTGAGCTGCAGGTCCCTCAGGATTCTGAGTTGGTGCGTCTGCTGGAGCAGCTGGTGCCTCAGGAGCCTCTGGAGTTGTTGGGATAATTGGCTCAACAACAACAGTTGAAGCAGGTGCAGGCTCTGGAGCTGCGGGAGCGACAGGAACCTCTGGAGCCACAGGTGCTGCTGGAGCAACAGGTGCGACTGGTGCCGCAGGTGCAACAGGTGCTGCAGGTGCTGCTGGAGCAGCAGGAGCCACTGGTGCAGCAGGTGCTACTGGAGCCGCAACAGGCTCAGCTGGAGCAGCAACAGGCGCTGCAGGTGCAACTGGAGCTGGAGCAGCAACAGGTGCTGCAGGTGCAACTGGAGCTGGAGCAGCAACTGGAGCAGCAGGGGCTGCTGGAGCTGGGGTTGCTACTGGTGCTGCAACAGGAACAGCTACAGGTGCTGCTGCAGGAGCAGCGGTTGCTGCTGGTGCAGTTGGAGCAACTGGTGCTGGAGCTGCATAAGTAGCGGCTGCGCCATCGCGAGGATCGTTAATGAATGGTGGCAGTGGATCGTTGCTCTGTCCCCATGCAGGAACATTGAATTGACGCATCCAAAGTGCAATTGCGTTCTGCATAAGAAGCATAACGATAAGGCCAACAACGTGACCAATATAGCCAATAACCAGGAAGATTGGTCCCATCTGAATAAAGCCACGTGCAAGCAGGGCCAGCATGATAAGACCCACCTGGTTCTGGTTGGTAACGTTCTGAGTTCTTGCAATGGTTAAAGCCTGAGTGCCAATGTTAACAATCATGCTAATTGCAGCGCTACCGCCGATGATACCCATAATGATTGAGGTAACAATGCCAAGTACAATGCCCATACCAAAGATACGGAACAGACCGCCCATGTCGTGCTTGATCATCTCAAAGATGTTCTTAAAAGCAAAACCAGCAGAGATGCGACCATAAACTGATGCGCGAACCTGAACAACATTGATGAACAGTGGATAAACAAATGCTGCAACAATAAAGACTGGGATAAGAATCAGATTGATAACTGGAATGAAAGAAAGAATTCCAGTAGCAATGCTGTATGCCAGACCAAATGCAAGTGCAATTACAGCTGCCTTGAAGCCGGTAACAATGTAGGTACCAAACTTAAGGTCTTTCTGCTTTGGACCAGCATTGATGCCCCATGCAGTTACGCGTGCAGTCTCAAGCGCATAGCCAACAAGTGCAAGAATTCCGACAACTGGAATAAGTCCAAACAGAGCCATAATAAGGACAGGCTTCCACCAACCCTTTTCCAAAGTCAGAAGTGCCCAGGAGCGTGCAAAGTAGCGATCGCGCCTGTAGCCATTCAACTCATCTGCTGAAACAGCCATTTAACTCTCCCCTCGTGTCAAAAAAGATGACATCGAATTACTAAGCCTAAACATTCTATATAAAATCGAAAAATAAATATATCTTTATTGGTAACAATTAATCAAATAAAAATGTTAAATGGCGGAGGAGGAGGGATTCGAACCCTCGTACCCCTAGAAGGGGTAAACGGTTTTCGAGACCGCCGCATTCAACCACTCTGCCACCCCTCCGAAGGGTGAAACGGCGCCCGTAGGCGCCGTGAAAATTCTGGCGGAGAGTCAGGGATTTGAACCCTGGAGACGCTTTAGACGCCTACACGATTTCCAATCGTGCTCCTTCGGCCACTCGGACAACTCTCCATATAAAACCGCACGGGACAGTATAGCGGATTTCTCACCAATATAGAACGAGAAGTTCTGTGTATTTTTAATACTTGTGTAGTATTGTCATACTCATAAAAAGTAAAACACCAGTAGGAGGTATGGATGCCACCGATTTTCTCGCCGTATGGCACAGATGCAATTTCTGTGGGCATCCCCTACTGGCTAGACCTTCTGACCGTAATTATTGGTGCAATCTCGGGAATTTTGGTTGCTCGAGACCGCCACTTGGATCTTGTGGGCTTTGTGGGTCTTGGCCTTTTAGGCGGCCTGGGTGGAGGGCTTATCAGGGACGTCATGATGCAAGAAGGCGGCGTCTACATGCTCAACTCGCCTTACGCCATTCCGGCGGCGGTGCTAACTGCCATGCTCCTCTTTATGTTCCCCGAACCGCTTGATAGATTCCCACGCATGCTTGAGTGGACCGACATTATCTCCGTTAGCCTCTTTGCTGTCGTTGGTACCGATAAAGCCCTGGTATATCACCTGCTTCCCTTCTCGGTCATTCTGATGGGAAGCATTACGGGCGTTGGTGGCGGTATGCTTCGCGACGTATTTCTTGGCGATATCCCTCGTATTTTCCAGCGAAGCAATCTCTACGCGTTTTGCGCAGTTGCTGGCGCTACCTCCTACTGGGCGCTTGTTTCCTATGCAGGCGTTACCAAAATTTGGGCGGCAGTTGTCTGCGTTGTGGTTACCGTTGGCCTTAGGCGCTGGTCGCTTAAATACAACGTGCTTTCCCCTGCAGACGTTGACCTTACGCCGCATGTCATGCGCAGCGTCAACAAGCTTCGTCACAAAGCTCAGAAGCCAGGTAAGCAGCCTGAGCAGAACACCCCATCAAAGTAGCACGCTCACAATCAGACGGTTTTGGGCGGTTCTGGGCGGTTTTACATCGCCCTCACATACCGTTTACCAGCACTTTATTTAAAATTTACCTAAAACAAAACTGGCGAGAAGCCCTTGCAGCTGCAAGTTTTTCTCGCCAGATTAGTTATTTGTAAACGACGCTGTTACTTCTTGACCATACCGTTACGGACTGCCCACTTACGGCGCTCAGTCTCGGAAAGAATGCGCTTACGCATACGGATGTTTTGTGGCGTGATCTCAACAAGCTCGTCGTCCATGATGTACTCCAGAGCCTCTTCCAGCGTAAACAGGCGTGGAGGAGTCAACTGAACTGAAATATCTGCCGTTGAAGACCTCTGGTTGCCCAAAGACTTGGTGCGTGCAATATTAACAACCATGTCGCCTGGCCTTGAACGCTCGCCAACCAGCATACCTTCATAGCACTCAACACCTGGGGCAACAAAGAGCTGGCCGCGTTCCTGAAGGGTACCAAGCGCATATGCAACAGCCTTCTCGGTGGACATGGAAATCATGGCGCCGTTCTGGCGGCTACCAATATCACCTGCAAAAGGACCGTACTCAAGGAAAGTGTGGTAGAAGACGGCGTCACCGTGGGTAACGTTCATGACGCGCGTCTTGAGGCCCATGATACCGCGGGTTGGAATCTTGAACTCAAGGTGCGTCTGAGTCTCGCCGGTGTCCATGATAGACATGGTGCCACCGACGTTACCAAAGACCTCAATAACCTTGCCAGCATACTCTGGGTTGCACTCAACAACAGCCTGCTCAATAGGCTCAAGCGTGTGGCCCTGAGCGTCCTTCTTGAACAGAACGCGAGGACGACCAACCTGGAATTCAAAGCCTTCGCGGCGCATGCTCTCCATAAGAACGGAGAGGTGCAAAATACCACGACCAGAAACCTCAATACCCGTCTTATCAGGAAGTTCCTCGATGCGCATGGTGACGTTATTCTCGCGCTCTGTCATCAGGCGCTCTTTAAGCTGGCGGCCACCAACAATATCTCCCTCACGGCCAACAAGTGGCGAGGTAGAAGGCTCAAAAATAATGGAAAGAGTTGGTGGATCAATCTCAATTGGATCCAGCTCAACAGGGTTCTCTGGATCAGTGTAGACGTCACCAATATCAGTGTTGTCAACACCAACGATTGCCGCAATATCACCTGCGTCAACCTCGCTGCACTCCTTACGGCCAAGGTAGTCAAAGGTGAACAGCTGCTTGACCTGACTCATAGCGCGGGAGCCATCGTTTTTGACAACAAGAATCTTGTCGCCAGTATGAACGGTTCCGGAATACACGCGGCCGATACCAATGCGACCCAGGTAATCGGAGTGGTCGATGGTGACGCACTGCATAGCAAGAGGGCCATCGATATCAACATCTGGGGCTGGAAGGCCGTCGATAATCATGTCGAGAAGAGGGAACATGTTGTCATTGTCATCATTTGGATCAAGGCGAGCGTAGCCGTTAACGCCAGAAGCAAAGACAACGTGCTCCATGGTGAACTCAAGCTGCTCATCGGTTGCACCAAGGTCCATCATAAGATCAAGAGAATCGTTGACAACAGCCTCTGGACGAGCACCGTCGCGGTCAATCTTGTTAACAACCATCATGATAGAAAGACCTGCGTCAATGGCGTGGCGCAGAACAAAACGCGTCTGTGGCATAGGACCCTCAGCTGCATCGACCAGCAGAAGCGCACCGTCAGCCATCTTCAAAACGCGTTCTACCTCGCCACCGAAGTCAGCGTGGCCAGGGGTATCAATAACGTTAATCTTGACGCCCTTGTACTCAATAGAGATGTTCTTTGCCAGAATGGTAATTCCGCGCTCACGCTCCTGATCATTGGAGTCCAGAATTCTCTCTTGAACCTGCTGGTTCTCGCGAAATGCATCGGTTGCCTTAAGCATCTGGTCAACCATGGTGGTTTTACCGTGGTCAACATGGGCGATGATAGCAATATTTCTGATGTTGTCTTGACGCATAAGTCTCTATCTCTCGAAGGTATGTGTTTGGACTTGCTACTTCAGGTCCATTTTTATCAGCTTTAGAACTTTAGTGCAATTACGTGCCTAGAGCGCCCAGAAATTTCAATGAACGCAGCTTTTTCATTACAGAAGTGGCTCAAGCTCCCCTGCTGGAGCGGGATCAGACCACACAAACTGGTCACCTTGGCCTTTTCCGTGAACTAAAGAATATGCCGAGAAACTCTTATAGCCCTTCTCGCCAAACTCAAGAAGCACGGCATCTTCGTAACCGCCCTCTTTGAGCAGTTGAATGGCCCCCTCATATACAAGCGCATAGCGAACAGGCTCTTCAAGTCCTGCTTCTTTATCGCCCTTCTGTTTGACCAGGTCAAGCACGCGCTTATGGGCGCCCTCAAGCAGCTCCTCTGGACCGTCGTCAGAGAACTCATAGCTTGCAACCGTGCCTGACGCGTCCTCAACTACAAGCAAAACGTTGAGTGATTGGCCATCTGCAAGCAGGTCAAACGCATCTCCAAGCAGCTCAGTTGAGAGCATATCAAGCTGGGGAGAAACTCCATCTTTGCGCTCGTTGTTTTCGGCCATGCCGCTCCTTAGCGTCGTTTTTGTAACTATTGTTCTCTATGATACATCGCACAAGAAAAGAGGTCGAAAGCAAAAAGCCTTCGACCTCTTAGGTTTGTTATCTATCTGTCCAAAATTGGACAGCAAAGGCGTTACAACGGCAAAACACCGTGTCTGAAAACACGAGCACTTACTCTGCCAGTGCCTCACGGATGCGCGTAGTAACTCCCTCAAGCCTATAGCACTCAACATACTGACGAAGAGGACGCTTGATGTGATCAACAACAAAACGCTGTCCATCAATATTGAACTGAGTAAGGTTCTTGTACAGGTGCTCGGTTGCGGCTTTGACCTCGTCGTTATTGAATGCGTAGTGACCGGAAATATCAAGAATATCCAGCGACAGTTTGTGGTCAGCCAGAATCTGCTCAACAGTCAGATTGACCTGGTCACCCACCATCCACTTGCGCCAACGCTCAGTCTCAATTGCCTTGACCAACAGGGTGTTTCTCAAGCCGGAGACCTCGTCTGCCTTCAGGAGACCTTCTTCAACCAGAAGATCCTCTACATCGCAAAGCTTCAAATATGCGCGAGTCTCCTCTGTTCCGTACTGTGGAGCTACGTTTGAAGCGGTTACATTTGCAGGGGTGTGCTCAAGCAGCGTCACATCATCAAGGTAGTCTGCGTTGTGCTCCTTAAGACCAACACCGTAGCTCTTGGCCATCTCAGCAAGGCTAATGGCAGCCTCAAAATCGTAGTGGCCAACCTGCTCCGTAAGACGTGTAAGCGTTCCCGTCTGCCCAACAATAAAGGTTGGCATCGGCAGGCCCTTAGCGGTGAGCTCACTTTTAAGCTGCTCAATGAAGGTGTGATACTTATCGGTAGAGGTTAAGCCGCCGTTTGTTTCCTCGGTACCAACCTCATAGCCAATCTCAGGAAGACCGCGAGAAATACGTTCTTTCTCGCACCACTCAATCAAATCAACCGTACGGCGAAGAACCACATCAAGCGGAATAACCTTACCAATCTCAAAAGGATCCTTTGTTGGGTCAATCATCAGCAGGTCAAAGCCGTTAAGCATATCAGCAAGATAGGACTTCTTAGCAAGCTCCATAGCCTCATCTTCTGGAAGGTGAGCATTGCGCTCCTCATCGCGCTGCCAAGGACCACCATGGTCACGGCAAAGATAATACAAACCGTCAAAACCAACCTTCTGAGCTGCTTCAGCAATATCTTCCGAGAAACGCTTCTGATCCCAAGAATTTACGTATCCCCCACCAAGTTCATCAAGATCAACCTGGTTTCGAGATGCAATAAACATCAGAGGAAAATCGCAGTCTCTACCAAGTTCAAAAGCTGCTTGCAACAGGTTGGGCGACATTGGTCCAATTCCTAAAAGCGTAGCGGACTTTCCTGTGTCCTGGAGCTTAAGCAACCCTTCAACAGCTTTTTTGATTGGTAGCTTTTCCATAATTACCCCTTCCCAAGAGTGTTTCTTGGTAATAAGAAGGGCGTGGGGGTTGAATCCCTACGCCCCTCTCCTTTTAACTTCAATTTTTATGGCCTAAGACCAAAAGGTACATGCGTTTCTCGCCGTGTATTACTTGTTGTCCTCAAGCTTTGGCTTGGTAAGAACAAGGATTGCAACACCTACTGCAACGCCAATTGCCATATCAAGGGTGTAGAGGGCAATGTTGTTTGTAGCTGCAGCAACAATCATGCCACCGTGAGGAACAAAGCACTCAACACCGTGCCAGGCAGCAAGACCAGCACCAACTGCAGAACCAATCATGATTGCAGGCAGGGTGTGTGCAAGATCCTTAACAGCAAAGGGGATTGCGCCCTCAGTAATACCAATGAGTCCCATGAAGACTGCAGAGATACCCATCTGTCTATCAGTGTCGTCAAACTTGCTGCGAGCAATAAGAGATGCAACACCGCAGACCAGTGGAGGAATAGCAACTGCAACACGGAATGCGCCGTTAGGACCATAGATACCTGCGGTCATAAGAGCCATGGTAAAGGTAGAAGCAGTCTTGTTAACTGGGCCACCCATATCAAATGCGGTCATGAGGCCAATTACAATACCAAGTACAACTGCGGAACCGCCCTGAAGGCTTGAAAGCAGGCTGGTCAGCCAGTCCATGAATGCGCCAAGTGGAGCTGCCAAAACGTAGATGTAGAGCATGCCAAGAGCCAGTGAAGACAAACTTGGGATAATCAGAATTGGCATGATGGTGCGAATGGTGTTATTAACCTTCCAGCTCTTCATCCACTGGACAAGATAGCCGGCAGCAACGCCAAGGACCATTGCACCCAAGAAGCCAGTAGAAACCTGGACCTCGCCTACAGGAACAGGATTGCTTGCAAGGTAACCAAGGACAAAACCAGGTGCCAGAGCAGGCTTTCCGCCCAAAGAATAGGCAATGTAAGCAGCAAGGACAGGAATCATCATCTTGATGCCAGCCATACCAATAAGGTTGAGGCTCTGCATCAAAGGATTGGTGACTTCAATGCCGTCTTTTCCCGCAATTCCCGTAGCAAGCGAGAATGCCAAGAAGACTCCGCCAACTACGACAATAGGAATAAAGTACGAAACACCAGTGTTAAACGCCTTTAGAAGGTCTTTACCGACCTTGCCCAAAACTGAGGGACTCTTTTCCTCTGCCATGGGTTTCTCCTCTCTTCTTCCTTGCGTTATCACTTATGCGCTTGCTACTCAGCCAGCGCAACTACCTGATCAATAACCTTTGCTGGATCTGCAATAGCCAGCGATGGGTCCAGCGTAAGAACACGACCTTCATCGCGTTTCTCGTCAAAACGCTCATCGCCTTCGATGCCAATTGCAATGGCGAGAAGAACAACGTCAGCAGCGTCAACTTCGTCCTGCTCAAGTTCATTCTCAATGCCATAACCGCCTTGAGCCTCTACCTTGAATTCATAGCCGCGACGCTCACACTCTTTCTCAATGGCCTCTTTTGCCATCCAGGTGTGAGCAATTCCAACTGTGCAAGCGCATACAGCAACGACGTTCATGGTTATGTCCTCTCGCAAAGTAAGTTGTGAGCCCCTATGCGGGGCGCACGAGCACGTCTTTTACGACGTACGTTTCCAACTCATACTTTGCATTGTTTCAATCTTTTTTAAAAGAGGATTTCGGTAAACGTCTAATCTACCTTGTGTTATGATGAATTTTGTTAAACGTTTAACCAACGTGAAATCCAGCACACTCACTAACGTTGGTATTTTGCAAGTACATTGTAAAAATTTCGGTGAAATGAGTGCCAATGTCTAAGACCACTATCATTGACCTTGCAAAATTAGCAAATGTGTCTATTGCTACCGTTTCGAATTACCTTAACGGACACTTTGAAAAGATGTCCGAAGCAACTAAACAACGTATCAAAAAAGCAATCGAAAATACGGGATATATTCCAAGCGCCCAAGCTCAAGCAATGGTTAAGAAGAGCTCTGGAATTATTGCTGTTCTCATCCTTGACAACACTAATGCCTGGGCAGCTCAAATGACTAACGGTATTGAAGATGCTGCTCTTGAAGCTGGATATCAGACAATTATTTGTAATTCTCGCTTTGACCCCACGCTTGAAGCTGACTGGGTTGAGAAAATGCTTTCAATTGGAGCAGATGGCATGCTTATCCAGCCCACCAATCAATTCAGAGCAGTAGACAGACGAATTGCTAAAGTTGGAAAACCCGTTGTCTATTTTGACTGCGACCTTCTTGCCCTTAATACTTCCTGGATAAAAAGTAACCTCTACGACGGCGTTTATTCAGCAGCGTCGCACTGCGTTGAACGCGGATACGAAAACTTTTTAATCATTGGTGGAGAGCCAAAAGGTCGTACCAGAATTGAACGAGAATCTGGCTTCACTGACGCCTTAGAGGCCTTAAATAAACCTCATGAGCGTCTCACCATAGAGCAAAGCATGCTGTCTATCTCTGACATCACGCAATGGCTCAATAATCACATTCTTCCATCAAAGAAAACGCTGGTATTTGTGACGAATCAATGGGCTCTTAAAAGTGTCTATACTGCCTTACAATCCTACGAGACAGTAATTCCAAAGCAAGTTGGCCTGTTGGGATTCAACAACACTGATTGGACTGACCTGCCCGTTAAAAGCATCTCAACCATTGTCGAGCCTGTCTATGAAGAGGGCTACGCAGCTTGCAAGATGCTCCTTAAAAGAATCAAGGATCCCTCGCTTGAGCCCGATCACAAGCTGCTCACCTGCAAACTAAACTGGCTCAAATCAACCATCTGACAAAAATGGCGAGAAGACCAACTGATCTTCTCGCCATACGTTACTGCTTTAATTAAAGCGCTTACAGAACGTGGACCTCATCTTTGGTGAAGTCAACAAAGGCGTGGTCACCAACGTTGTAAATCTTGTGGGTACGAGGATTGAAGTCCGTAATCTTGATGAGAGTATCGCCTACCATAACGTGATAGTTCTGGTAGTGACCCATGAATCGAGAAAGAACTACCTCACAGGCAAGTGTTCCCTCGTCAGCAAGGCGTGCAGACTCTGGACGAAGAACAATGCAGCATTCCTTACCCTTGTCCAGGTGAGAACATCCGCTGACCTCAAACTCATGGCCCTCAAAGCGGCAAAGAGCAGTCTCAGAATCAAGCTTGTCTGCAATGGTTGCATGCAGGAAGTTTGACTCACCAATAAAGTCTGCAACAAACTCGTCTGCTGGGTGATAGTAAACCGTCTGAGGATCGCCAACTTGGTCCACAACACCCTTTTTCATAATGATGATGTTGTCTGAAAGCGCCATTGCCTCTGACTGGTCATGTGTAACGTAAATAGCGGTAATGCCAGCTTCTTGCTGAATACGGCGAATCTCGTTACGCATGTCAACACGAAGTTTTGCATCAAGGTTTGAGAGAGGCTCATCAAAGAGGAGCACGCTTGGTTCAATAACCAGAGCACGTGCCAAAGCAACACGCTGCTGCTGACCACCAGAAAGCTGGTTGGTCATGCGCTCTTCCATGCCCTCAAGTCCAACAAGACCAAGGATGTGAAGGACCTTCTCGCGAATTACTGCCTTGTCCATTTTGCGAAGCTTGAGGCCGTAGGCAACATTGTCAAAGATATTGTAGTGAGGAAGTAGCGCATAGCTCTGGAACACCATAGCCGTGTCGCGCTTGTTTGGAGTAAGCTCATCAATCTGCTCATCGCCAAGGAAGATCTTTCCCTCATCAGGGCTCTCAAAACCAGCAATCATGCGCAGAATAGTGGTCTTTCCGCAGCCAGAAGGGCCAAGCAGCGTTACAAACTCGCCAGGAGCAATAGTGATATTAGCATCTTGAACTGCGTAGAAGTCTTTTCCAGTCTTCTGATCCTGATAAATCTTGGAAATGTGCTCAAGGCGAACGCCTTTTTTCTCTGTAGCCATGTGTTACTCCTCCTTGAGTGCTCGGCTGGTGCCAAAGTGTTTGATGGCCCAATTCATAAGCAATACCGAGCCATAGGTAATAACAATCAGAATTGTTGCAAAGGCGCAGGCCATACCATATGAACCCTTACCAGCAAACTCATTAATCTGAACGGTGATGAGCAGGAACTCTGGTGTGACCAAGAGGATAACTGCAGAAATTGCGGTAATAGAACGGACAAACGCCGTTACCAAGCCAGACAAGAACGAATCTTTAATCAGCGGCAACGTAACGGTCATAAACACCGTAAAGCTGTCGGCGCCCATGTCGTATGCGGACTCTTCAATAGATTTATCAATCTGTCGAAGTGCCGAGATGCCCGAGCGAGTTCCTGTAGGAAGTGAGCGCACTACAAAGACAATAATTAGGATGAGTCCTGTGCCGTATAAGCCTTGCAAGAATCCCGTATGCATAACACCGCTTGAGAAACCGCGAATATAGCCAACGCCCAAAACCGTACCAGGGACTGCCATAGCAAGCATGGATACAGCCTCGATAAAACCACGGCCACGGAAGCGACGTTTTACTACCAGATAAGAAATAATCATCGAAAGCAGAGCAGTGATTGGTGCCGCAATGAGCGAGAGCATAAACGAGTCACTAAACGCCTGCAGACCGTGGTACTTGGTAAATACCTGCTCAAACCACTTTGTTGTTAACTCGTAATTAGAGCCCCAGGAACGAACAAACGAACCATAAGGAACGCAGAGGTACATGCCAATAACAAAGAGTGCAACCAGTGCGCAAAGAATGGTAAGTGGAATGCGGACTGAGTTGTCCGTAATAAGCATCCTAGCTCGCGTTGCTTTACCAGAGAGCGTAGATGTGCTCTTTGCTTCCAGTACAAACTTCTGAACAACAAACATGAGTAGCGTAATGGAAAGAAGAACAACAGCCATTGCAGCCGCACCCTGCTTGTCGTACGCACCTGTAATCTGCAGGTAGATAGTTGTTGCCAAGGTATCGTAGGAGCCACCAATAATCATTGGGTTAGCAAAGTCTGCAATCGACTCAATAAATGAGACGAGAAAAGCGTTGCCTAAGCCAGGCAAAATAAGAGGAAGTGTAACGCTGGTAAATACTTTCCAGCGGCTTGCGCCCATGTCACGTGCTGCCTCTTCAAGGGATGGGTCAATGTTTTTGAGCAGACCCTTAAGCATCATGTAGCACACAGGGAAGAACGACATAGTCTGGACAATAAAAATGCCCCAGAAACCATAGATGTTGTTGTCAAAAATACCCAAAAGACCGCGGGTAATCAGGCCTTTCTTGCCAAACATCATAATCATGGAAAGCGAGAGAACAAATGGCGGAGAAACAACAGGAAGCATGGAAACCACGCGGAAAAGGCCTGTCATAAACTTTGTACGAAGCTTTACGTACACTTCAACATAGGCAAAAAGAAGACCAATAAGCGCTGATAAAATGCCTACCGCAAATCCAACCCTAAGGGTGTTGGTAATTGCATGGCTAAAGGACGGCATGGCCAAGATACGAGTAAAGACATCAAAGGTAACTCCGTTATCTGAAACTACAGAGTCAACCATAAGAATGGCAAGTGGATACAAAATAAAAAGGGTTAAGAAGGCGATAAGAACGACAATGGTCGTTATCAAAATTGGATCGCCAAGGAGCTTTTTTCGCTCAAGTCGAGCGCTCTGGGATTTTGCCATGCTGGTCCTAACTCTGAAACACTAAACCTATACGCAAAGCTCTATGTGGAACTGGGTAGGCAGATCTCTGCCTACCCAGTATAATCTGCCACTCAGACCTTGAGCAACAGCATTGTTTAGTTGCTTATCCGCGTGGTGTTTACTCGGTCTTAAAGCGGCTATCTCCGCCACCAAGTGCCTGCATAACGTCCTTGACATACTGCTCGGTGTTTTTCTTAGCATCTTCGAAGTTGTAGTCCATAACGTTATTTGGATCAAGACCGTACTCGGTAGCAATCTCTGGCTGCTTTGCATTATCAAGTACCAAGAACTGGTAAGAACCATTCTTCTGAGCAAGATCGACGCAGGCTGGAGACAGTGCATACTCAATCCAGAGCTTAGCTGCGTTTGGATGTGCAGCACCCTTGAAGATTGCGGTTGCACCAACCTCGTATGATGCGCCAGAGCTTGGAATCTGAAGACCAACGTTTTCATGCTCTTGGTCAACAATCTGATAAATACCATCGTGGAGCATACCAATTCCGATGGTGCACTCACCGGCTCCAATAGCCTTGGAAGGACCAGAGCCACTCTTGGTGTACTGAGCAATGTTCTTATCAAGGTCAACAAGATACTGAATACCCTGATCGTGACCGTACTTCTGAATAACGGTGTTGATAATCAGCTTTGCAGTACCGGCGGTGTTGTAGTTAGAAGACCAAATAAGACCCTTATATTTAGGATCGATAAGATCTTTGTAATCCTGAGGCACGTCAAGCTTAAGGCGCTGTAGCTCTTCCTTATCGTACAGAATGCCCAGGATGCCCTTATAAATTCCGTACCAGTCTTTATTGGTACTCTTGAACTTATCGGAAATAAGGTGAGACGCATTCTTTGGCTCGTACTGCTCAAGAAGACCCTTTGAGGAGGTGACATTGTAAGGATCGGTTGTTCCGCCGAACCAAACATCTGCTGATGGGTGACCGTTCTCTTCCTCAATCTTTGCAGCAACTTCTCCAGTTGAGAGACGCTGTGCCTGAACATCAATGCCATACAGACTCTTGAAATTAGCGCAAACTGCGTTTATATACTCTTCCTCACAAGAGCCGTAAACAATCAGCTTACCCTCTTCTTTTGCTGCCTTTACCAGCTCTTCTGGTGCTCCAACCGCGTCTGTAGAGTTGGTGTCAGATTCTTTTTTCTCGCCAGCATCAGAATCTGACTTTTTGCAGGCAGTGATACCCAGGCCTGCTACAACTGCGCTGACTCCAAAAAAGTTACGACGAGTAAGGTTTGACATAAGAACTCTTTTCTCTCCTTGTGGTCACCCACAGCTCCAATGAAAAGAACATACTCCTGTGTAAATCGTACTCAAACTTTTTCGAAAATATTTCAACTATTCGATAAGTGGCTGATATTGGCGGCTATCGGTATGTTTTTTGGCGTCTAATCATAACCACCCGCATAGCGGGTGGTTTGCTCTTAGGGTATAACCCTAATTATACTTGCCCAGGACTCAAGTCCTTTGCCCTTCACTTCGTTCAGGTCACAATAGCAATGTAACACCGGCAGCCAGTTAAACTGGCTATCTAGCTAGATCATTTATCGAAGGGATTTTCATATTCCTTCAAACTTAATTTATCCTGAGCTATATCGGCGTTTTCTTGTTCTCGAATATATTTTCTTATTGTCGCCTCATTAAGACCTACGGTTGATACATAGTAGCCTTCAGCCCAAAACTTTCTATTACCATACTTATATTTAAGGTTTGCATGTCTGTCGAACATGAGCAGTGAGCTTTTACCTTTTAAGTAACCCATAAAACTTGAAACGCTTATCTTAGGCGGAATACTCACAAGCATGTGTATGTGATCTGGCATGAGATGTCCTTCAAGAATCTCCACCCCTTTCCAGTCACAAAGTATCTTGAGTATTTCTCGAAGATCTTCTCTGTATTTGTTATAAATGACTTTCCTTCTATACTTTGGTGTAAACACAATGTGGTATTTACATAACCATTTTGTGTGCGCAAGGCTATTGGCCTTATGTGCCATAGCTACTCCTTCCTTCTTGGCTATTAGTGACCTGAACAATCGCTATGCTAGAAGGAAGGATTTTAGTTTGCAAAGCAAAAATATTTTCCACCCGCATAGCGGGTGGTTTTGTGTTTCGCGCGTTACACGCGCTCAACAGGCTAAAGCCTCGAAGCAAAAAGGCCAGGGACAAAATCCCTGGCCTTGAACATTTGGTGGAGAATAGGGGGATCGAACCCCTGACCTCAGGCTTGCAAAGCCCGCGCTCTCCCAGCTGAGCTAATTCCCCGTACTAACTTCTGGTTGGGCCCAGAAGGTTTTAATAATCACCCCAACGGCGACTCGGCTAACGTTGGGGTGACTATTGTCACATAAAGTGGTGGGCCTGACAAGGTTTGAACTTGTGACCTCCCGGTTATCAGCCGGACGCTCTGACCAACTGAGCTACAGGCCCAACGCAGGGAAAAATAATACCTCCATAATTCTCATAGGTCAACACTTTTTTTGTTTTGTTTTAAAGTTTCTTGAAATTGGGTATGAAAGCAGAACAGAGAGTCGTAGACTATCTGCCCAAAGATTGATAAATAGCGTGCTTTTTGGAGTTTTTGTGTCATTAAAACGTATGGACATACAGACAGTTGTTGTCGGAGGAGGACCAATCTCTTCCGTTATTGTCCTGCGTCTTCATGACCCACGCGGCGTCTCTTCTTTAAGTCTTCCTATCAAAATTGGCAACATTGAGGCATCTGCTATCAGCCTAGGTATTGATCAAGAATCTACCGAGAGACCTCTGACACATGACCTTCTCCGCTCCGTTCTTGATTCTTTAGATGCAGATATTAAAAGCGTGCGCATTGTAGGCGTCCGCGGCACCACGTTCTTCTCGCAAATTGAGCTCATCTCTAAAGAGGGAGAGCATATTTACGTGGACGCTCGTCCGTCCGATGCAATTGCGCTGGCAGTAAGAACAAACGCTCCCATCTTTGCTGACGAGAGCGTTCTAGAAATTGCTGCCGCTCCAGACTTTACTGATGTCGAGAAGGACGTTCAGGCCCAAGAGCTTGAGGATTTCCACCAGTTTATTGAGGATGTCTCTCCTGAGGATTTCTCATAAGTCCTGCTCTAGAGCGAGTTTTTAAACAACTGACTTATCTTTTATATAAAAAACATTACCGTTAGCGCGCTGATTTTCTCGGTAAACGAAAAGAGCTCAGGAGAATTGCCTCCCGAGCTCTTCAAATTACGTATAGCTGAAATGCTTATTCGTCATCATCCAGCAGTGAATCGTCCAGTACTTCCTCTTCATCTCCGAGGTCAACAGACTCTGCCTCATCAGCATCACGAGCGCCTGCTGCCATCAGATCAAGCATACCTTGGTTTTCTGCGTGTTTTGGAGCCTTCTTCTTGTGAGCAACCATACGAGCAACCGCAGAAACAACGTCAGTACCAGAGAGGTTCATAACCTTAACGCCCTGAGTAGAGCGGCCAAGCTTGGAGATATCGCCAGCCTTGACGCGGATTACAACACCCTCCTCGGACATGATCATAATCTCATGCTGAGGACCAACAACGCGGCAGGCAACCAGGTTACCCTTCTTCTCCGTCATTGTGATGGTAAAGACGCCCTGTCCACCACGCTTGTGAACTGGATACTCAGAAATTGCCGTACGCTTTCCGTAGCCCTTCTCGGTAATAACGAAAAGGTCACCGTTGCCGTTGGTAATTTCCATGCCAAGCATAGTCGCATCGCCCTTGAGCGTAATGCCACGAACGCCTGAGGTACCACGGCCCATGCTTCTTGCCTCTGCCTCGTCAAACAGGATTGCCTTGCCATCAGAGGAGCACAGAACAACCTTGTCACCTGGGTGGACACGACGGACGTTAACCAGCTCGTCGCCATCCTTGAGGTTGATAGCAATGAGGCCGTCCTTGCGGGTACGGTCGTACTCAGACATTGCAGTCTTCTTGACCATTCCCTGCTTAGTAGCAAACATCAGGTAGTTGTCTTCTGGGAAGTCGCGGGTAGTAATAACTGCCTTGACCTTCTCGCCCTCTGCAAGTGTCTCGATGACATTGATGATGGCGCTGCCCTTAGTAGTTCTGTTACCAACCGGAAGCTCGTGGACCTTGAGGCGGTACACCTTACCAAAGTTGGTAAAGAACAGCACGTAATCGTGGGTAGAAGCAACAAAGAGGTTCTCGACAAAATCGTTCTCTTTGAGAGAGACGCCCTGAACACCCTTGCCGCCGCGCTTCTGAGAACGATAAATCTCAACAGGAACGCGCTTTACGTAACCTGCGTGAGTAACGGTAACAACCATATCCTCTTCAGCGATAAGATCCTCGACGTCCAGGTTCTGAATATCCTGGTCAGAGATTTGCGTACGACGCTTGTCAGCATAGCGGTTGGAAATCTCTCGGAGCTCATCGGCAATAACAGCCAGAATCTTTTCCTCGTGAGCAAGAAGATCCTCGTAGTAGGCAATATCAAGTCTGAGCTGGGAAATCTCGTCAACAAGATCCTGACGAGCAAGACCAGTGAGGCGGCGCAGACGCATCTGAAGGATTGCCTCGCCCTGAATCTCATCCAGACCAAAACGCTCGTTCATGCGCTTCTTTGCCTCAGCATCATCCTGCGAGCTGCGGATGATGTGGACAATCTCGTCAATGTTATCAACTGCGGTCAGAAGGCCTTCCAAAATGTGGACACGCTTCTGTGCCTTGTCCAGGTCAAACTCAGTACGACGGCGTACAACATCAATCTGGTGATCAATGTAGTGACGAAGAATCTCGCGAAGAGAAAGGGTGCGAGGAACACCGTCAACCAAGGCCAGGTCAATGATGCCAAAGTTGGACTGAAGCTGAGTCTTCTTGTACAGGTTATTCAAAACAACCTGTGGAACAGCATCACGCTTGAGATCCAAGACGATGCGCATACCCTTACGGTTGGACTCGTCGCGCATGTCAGAGATGCCTTCAATTTTCTTCTCGTTGACTGCCTGAGCAATCTTCTCCTGAAGAAGACCTTTGTTAACCTGGTAAGGAATCTCGGTAACAACAAGGCGCTGGCGACCGCTCTTGACCTGTTCAACGTGAACTTTTGCGCGAACGGTAATAGAACCGCGACCAGTCTCGTAGGCGTCCTTGATGCCCTGAGTACCCATGATGATGCCGCCTGTTGGGAAGTCAGGACCAGGTAGAACGGTCATGAGCTCCTCAGTGGTAACGTCAGGGTTCTCAATCATCATGCAGACAGCGTTAGTAACCTCACCAAGGTTGTGAGGAGGAATGTTGGTGGCCATACCAACTGCAATACCTGAAGAACCGTTAACCAAAAGGTTTGGGAAACGAGCAGGAAGAACTGCAGGCTCTGTCAGAGACTCATCATAGTTTGACTGAAGATCAACGGTGTTCTTGTTAAGCTCTGCCAGCATCTCCATAGCACTTCTGGTAAGACGTGCCTCGGTATAACGCATTGCTGCTGGTGGATCGCCGTCGATAGAACCAAAGTTTCCGTGACCATCAATCAGAGGAAGTCTCATCGAGAAATCCTGAGACATACGGACCATAGAATCATAGATAGCGTAGTCACCGTGTGGGTGGTACTTACCCATGACTTCACCGACTGCCCATGCAGACTTCTTATGTGGGCGGTTTGGCGTAATGCCAGCCTCGCTCATTGCGTACAAAATACGGCGGTGAACAGGCTTAAGGCCGTCTCGAACATCTGGAAGTGCACGAGCAACAATAACGGACATGGAATACTCGAGGAAGGAAGTCTTCATCTCTGAGGACAAATCGGTTGGCTTAAGCGTGCCACCGTGAATGTCTGAGAGGTCAAGACGAGTACCAGCCTCATCAGAGATAATGTGTGAAGTTTCTCCCGTTATTAAATTTTCCCCAGTCTCTGGGTCAAACTCGTCAGAGTCTTCTTCTACCTCGTCATCTTCGTATTCTTCATCCATATCGTTTTGTGTATCAAGGTCTTGATCCTCGTCTGCACCAAAAAGATCATCATTCATATTTTTATCGTCTGCCACAAGTTACCCTTTCATTTTCTATCTAATGATTTAGCGAGAAACCATTAAATGTCCAGGAAGCGGACGTCTTTTGCATGTGTTTGGATGAAGTCTTTACGCTTCTCAACCTGGTTGCCCATAAGGTCAGAGACCGCGCGATCAGCAGCAAGAGCATCATCGATGGTTACCTTAAGAAGAATGCGGTTCTTTGGCTCCATAGTGGTTGCCCAAAGCTGCTCTGGGTCCATCTCACCAAGACCCTTATAACGCTGAATGGTGAACTTGGTGTTGTCCTCAAACTTCTTTGTCTCAAGAGCAAGTTCTTCATCGGTATAGATGTATTTACCGTTCTTTTTACCCTTTGGCTTAATCTGATACAGAGGAGGCTGAGCAACGTAGATATAACCTGCATCAATCATTGGCTTCATGTAACGATAGAAGAAGGTAAGCAGAAGAATTCTAATGTGAGAGCCATCAACATCAGCATCGGTCATGATGACAATCTTGTGATAACGAGCTTTCTCAATATTAAATTCATCTCCAACACCAGTACCAATAGCGGTAATCAACGATGTAATAGTGTCAGAAGAAAGTGCGCGGTGAGCCTGTACGCGCTCAACGTTCAAAATCTTTCCGCGAAGTGGAAGAACTGCCTGGATAGAACGGTCACGTGCCATCTTTGCAGAACCACCTGCGGAGTCACCCTCGACGATGAAGAGCTCAGTCATCTCTGCATCGCGAACGGAACAGTCTGCAAGCTTTCCAGGAAGAGCAGCTGACTCAAGAAGTCCCTTACGGCGTGTTGCTTCACGAGCTTTACGAGCAGCAAGACGGCCTTTTGCAGCCTGAGATGCTTTCTTGAGAATCTCTTTTGCCTGGTTAGGATGCTCCTCAAGGTACTCTGAGAGACCCTGAGTAACAATCTTGTTGGTAAGAGTTCTCATGTAAGAACTACCAAGTTTTGCCTTTGTCTGTCCTTCAAACTGAGGATCTGGCAGCTTAACTGAAATAACAGCAGTTAAGCCCTCGCGAATATCGCCTCCCTCAAGCTTAGGATCTTTCTCTTTAAGAATTCCCTGCCTGGTGCCGTAATCATTTACTACCTTAGTGAGAGCGGTACGGAATCCCTCAAGGTGCATTCCGCCTTCCTCAGTGAAAATACCATTTGCAAACGAGAGAGTTCTATCGCTGAACTCAGTATTCCACTGAAGTGCAACCTCGACCACACCCATCTGCGATATAGGGGCATCAGGATCAGATTTACCTTCAATATAAATTGGGCGAGAAAGTCCTGGTAAAACAGTTTTCTCGTCATTAAGATACTTAACAAAGTCAATGATTCCACCAATATACTGGTAATCAACCTGGCGAGGAGTAAGCTCGCGCTCATCAACAAGAGTAATTTTAAGGTTCTTGTTAAGGAATGCGGTTTCCTGGAGACGGTCGCGAAGTGTATCAAAGTTATACGTGGTGGTCTCAAAAATCATGTCATCTGGCCAGAAGGTAATAATGGTACCTGTAGTCTTAGAAGTACCAATTTCCTTCATCTTCTGAACGGTTTTACCGCGCTCAAAGACCATCTCATAAATTTTGCCATCACGCTTAACCTGTGCAACAAGCTTCTTAGAAAGAGCATTTACAACAGAAACACCTACGCCATGAAGTCCACCAGAAAATTTGTATGAGTCGTTATCAAACTTACCACCTGCATGAAGGATAGTAAGAACAACCTCAAGAGTTGGGATCTTTTTCTGGGGATGAAGGTCTACAGGAATACCACGACCATTATCTTCAACAGAAATAGAGTTATCTGGATGAACGGTTACCTTAATTTTGGAGCAATAACCAGCCATTGCCTCATCGACTGAGTTATCTACAATCTCCCAAACAAGGTGATGCAGACCAGAAGCTGAAGTTGTACCAATATACATACCTGGACGCTTACGAACAGCCTCAAGGCCTTCAAGGATCTTAATCTCTGTACCGTCATACTTATTTTCTTTTGCCACGTAAGTCCTCTCTTCAATTGTGAGCGGAATGATATAGGTATTTTACTATGAAATCGCCAAAATCAACTCGGCACAGAGAAATTTCATTGTTTAAACAGTAATATTTGGTATCTGAGAGGCTCTGTAAAGAGATTTAAGGACAGATTAGTGACAGATTAGACTAAAGACTCTTTTTTTGTCTAAAACTTGCTTCAATCGCTTTATAAGCCGTTGACTTGAGTGGCTCAGAAAGTCCAGAAACTAACTCAGAAATTTGTAATTTCTCTTCTGGTG